>JAJCYU010000162.1 GCA_029262755.1 Anaerolineae bacterium
CGCGCTTGCGAAGAATCGTCCGCCGCCAAACCGGAAGCATTGATTGCGCGATACGCCCGGATAAATCGCAAAACCCGGGTTGGTTCCGGAGTGCAGCGGGATGGCCGCGCGGGCCGCGGCGCCGGCGCCGGCGCGCGAAGCAAGGACGGGCCGGTCGACGATCACCGCGGCCAGCCCCATTGCGGAGCGCACGAAACGGGCGTCCGGATCCGCAGGAATCGTCTCGAAGTAGTCGTGCTCGAAGAAGACGGTGCTCACCAGACCGTGGCCGCGGAAACCCTCCGGCACGAATCGCCAACGGGTGAGGTCCATGACATCGGCTTCTCGTTCGTTGAGCTTGCTGCATACGAAGTCGATCAGGCCGTTGGCGTCGAAGAGGTAGACGATGTAGTCGGTGAATCCGGGCAATGTGGACAGGTTCACGAGCACGATCTCGCTCGAGGAATCCGCCGACGAAGCGGCGTGGACCAAGTTCGGGAGCGCGATCACGCCGACCCCCGATTCGGTTCCCCCGCTCCCCGAGCCGTGGGGCCATGCGAAGGAATCCGACGCGGCTAGCAGCGGATACGTGGCGAGATCGAGCGGCGGCGCGGCTGGATCGTTCGGGTCCGGCAGCGCGAGCTCGGCGATCGCGAGGAACGAGGGCGCATCGGCGCCGGCTTGGGCGGCGGGCTGCGCGAAGGTGTCCGGCGAAGCGGACATGGAGGGTTGCGCGGTGTCGGCCGATACGGCGGCCGAGCGCGCGCCAACAACGCCAGCCCAGAGCGCGACGAGCGCCGCGAACAACACGAAGGTTGCCGTAGTCGCGTGTGTCTTGGCGGTCGCGACTACCGACGAACCAGTGCGCTCAGTGGGGCCCGTTTGTCCTACTTTGGGGGCGGGTTTGCGCAGCCTGTGTAAACGAAGATTCATGCCGCTACGCTACCACATCACGGCACCATCTGCGTCCGGGATCGCAACGCAACGGCGAGCGAAGCGACCGTGAAGAGCTCCGTCGGCGTTGTGGACCGCGGTCTCTCGCCATGCATGTAGATGCACATTCCGGGTGCGTGGCATGCGCGGCGACGCGGGCGACCGGCGAAGCGAAGAACGGGCGACCGGCGACCGGTTGTCGCGACCAAACGGGCGCCGGACCCGCGCGGTCACGAGGTCGTAGCCCACATCCATCGGCCACGACAACGCCGGTCGCACCTTTTACCCGCTCCCCACCCCGCCCCCTACCCCTCGCGCGGGACCCACACCAGCGTCAGCTCGTCGACGTCGATGTCGTTCTTCTCGAGGCCAATGGCCATCGTGTCGATCTGCTGCGCCTTCTCGGCCCAGGCCTCGTCAATGGCGGCGAGTTGCTCGACGAGGTCGTCCTCCATGGCTTGGATCTCGTCGGCTACGGCGTCGACCTTTTCGGCCGCGGTGTCCAGGCGGTTGGCCGAGGTGCTGGTCATGCGCCGGCGGCGGGAAGCGCGGCCGATCGTGGTGGCCAGCGAGCGCGTGCGGCTGCGGCCGCCCAGGAAGGCGCCGACGATATCGCCGCCCAGCGAGAGCCACTCTTCGCGGCCGCGGGCGCCGACCTCCTCGTCGAGCTCTGCGACGCGGCGCTCCGTGCTGCGCAGGCGCTCTTGGAGGCGGCGCATCTTGGCCTCGATCTTGTCGCGCAGCTTGGCGGCCTCTTCGTCCTCCATGTCCTGCGCGACCGCGTCGCAGCGGCGCAGGAAGGCCTCCTTCGATTCGCCGACACGCGAGTAGAGCTTCAGCTCCGCGTTCTTGAAGATCTCGATCTCGCGATCGCGGTACAGCTCGTCGAGGATCTCGCGCTCGATCTCCTTGAAGAACGTCGTCTTGCCGATCGGGGCCTCAGGGACGACATAGATGGCGCCCTCCGGCTCGCGGGAATCGAAGTCGCGATCGTCGTAATCGACCACGATCGCCTCGTCGAGGTCGAAGCGCTCCACCAGCGGGAACCACACCGCCTCCCATGTTTCTTGGTGGTCGATCTCGCTGTAGCGCTCGTCGAAGCGCAGACGTACGCGCGCGGCGAGGGCCGCGTAGTAACGGCTCGCGCCGTGCGTGGCGCCGACCAACGGCGACCACGTAGCGGCCGGATCGAGCCACGCCACCTTCACGTTCCGCGCCACGATGGGCGCTTGCGCGCTCTCGTTCGCGCCGAGTGTTGCCGGGGTAACGGGCGCAGCGGGGCCCGCGAAACCCACAGAGGGCGCTGCGTTCAGCCCGGGTGCGGCGGCGGAGGGCGAGTTGCTTGCACCCGGCGTGGATGCGGAGGGGCTCAGCGACGGCGTCGCGGACGCGCTAGTTGTTGCGCCCTCTACTTGGTCGAGGCGGCCGATTTCGGTACGCGTCAGCGGTCCGCGCAGGTAGCTCATCGCCCAGCGCGTGCCGAAGAGGTTGGGCGCCTTGCCGGCCCGCTGGATCAGGAACTGGCGCTTGTCGAGCCCGGCGATGGCGTTGTCCAGCGTTGCACGGTCCATCGCATCGGAGGTCGCGAGGCCGTCCAGCAGGCGGGCGCGATCGCGCTCGGTCTGGAGGCGGCCGATGAACCAGGTGCCGGCGTTGGAGATCGCTTTGTAGTCCAGGTCGACCGGGTTCTGCGTGCTCAGCACCAGGCCGACACCAAAGGCGCGGGCTTGCTTGAGCAAGGTGAGGATGGGCTTCTTCGAGGGAGGCTGCGCGCTGGGTGGGGCGAAGCCGAAGACCTCGTCCATGTAGACCAGCGCTCGCAACTCGCTCGTGCCGGGTTGGGTCTGCATCCACGTGGCCATCTTGCCCAGCAGCAGCGTGACCACGAATTGGCGCTCCACCTCCGACAAATGTGCCAGGGCGACAACCGCGGCGCGGGGTCCGCCGGACTCTGTGTAGAGCAGGGAGCCGATGTCCAGCGGTTCGCCCAGCATCCAGGTCGCAAAGGCCGGTGAGGCCAACAGACCGTTGAGGCGCATGGCCAGCTTCATGCGCTCCTTCTCGGGGAAGAAGGATTCCAGGTCGAAGACGCCGAGCTTGCGCAGTGGCGGGCGCTGCACTTGGGCGATCAAGGCCCCGATGTCGAGATCGCGTCCCTGGCGCCAGCTGTGCAGCACGAGGTTGGAGAGGAGGATGTGCTCGCGGCTCGTGATCGGATCCGATTCGATGCCGGCCAGATTGAGCAGGCCGGAGACGAAGCCTTCGACCTCGTCGGCCAGAACCTCGCCGTGCCTGTCGGGATCCAGGTCCGGCGCGGCCAGCGAGCCGAGGACGTTCAGCGGCACGCCCGCGCCTGAGCCGGGCGTATACACCGTGATTTCCGCGGCGTCGCGGTACTCGCGTAGTTCCGGCGTGCCGATGCCCCAGCCGGCCAGCCCGTTGCGCCACAGATCCGCCTGCTGTGCGGCGTATTCCGGAAGCTCTATGCCTGCGCGGCGCGCGTCTTCCGGGGCCACCCACGGTTCGAAATCGGAGGCGGCCAGGTCGGGGAAGCGCAGGGCCAGGTTGCCCATGTCTCCCTTGGGGTCGATCACGAGCGTCGGGATACCCGCGCGCAGCGCTTCTTCGAGCAGGAGCACGCCCAGGCCCGTCTTGCCGGAACCGGTCATGCCGACGATGACGCCGTGGGTGGTGAGCCGGTCGGCGTCGAGGCACTGCGCTTCGTCGCTGCTCTTGCCGGTGGCGGCGTCGATCACGCCGCCGAGGTAGAGCTGACCGTCTTTGCAGGTGCGAGTGGGCATCGGGGTCCTCCTGGACTTCATGCTTGGGCAATGCGATCTACCGCGAACGGGCGACGAAGAGCGATCGCGCGTGCGCGGTCCATGACGGGAGCAGCAACCATGCTCGGAAGCGAAGCACCATGAACGGAGCGCGGCGATCGCAGACGGTCAACCGTCCGGGTCGGGCGACAGGAGCGATCATGGTGACGGCTAAGGCGATTATATCGTGTGTGCAAGGTCCGGGGGCGGCGTCGCGGTCACGAGCAGGTTGCCCCAGCAGCGCCAACGGCGTCGGAAGCGCTCCTCCGTCATCCATACGATTTCCGCGCGCTTGTGCTGTGGGTCCACCAGACCCCAGCCCCGCTCGGGATCGTGTGCGACCAAGACCACCACGTGTGCCCACGGCCTGCGCCGCCAGCCGCCGTAGATCGGCATGAGCAGCTCTCCCGCGGCCAGGCCCCGTTGGAGGCGCCCGGTCGTGGACAAGAAGCGCCAACCCGCGCGCAGGCCGTGCTCGCGCAGGGCATCGGCGACGCCCCACGGGAAGGTAGCCCAGCGGGGGATGCGGCGCAGGCGGGGCAGGGGTCCGATCCAACGCGGCCGTTCCAGGTCTCGTGCCAGGCGCTTGGGGTCGACGTGGGAAGCCGTGACGGCGTTGATCGCGATCGCGGCCGAGAACGGACCGCAGTCGTTGCTCTTGCCTTGGCACATATGCGCCGCGCGAAGAGCCTCGGCATGGGGGGAGACGAGGGCCGGTCCGGCACGGACAGCGCGGGTATCGCCAGTCCGCTTCGTACCACCGGCGCCCGTCCGCCTCGCGCCACCGACCGAGGCGCGCGGTACGGCATAGCCGGATTCGCGCGTATTAGGCCCCTCCGATCGGCGAGCCGTGTTGCCATGCTGCCGCCGGCTCAACCGAAGCGCTCCTCGGTCCACGGGTCGCCGTGCATGTGGTATCCGTGACCTTCCCAGAAGCCCGGGCGATTGCCCGACAGATACTCGATGCCGCTCAGCCATTTGGCGCTCTTCCACAGGTAGAGCTTGGGCACGAGCATGCGTACGGGCCCGCCGTGCGGTCGCGGCAGTGGCTCGCCGTCGTAGTCGTAGGCCAGCATCACGCCGTCCTCGAGCATCTCGTCCAGCCGCATGTTGGTCGTGTAGCCGCCCGTGCAGTGCAGCATCACGTGATCGGCTTCGGGCAGCGCCCGGGATTGCGCGTGCACGACCGAGAAGGGCACGCCCGTCCACGTCGTATCCAGCTTGCTCCACCGGGTCACGCAATGGATGTCACAGGTGTGCGTGCTCGACGGCAGGGCCTGCAGGGCCTCCCAATCCAGCTCGCTCTCGCCCTCGACCATGCCGAAGATACGCAGCTTCCAGTCGGCGGCTTCCACCTTGGGCGTCGAGCCCGCGGTCAGGACCGGGAACTTGCGGGTTAGCGATTGCCCGGGTGGAACGCGGCCGGCCGCATCCGCGTCGCCGTCTCGTCCGGCAGCGCGGCGCGCCGCGTCGGAGCGTCGCAGGTTCTGTACACGCTTCAGGGGGTCAAGAATCGACATGGGAAGGCTCCTTGCAGCGTTCGATACAGCAACACAGGAAGCAAACGTCAGGTGCTTGGTTTGCGCTTTGGCTTTGGAACAACTCTCCGGCGACGGATTCCAACCGGAAGGTAGATTGTCGGCGGTGCAATAGGATGGACTCTACTGCTTGAATCGTACCGGCAGCCCGCGGCGGACCCAACATTCGCAGCGGCTGATTCGTTGACCCCCCTCCGGGGCTGCACTATCCTGGCGCCGTCGAGTCGAGCGCGCCCCCGACACGGGGCGCCGATGGGGGAATCCTGATGCGGATCGTGATCACAGGCGGGGCGGGCTTCGTCGGGTCGCACCTTGGCGATCGTCTGCTGGCCGAAGGCCACGAGGTCGTGGCCATCGACAACTTGGTTACGGGCTCCCTGCGCAACATCGCCCACCTGACCGACAACCCGCAGTTCTCCTTCGTCAAGCACGACGTATCCGAGCCCTTTTTCGTGGACGGGCCGGTCGATCGGATCGCGCACCTGGCCTCACCCGCCAGCCCGGTCGACTTCCTGCGGATCCCCATTCAGATCATGAAGGTGAACTCGCTCGGCACGTATCACGCGCTGGGCATGGCACGGAAGAAGGGCGCGCGCCTGCTCTTGGCCTCCACCTCGGAGGTCTACGGCGATCCGCTCGTGCATCCCCAGACCGAGGACTACAACGGTAACGTCAACACGCTCGGCCCGCGCGGCGCCTACGACGAGGCCAAGCGCTTCGCGGAAGCCCTCGCGATGGCCTACCACCGCATGCACGACGTAGAGGTGCGCATCGTGCGCATCTTCAACACCTACGGCCCCCGCATGCGCCTGGACGATGGCCGCGTCGTGCCCAACTTCGTCAGCCAGGCCCTGCGCGGCGATGCGCTGACCGTCTTCGGCGACGGCGCGCAGACGAGGTCGTTCTGCTACGTCAGCGACCTTGTCGACGGCATCTACCGCCTGCTGCAATCCGACGTGGACGGCCCCGTCAACATCGGCAACCCGGACGAGATGACCATCCGCGAGTTCGGCGAGCGCATCAACGCCGCCACGGGCAACGCCGCCGGTATCGACCTCCTGCCGCTGCCCTACGAGCGCAGCGGCGATCCGAGCCGCCGTTGCCCCGACATCACCCGAGCGCAGACCCTGCTCGGCTGGGCGCCCGCGGTGCCCTTCGACGAGGGCATGGGCGAGACGATCCGCTGGTTCCGCACCGAGCTCGAGCACGCCGGCGCGGGCTGAGCGCGCGGGTGATACAGCCGCCCGCTGCAGGCGAGCTGCGCGAGCGCCCGATGCCGCCCATCATGACCAGACCGATCCCCATTCGCGCACACTCCGACCAGCACGACGCGCCGCGCGTTCGATCCGGTAGCGGCCGGCGTGTGGATCCCGGCGGCGGCCGGCCGGGCCGAACAGCAACGCGCGATCCCAGGGCTGTCCCCTCTTATTCCATGACGGCCGTCTCCGGCTTGGTCGTAACCGCGTTGGCCGTCGCCCTCGCCTGGGCGCCATGGCCGTGGCTGCTCGCAGCGCTCGTTCTCGTGCTCGCCGTCGCCTGCCTGGTCTGGCCGGCACTCGGCCTGGCCCTGACCGCGCTGGCCGTGCCCTTCGGCAGCCGCGCCCCGCTCCCGCTCGCAGCCTTCGCGGGCGATGCGGTGGGCGGCGCATCGCTGACCGCGGCGCCGCTGCTGCTCGCGTGGACCGCGCTCGGCGTCGCGCTCCACGTGCTGCGCCGGAGGGCGCGGTGTTCCGGAGGCGACCTGACATCGTCCGGGTATGCGTTGCCCACGTCGATCGCGCATCCCGCGGCCCGCTTCCGCTCGCCGCTGCGCCTTGCGCGCGCGTTCGTCGCGGTCGCCTGCGCGGCGTATCTGCTTGCCTTGGGCGCCAGCGCCTTGGGGGCGGCGTCGTTGGTTGCCGCGGTGCTAGATGCGGCGCGGTGGGTGGTCTTCGCGCTCGCCTGCTTGCTGGCGGCCGTCGTGGGTCGTAGCGGCCGAGGGCGGGTGGTCGTGCTGGCGGGCTTGCTCGTGGCGGTCGGGGTTGAGGCGATCGTGGGTTGGACGGCGTCGGTCGGCGCGGTTGGGCCGGAGGCGTTTGGGATCCTCGGGGGACGATTGACGCGCGCATACGGCAGCTTCGGGCAGCCGAATCCGTTTGGCGGGTATATGAACATGGCGTGGCCGATCGGCGCAGCGCTGCTGGCGGCATGGTGGGTGCCTGTGCGTGCGCGAACGGGTCGAGTTGGAGATCGCCAGGGGATGGTGCCGGTTGCGAGGAAGCTCCACGTTTCCGTCCTCGGCGTCAACGGCGGCGCCGTGGCTGCCCTCTGCGGGGGCGCGTTGATCCTATCGTGGTCGCGCGGAGCGTGGTTGGCGGCCTTGGCCGGCGCGGGGGCGATGGCGCTCGTGCGGCTCGCGCGGGCGGTGAAGGATCGTGAGCCGCGGACGCTGGTGGCTGGCTACCTCGCCGTGGTCGCGGCCGTGGCGCTGGCGGCCTTTGGGCTGCTGCCGCGGCCACCCGCGAGCATCGCCGCGCGGCTGGCGAGCATTGCAAGCGGGCCGGCGCTGGCGGCCGAGGTGGCGCAGGCCGAGGTGACCGATGCCAACTTCGCGACGGTCGAGCGCTTGGCGCATTGGGCGGCCGCGGGCTCCATGTTCGCCGAACGGCCGTGGCTAGGGCAGGGGCCGGGGCACTACGAGCTTGCCTACGCCGCGCACCGCTTGCCGCGCTGGCCGGTGGCCCTCGGTCATGCGCACAACTATCCGCTGAACGCGCTCGCTGAAACGGGCATGATCGGCGCGGCGGCGTGGTTGCTGCTGGTCGTCTCGATCCTGTGGGCCTGCCTGCGCGCGGCCCTGACGGAACGATCCCCCGCGCGCGCCGCGCTTGCCCTCGGCGCGCTCGGCGTGTGGAGCGCGACGGCCACGCACAGCCTCTTCGACCACCTCTTCGTGCACGATCTGACCGCGCATCTCGGGCTTTTGACCGGGCTCGTCCTTGCACGCACCGCGCCCGAGGCGCAGCAGGAGCCCGCTCCATGAGCACGGTGGCCGAGATCCGCTCTATCGGCGCACCCCGTGGCTGAGCCGACGGCGACGGATGGTCCGGTGGACGGTGGCTCGGTGGGTGGGCACGCCGCGGATGGCGATCCCGTGGGCGGCAGTCCCGTGGGCGGCGACCCAGCGGGCGGCGACCATGAGATGGGCGACCCTGTAATGGGCGACGCGGCGACCGACGGTCCCGTGGCCAACGACGGCCTGCGCGGCGAACTCGCGTCGGCGACCGCGCCCGCGCCTGCGCCCGCCCCCGCGGACGGCGAGACCGAGCAGGCCGAGCGGCCCTCTCTCGGCCGCCGCTTCCTGAGCCCGCGCACCGTGCTCAGCTTCGCCTTCGCCGCCGGCCTTATCGTGTTCGCGTTGCGCCAGCAGGATCCCGAGACACTGCGCCAGGCTTGGGCGCAGGTGCGGGGCGCTCATCTGGGGTGGTACGCGGCGGCCCTCGTCACCTACTACCTGAACTTTCCCGTGCGCGGTTGGCGGTGGCGGGTGTTGCTTGGCAACGCGGGCGAGCCGGAGGAGCGGCAGGCGCCGGTCCGGGATCTGGCGGAGATCATCTACCTCAGCTGGTTCGCCAACGCCGTGGTGCCGGCCAAGCTTGGTGATGTGTACCGCGGATGGTTGCTGCGGGCGCATCACGGCACGGCGTGGTCGCGCGCGATGGGCACGATCGTGGCCGAGCGCGCGCTCGATCTTGTCGTGCTCGTCGTGCTCATGGTCACCACCGGCTTCTTCACCTACGGCGACGTGCTGGCGCGTGGCGCGGAAGGCGGGCTCGGGGCGTGCCTGACGGGCGGGTGGCGGCCCGAGGATCTGGGCTGCTCACTGGCGCAGCTCTTTGCGGTCGGCGCGGTGCTCGTTGTGGTGCTCATGGTCGGCCTGGTCGCGTTCGCGCGCTACGGCGTGCACGTCGAGCGATTGCTGCCGGAGCGCATCGCCCGGGTCTACGGCACGTTCTCCAGCGCGCTCGTGCTGTCGTTCGGACGGTTTCCGCGACTGCTTGGCCTGACCCTGCTCGCCTGGGTGGCGGAGGGGGCCTCGTTCTACTTCGTCGGCCGCGCGTTGGGGCTCGAGCTCGGCGCGGCGCTCGTCGTGTTCTTCAGCCTGCTGCAGGCCTTCATCACGGTGATCCCCCTGACGCCGGGCGGCCTGGGCTTCGAGCCGATCCTGGCGGCAGCCATCGGCCTGCGCGGCTTCGAGGCCGTATCGGCGATCGCCCTCACCGTGCTCTACCGCACGATCAGCTACTTCAGCCTCGTCGTGGGCGGGCTTGTGGTCTTCCTGCTGAGCAAGAAGACACGGCCGACGGGCACGTAGCGCGGGGAGCGCGCACGTCGATCAAGCGACGCTCTAAAGCCAATAGACCCGGCGATCACAAACCGGTCAATGGACTTCCGCTTCGCCACCACAACGGCTCAGCTACCTCCGCCTTTAGCTAACCACGCTTTTGGCTCAGCTGTCCTCGGCGGGGCTCTCCGCGAAGAGTTCGTCGATCGTGGCCAGCATCGCGTCGTCCAACGACAGAGCCGCCGCCGCCACGTTCTCTGTGACGTGCGATACGCTCGTGGCGCCCGTGATCACGCTGGCCACGCCGGGCTGGTGGAGTAGCCAGGCCAAGGCGAGTTGGGCGCGCGAGACGCCCAGGCCTTCGGCGATCGGAGCGAAGGCGCGGACGCGTGCGATCTTCTCATCGGTGAGGTAGGCCTCGCCGGACCAGGCCTGACGGTGGAAGCGCGAGTCTTCCGGCACGCCGTCGTCGTACTTGCCCGTGAGCATGCCCATCGCGAGCGGTGACCAAGTGACGAGGCCGATGCCGGCCTTGCTCGTGATCGGCATGAGGTTGCGCTCGACGCGGTCGCGATGGAGCAACGAGTATTGGGGCTGTTCGACGATCGGCAGGGTCAGGCCGCGGGTCTCGCACAGCGCACAGACCGCTCGGACCTGGTCGGCCGGCCACTCCGACGTGCCCCAGTAGAGCACCTTGCCGGATCGGACGAGGTCGTGCATGGCCCACGCCGTTTCGAGGAGCGGCGTATCGGGGTCGCTGCGATGGCAGAAGTAGAGGTCGAGATAGTCCATCCCCAGACGGTCGAGGCTGCCGTCCACGCTCTCCATGATGTGCTTGCGGGAAAGGCCGCGGTCGTTGGGGTCGTCGCTGAAGGGCCAGTAGACCTTGGAGCTGACGACCACGTGTCGGCGGTTGCGGCCGGCGAGCATGCGGCCGAAGCGTCGCTCCGACTCGCCGCGGCCGTAGGAATCGGCCAGGTCGAAGAAGTTGATGCCCGCGTCGAACGCGGCGTCCACGATGGCCGCGGCCTTGTCGTCCGCCAGACGATCCTCCGTCTCGAAGTTGATCCAGCCGCCGAGGCTGACCGCGCTGACCTTCAGACCACTACGACCGAGTCGTCGATATTCCATGGTGGAGCCTCACGAGGGGTGTGGGGAGTTTGAGGGTACAGGGGCGTGCAGTGAGCGCGAGCATGCACAGCCGGGGCCGCCAGGCACGCGATTCGCACGTCGCGGGCGACGACGCGAATCGTGCCCTGCATGTTGCTGGAGTCGTCCAAGACACGCCTTGCGTTGTGCACGCGAGCCGTGATCGTCCCCTAGCGCGGCGTCCAGGTCAAGATCCGGACGTCGTCGTATTCGGCGATCACGGGGGCGCCGCCGCCGGAGCCGACGAGCACACCATGTCGGCCGATCGTGGCCAAGGTCGGCGCATCGAAGGCCGCGACGCGCACGCTGTTCGCGTAGGCCACGAATCGCGCGCCGTCGTGCCATATCACGAGATGGTTCCACCCGCCGATCGGCCCCAGCGCGGGCGACGCCGTCCACGGCACGATCGAGCGCCAGCCGTCGTCGCGATCGAAGTGGGCGACGGTGAAGCGGCCGCCATCGGTGATCGTCAAGGCGTGGTAGGCCGTGCTGTCGTCGTTCAGGCCGAAGACGAGACCGCATTGGCCCGCGGCGCCTTCCGCGATGCGGCAACGTGCACCGATCAACGCGCGCGACGAGCGCGTGTCCTCCGGTACGATCCGCAGCGTCGTCCCGTCGCGGCGCAGCTCTGCGCGCAGCAGGCCGTCCACAGCTTGAATGGTCCAATCCGGTTGCGGATCCGTCGGCCAACCGGGCGCGCCCAACGCGAAGTCGTCGTCGCGCAGCACGCGATCGGCGAGCACGAACGGCCCCTGCGCGCGGCGCGTGCGCCCATCGTGCGTGACGGCGCCGTGCAGCGTGTACTCGCCGGGCGTCAGGTCTGTCGGGACCGTACGGCTGAGATTCCACCACGGCCGATCGGGGTTCACGGTGGACGTCTGCTCGTGGCTGAGCGCGCCGAGCTCGAAGCCGCCGGGCATGGTCACGCGCCATGCCAGATCCGCCTCCTGCGGGGCGCCGGTGGTGTTCTCCACGCGTAGCCAGAGCTTGATGGTCTCGAGCGTCGTGAAGCCTAGGCGAGGTCGGTCGTTCTCGCCGCTGGTCATGACCCGCTCAATCCACAGCCCCTCGGGCGTCGGGGTGGGCGTGGGAACCGGCGTCGCGGGCGACGTCGGGGTGCGCGTCCCGTCCGGCGGGACCGACGTGGCACCGGCCGTCGGCGTCGAGTGGCTGGTCGCGACCGATGTCGGCTCGCTCGTGGGCCTATTCGTTGGGAACGACGTCGGGACGGCGGTCGGCGCCGGCGTTCGGGCCGGCGGCGGCGGGATCGGCGGCGTCGGCGTGGACGTCGGCGGGCGGGGCGTGGCCGTCATGCGCGGCGTGGGCGTGCGCGTGGGGCGCGCTTCGGGTCGGGCCGTAGGCGGGCGCGCGAGGCCGGTCATGCCACGGCCGACCAGGGGCAGCTCGATCACGTGCACGGCGTCGACACAGGCGATGTTGTTGTCGCGATCGGCGTCGGGTTGCTCGCCGTCGGGGTCGACGACGACGCAGATGCGAGCGCGGAGCGGCCGCGGCGGGACGGGCGGGCGCCAGACGAGGGCGAAGGTCGCTTCGCCGCCGCCGGGCAAGACGCCGACGACCTGGCGGTCCCCGATCGCGGCGGCGCCCGCGTCGGGCGAACCCTCGCGTACGTCCACGCTGACGTCGCGTAAGGCCAGATCGCCCACGTTGCGCACCGTCACGCTCACGACGCGGGTCGGATCACCCGGTCGGCGCGGGCCGACGCGCACGTCGCGCGCCTCGATCGATGCGTCGCGCCCCAGCCGGTGCCGCGCGACGACGATCGCGGACGGGCCCATCAAGGGCGGCACCTCGGCGTCGGGGAAGCTCACCGCCGCGCGGCGGAACGCCACGAGGAGCGCGCCGTCCGCGTCGAAGGCGGATGTTTGGGCTTCTATGGACACGCGGCCGTCCGCGAGCGTCAACGCCTCACTCCAGCGGGCGTGATCGGCGTCCCAGGCAGCGTAGCGCAGGGCCGTGCCGTTCGTGGTCGCTTCACGCCAGAGCACGACGAGATGACCGTCCGGCGACAGGGCCGGCTCGAGCACGCGGTCCTGCGCGCCCTCGGGCAGCGGGAAACGCGTCGGCGGCGCGTCCCAGTCGCCGCGCAGCACGACGAGCGCGTCGGGCTCCGACCAGGCGAGCGCGAAACCGCCGCTCGCGAGCGGCAGCACGCGAGGCTGGCGCGCATCGACGCTGCGTAGCGGCGGGGCGGCTGAGGTCGTCCACGTAGCACCATCGCCGATGCGCACGTCGAGCGTGTGGCCACCGGCTCCCTGGCGCGACACGACGTGCACGGCGCGCGCGCCGTCCCAGGCCAGATCGTGATCGACGAGGTCCTGAACCGCGGCAATCGCTTCCGGCGCCGACCACGTCAGGCCGCTCCAGGTGGACGCACGCAGGCTGTCCGGCGCCTCCGCGTCGCCCATCAGCGCGTTGGCCTCGTTGGCCACCCATAGGAGCAGCGCGCGCCCGTCGTCTGCGCCGGCCAGGCGGGGTTGGTGGTCGATAAACGCGTTGCTCGTCACGGCCTGGACCGGGCTCCAGCGTCCGGCGTCGGGCTCGAACACGGCCGAGGCCAACTCCATGCGCGCCAGCACGTCGCCGGGATCCTCGACGGGCGGCTCGAGGCCGCGCAGGTCGAGCTGCTGCCACACCGCCACGATCCGGTCGCCGGCGACCGCGAGGTGCGGCCGCTCCGCCGGCACGCTACCGTCGGTGAGCAGCGCAGGCGCGCTCCACGATAGGCCGTCCCAAAGCGACCAGCGCAGGTGCCGCCCCCTCCCGTCCGGCGCATCGGGCAAGGTGTCGGCCCAAACCACGAGCACCCGGCCGTCCGGCAAGACGGCCAGCGCCGGGCGCGCGTCCGGATCTACGTCGGAGGCGAGTACATCGGCATCACCGGCGGCGCCGTTCTGGGCCGTGCCGGCCTGCGCGGCGAGGTCGGCAAGGGCGGCGACGCCCGCGTCCGTGCGCGCCCATTCGACCGGCGCCAACGGCGGAGACTCACCGGCCGCCTCGGCCAGGGTGGCGCAGAAGTTGTGCTTGCCGCTCGGGGTGCCGGAGGTGTAGGGACCGATGTCGATGTAGTGTTTGATGGCGTCCAGGAAGGGCAGGCTGATGGCCCATTCGCCGCCGATTTGGATGATG
>JAJCYU010000163.1 GCA_029262755.1 Anaerolineae bacterium
GGTGGGCGACAACGGCCTCGAGATCGCACCCATCGGTGGTCACGATCACGGCGTCATCCGCCGGACGGAGCGGCGCGACCGCGCGGGTGGAGTCACGCTCGTCCCTGCGCTTCGTGGAAGCTAGGACGTCCGCCCATCGGACGGGCTCGCCGCCCGCGATGCGCTCGCGGTAGCGGCGCCGCGACCGTTCCTCGGCCGAAGCGCCCAGATAGATCTTGAGGTCCGCGTCGGGTAGCACCACGGTGCCGATATCGCGCCCGACCATGACCACCGGCTGCGCGGTGGCGACCTCGCGCTGCCGGTCCATCAACACGGCCCGCACGGGTCCGTGCTGGCTCACGGCGGAGACGTTGGCGTCGACCTCGCGTGCCCGCAGTGCCCGGGTGACGTCTTTGCCATCGAGCAGGACCACGTAGCCGAAGGGATCCGCGGGATCGTCCGCCGGTGCAATGCGCAGCTCACAGGCGCGTGCCGCGGCGGCGAGCGCGTCCCCGTCGTCCATCGGGACCCCGTCGCGCAGGGCGATGAGGGTCAGCACGCGGTAGATCGCGCCCGTGTCCAGGTACAGGTGACCCAACTGCTCGGACAGCCGGCGACCTACGGTGCTCTTGCCGGCCGCGGCAGGGCCGTCCAGGGCGATGGTGCGCGGGACGCGGCGTGGCGACGTGGACATGCCGATCCTCGTTGACGTTGGCGCCACGAGGCCGGATGCATCACGGCCACAGGCGGAGGGCGCCGCCCGGGGGAGAACGTGTCGCGCTACGCTGTGCGGCGGCCTCCCGGCAGAATAGCGGAGGGCGGCGGGCAACGCTATCGCCGCGGGCCGCCCCGACCCCGCCCCGACGTTGGGCGGCTTGGACCGTCCCTGCGCCCTCGACCGGGGCCGGAACCGGCGCCGCGGCCCGGACCGCGGCTGGAACCGCGACCGCGCTGCTTGGAACCACGTGGCCGCCGATCGGTGCGGTTCACGCGATCGCTCGGGATGCCCAAGGCCTTGCGCTCGCGATCGGAAAGGCGGCGCGACTGGCCTTCCTTGAGGCTGCCCAGCTGTACGGGCCCCACCTGCACCCGGCGCAGGTGGACGACCGGGTGCTCGATGGCGGTCATCATGCGGCGGATCTGCCGCTTACGCCCCTCGCGCAGCACGATCTCGAGCCATGCGCCGTCCGGGGTCGTGCGCAGCGGCCGAACCTCCGCCGGCGCCGTCATCCCGTCCTCGAGCTCGATACCGCCGCGGAGCTTGTCGAGCTGGTTGTCTTGGGGATAGCCGGACACGAGGACGTGGTAGATCTTCTTGTGGCCGTGACGCGGGTGGGTGAGCCGCTCGGTCAGCTCGCCGTCGTTGGTGAACACGAGGAGCCCTGTCGTCTCGATGTCCAGCCTTCCGACGGGATAGACCCGCGCCCGCGTCTCGATCAGGTCCCGCGCGATCGGCCGGCCGCGTGGATCGTCCATGGTCGTGACGACGCCCTTGGGCTTGTGCAGCACCCAGTACTCGAGCGGCTCGCGCGATATGGCCTTCCCGTCGACGACCACCTCGTCGCGAAAGGGGTCCACCTTGAAGCCGAGCTCGCGCACTTCCTTGCCGTTGACGAGGACGCGGCCTTCTTGGATCCATGTCTCTGCGGTACGTCGAGAACACAGCCCGGCATGGGCGATCACCTTTTGGAGGCGCTCACCCTCGTTGCCCGGCTCTTCTGGAGTCGTTGCGATCGGTGCGGTCCCTTACGCTGCTTCGTGCGGCGACATCGCGGAACGCAGGAAGTCGTCCGAACCGTCGTCCACGCCGCCCTCGCCGTTGCGCCCGCCCATGTTCTCGGCGCCCATCTCGTCGTCGCCCATATCGTCGTCGCCCTCGGACATCCCGTCCGTTTCGCCGGCCTGTCCCTCGCCATGCGCCGCGAAGGCCTCGATCGGGGGTAGGTCGTCCAGGCTCTGCAAGCCGAAGTAGGCCAGGAAGTGATGGGTCGTGCCGTACTCGATCGGGTGCCCGACCGTCTCGCGCCGACCCACCGGCTCTACGAGCCCGCGGAGCATCAAGGTGCGGAGCACGCCGTCCGAACTGACCCCGCGCAGGTCGTCGACCTCGGGTCGCGTCAGCGGCTGCCGGTAGGCGATGATCGAGAGCGTCTCGAGCGCCGCGCGCGACAGGGTCTTGTCGCGGTCACGACCCAGGAAGCGCTGGATGGCATCCGCGGAGGCGGGCGCCGTCACCATCTGCACCGTTCCGCCATCGTTTTGGATGCGCAGCCCACGCTCGGCCGAAATCAATGCGGCTTCCAAGCTACGCAGCGCACGCTTGATCTCCGCGCGCGTCGCGTCGAGCGCGCGGGACAGCTCGCCCAAGGTCACGGGCGCCTCCGCGACGAACAACAAGCTCTCGATGCGCGCGGGCAGCCCCAGGTCGACGGGCGCCGGGCCGATGGCAGGCATTTCGGCGGGCTCGTCGGCGATCAGCGCGTCGTCCGGATTCGCGCCGACGTCCTCGCCTCCGCGATCGTCGCCGCCGTCCACGATCATTGCGTGCAGTTCGACGGCCGGCGGCCGCTCCATAACGGCGATCCCGTTGCCCTCAATCGGTGCCTGTACGGGGCTCGATCCTAGAGTGCTCAAGGGCAGCCTCCCGGGGGTCGTTGGCCAAGGCCAGATTGCGGGTCAAAGGGCGACACCCCTACATATCGTAGGGGTGATCGTGATTGCACTACGAAGTATAGACATCACGGTGGCTCGACGCCAGGGACGAGCAAATTTGAGCGCCGTCCTTGGCCAATACGGAACGCCCCGCATTCACCGGCCAATCGGAGATCGGTCCATTCCGATTCGGTACACGAAGAACGACCCGGCCGAGACGGCCGGGTCGTTTCCTTCTGGTATTTCGAATATCCGCATACGCCTCGTTGTGCTATGGCGTCTCGGGGTCTTCTCCCTCATCGGGCCGGATCATGCCGTCACGCAGCGACAACGGCATGAAGATGCCGGCCGGCGTGGGTGTCGGCGTCGGCGTCGGCGTCAACGTCGGGGTGTTGGTCGGCGTCGGCGTCGGTGTGATGGTGGGGGTGTTGGTCGGCGTCGGCGTGTTGGTCGGCGTCGGCGTGTTCGAGGGCGTCGGCGTCACGGACGGCACGAGGGTCGGCGTGACGGCGCCTTCGACGATGACCCGCAGGCGCGCACCGCGGCCGAGCGGGAAGGGCGCCTCGTTCTCCTTCGACTGTAGGACGAGGACGTGGTTCGTCAGGCTGTCGTCCTTCGTCGGGCCGATGATGAACCCGTAATTAGCAGTCTTCCCCGAGAACCAGTTGGCGACCGTCGCGGTGAGCGAATCGCTCTTGATCGACTTCCACTCGCCGCCGTCCTTGCAGCCGTTTGCGAAGTCATGGGTCCACTTCGGCGCGTTGCGACGGGGCTGGATCGTGCGGGAATGAAGATCGTGCTCTTTCCAGGCTCGGCCGGCGCTGCTGAACTCGAAGTCGGTGAGCTCGCGCGTCGGGTCGTTCAAATACTCGATGCGGCGGCACCAAACGAGCAGCTCGGCATCCACGACCGTGGCGCCCGTGCCGACGTCCGGGAAATCCTCGAACTGCAAAAAGCCGAGGATGACCGTGTTGTTGCGCAATCCCGCCCAGATTTCGGACAGGTGGCCCTGCGGATCGTCAATACCGGCGGCGACAAACGTATCCTGAGCAGCATCCAGGACGATCACCGACTGTCCTGCCTCTTGGCTCAATCGCTCTGCAGTGGCGATGTCCTCCGGAGCGTTCCGGAAGCCGAGTGCCACCAACAGCACCGCCAGCACGACGGGTAGTAGACGCTTCAATTGTCCCTCCTCTGGGAAGCACCGGCGCACGGCGCGTCGAGCGCGGGTAGCGACCACGCGGCACCACCGATGCCGATTCGGCTACGGCGATGCGCGAAGCTCTTCACCCGCCCACGGGACCGGGGCGGTCTTCATGTCTTAACAAGGCGCATCCACGATTCGGACGGCGACTTTAGCCCATCGTTCCCAGCGCCGTCAAGAGCCCGCGAAGGTTGTCAGGTTTTGGAGTGTCCGCTGCCGGCATCATCGTCCACCAGATGGCACGCGACCCAATGCTCGACATCGACGGTGCCCACGTTGCGCCAAACGGGATCAACCTCGCTGCAGATCGCCTCCGCAATGGGGCACCGGGGGTGGAAGCTGCAACCAGGAGGCGGGTTGAGCGGGCTGGGCACATCGCCCTGCAAGATAATCCGCTCGCGCTTCAGGTTGGGGTTCGGGACAGGGACAGCGCTGATCAACGCCTTCGTGTAGGGGTGCAGCGGGTTCGCGAACAAGCTATCCCGATCCGTGAGCTCGACCATCTTGCCCAGATACATGACGCCGACCCGGCTGGAGATGTGCTCTACAACGCTCAGGTTATGCGCGATGAAGAGGTAGGTCAGGCCGTGCTCGTTCTGCAGGTCGTTGAGGAGGTTGAGCACCTGCGATTGGATCGAAACGTCGAGCGCGGATACCGGCTCGTCGCATACGATCAGCTTTGGGCGCAGCGCAAGGGCGCGCGCGATGCCGATTCGCTGGCGCTGGCCGCCGGAGAACTCGTGCGGATAGCGGCGCGAGTGCTCCGGATGCAGGCCCACCTCCTTGAGCACGCGGCGGATGGTGGTGTCGGCCTCCTCGCCCTTGATGCCGTGGACCGTCAGGCCCTCGGAGATGCTCTCGCCGATCGGCATGCGCGGATCGAGGCTGGAGAAGGGATCCTGGAAGATCAGCTGCATGTCGCGGCGCAGGCGCTTCATGTCCTTGCGGCTCTGCGCGAAGACGTCCTCGTCTTCGAAGTAGACGTTGCCGGCGGTAGGCTCGATCAAGCGCAGGATCGTTCGTCCGACGGTCGTCTTGCCGCAACCGGATTCGCCGACGAGCCCGAAGGTCTCGCCCTTCTTGATCGTGAAGCTCACACCGTCGACGGCTTTCACCCAGGCCGAGACACGTTGTAGGACCCCGCTACGCACGGGAAAGTGCTTGACGAGTCCCTGGACGTCCAACACGGTGTCACCGTCCCAGACTCGATCCTCTACGGTGGCTGTCGTCGCCTCCATGGTGGCGGCGTCCCCCTGATCCATCACGGCCTCTCTTTATCTGCTTCCGTCGCGAGCTGCGGCTACGGGAATGGGTTTTGCGAGCTACGTCCGTCCTGAAACGTGCGTGCGGCTTCGGCCTGCAGCGATCAATCGTCCGCGGTGGCCCAGCGGCGGGCGGCTTCCTCGCCTGCGCGGCCGGTTGCACGCATCGCATCGTGTCCACTCGGCGGATGATCGTGATACAGCCAACAGCGCACCTCATGGGACTCGCTCACGGGCAACAGGTCGGGATCGACCTCCGTGCAGATGCTCAGCTCGTGCTCCACACGCGGCACGCAGCGGCCGGCGAAGCGGCAGCCGGGTGGCAGATCGACCAAGGAAGGGACCGTGCCGGGGATCACCGCAAGCCGAGCCTTTCTCTCGCCCAACTTCGGGATGGATTCGAGCAGCCCGACCGTGTAAGGGTGGCGCGGTTCGGCATAGATCGACTGTACATCCGTGTACTCGACCACCTGTCCGGCATACATCACCGCCACCTGCTCCGCCATCTCAGCCACAACCCCAAGGTCATGGGTGATGAAGATGATCGCGGTGTTCGAGCGATCCCGCAGGTCGCGCATCAAGTCGAGGATCTGGGCCTGGATCGTCACATCGAGCGCGGTGGTCGGCTCGTCGGCGATCAGCAGCTCCGGCTGCGTGGCGAGGGCCATGGCGATCATGACACGCTGCGCCTGACCGCCCGAGATCTCGTGCGGGAAGGCCTGCGCCCGCCGCGCCGCGTCCGGAATGCCGACCAGCGTCAGCATCTCCACCGCTTTCTCGCGTGCTTCTTCCTTCGAGATGCTCATGTGAATCTCGAAGACCTCGGCCACCTGATCGCCGATCCGGAATACCGGATTGAGGCTGGAGAGCGGCTGCTGAAAGATCATCGAAATCCGATTGCCCCGCAGTTCCTGCATCTCCCGTTCGGAGATGTCGAGCAGGTTGCGGCCGTCGAACTCGATCTCGCCGTCAACCACCCTACCGGGATGTCCGACCAGCCGCATGACCGAGAACATCGTCACGCTCTTCCCGCAGCCGGACTCGCCGACCACGCCGAGGGTCTGTCCGCGCCTGACCTCCAGATCGACCCCGTCGACGGCCTTGACCACGCCGTCCTCGGTGAAGAAATAGGTCTTCAGCCCGCGGATCTCCAGCAGGTTGCCGGTTCCGTTGCTCTTGTTGCTCAAAGCGCTCCCCCGTCGGTGTGTGCGCGAAGGCCGTTTGCCGGTGCGCCGCGAACGGCGCCGTCCGACCTCCGGCGACTAGTGGCCGGCGCTGAGCTGGCCGCGCGGGTCGAGGGCGTCGCGCAGCGCGTCACCCATGAAGTTGAAGGACAAGCTGGTCAGGAAGATCGTCATGCCCGGATAGAAGACCTGCATGGGCCGCGTGAGGATCATCCGCTGGGAGTCTTGCAACATGTTGCCCCAGCTCGGATCCGGCGCCTGGACCCCGAAACCGAGATAGGAGAGTGCGGCCTCGCCGACCACGACGCCCCCCACCTGCAGCGTCGCCGCGACCAGCACGGGCGCGATGGCGTTGGGGATCATGTGACGCATGATGATGCGGCTGTTCGAAGCGCCAACCGCTCGAGCGGCTTCGGCGAACTCCTGATTCTTCAAGCTGAGCACCATGCCCCGTACGAGACGGGATGGTCCCGTCCAGCCCAGGA
>JAJCYU010000164.1 GCA_029262755.1 Anaerolineae bacterium
TCCCCGCGTCAGAACCGGAAGATGCACCGGTGTGCGCCGGAGATCGGAACCACGCTCTACGCGCGCGATGATCCGGTTCCATTGTTATTGAGCGGGGCTTCCATGATTTCCCTACTCACGAACTGCTCATCAAACATGAGGAACCACTCGCCTGCGTGCGCCGTTGAACGCCGCGAAGCGCTTCACGAAACCCGCCCCACTCTCTTGTTGTTTGGCCTTAGCAACTTGTTAGGAGGTTGACATGGCCACGTTGATCGAAGCTGTGAACGCATACCGCACGCGGGTTCTTCCCAAGGAAACCATCGGCATGAACATCCTGGCCCGGCGCCTGGCGCACGGGTCCCTCGCCAACGAGAGTATCGCGCGCATGGTGCTGACCGACCTGCAGCGCGAGGTGCGAAACGCCCTCATCGAGGGCCATCCGGTGCAGCTGCCCGGCATCGGCCGCTTCTCGCTCCATATGCGCGTGGGCGGCCGGCTCCGCCTGGCCGTGCGCGCCGACCGCGGGCTCCAGTCGGCCATCGGCGATCCCGCGAATTTCGAGGGCGACCTACTGCGCGTCGAGAACATCGAGCTCGACACCGCCGCAATCGTGGCTCTCTGGAATGCGGAGCACCCCGAGGATCCGGTCGAGACGACCTTCGACTTGGATCAGGCGGCCTAGCCGCCGCGGCCGACGCGGCCCGCCGGCGATGACGATCGCCGGTTCGGCCGCCCGAGCCGAGCACGACGACAACCGAATACGAAGTACCAGGCGGTCCCGGCGTACGACGGGGCCGCCTTTGCCGTGTTTGGGGCCGGTTCCAGGCCCGATCATCCCCCTATCTTGGGGCTAGTTTGATAGGAAGATGACCCATGGTGCTTCCTTACCACGACCGGCCTGCTAAGGAAGCAGGCCGCACCTGATAGGAAGGCAACTCTCGGCGGGCCAGGATGCGCGCTGACAGCGCCTGGCGCTGCCACGATTCACACCGAATGCTCATCGCAGGGCGCGCGGAAGGGCCTTGATTGGAGTCACGCAGGGACGGCGATCGCCCACTCTGGCGACAACTGAGCGAATGGCTACCGGACCATTCCTCGCAAAAGGAAAGTGGCCGATCCGCTCGGATGAGGTCTGTGCATCTCGGAGAGGTGAAACGCGGACACCCGACGCGGTTGCCGACAGCTGATCCAGCAGACTCGGAGAGCGCACGTGCGGACAGGCCGAACCTTGGGACCTACAGTCTTTGCGTGGTAGAGGGTGCCAGCCGAGTGGTGTTTGAACGGATCGGATCCGACATCGTGCCCGCTTCCAACTCGGCTTTCTGCGCGACAACTCGCCGCAACTCGCCTAGCCCACCATCCCGCGCGAGTAGAGAAGCGCCATGCCCAGGCCGTAGACCGTGATCAATAGCGCCGCGTCCACCTCTAGCGGGCCCACGCGTTTTTCCAATCGGCTCACGTTGCCCAGCAGGCCGAGGGCTGTCATCAGCAAGCCCAGCATGGCCGCCAGCAGCATGTGGTCGTCGATGGCACCGAGGAAGCGGCCGTCGAGGTAGAAGAAGTCGGTGAAGGCCAGGGCGAAGATGTTGAAGACGTTGCTGCCGTAGAGGTTGCCCACCGCCATGTCGTAGGCGCCGATCCGGATGGCCGCCAGCGTGGTCACCGCCTCGGGCAGCGAGGTCACGATGGCCACCGCAAACGCGCCGATGAAGCCGGCCCCGACGCCCGTCGCCACCGCGATATCGGCCGCGCTGCGCACCATGGGCGGCGTCGCGATGAGCAGCAGCGCGCATCCCGCCGCAAAACCAAGGGCGCCGCGCCACAATGGGGGCATGTCCGCCGGAATGTGCTTCGCAGCCTCGCCGGCCGCCTCGGAAGGGCGCGCACCGCTGAGCAGCTTCACGCCCAGCAGGTAGCCGGCCATCAGTATCAGGCTATCCAGGCCGAGCGGACCGAAGGACCACGGCAGATCGGCCATGATGAAGAATATGGTGGCGCCGATCATCAGCACCGCCATCGTCCCCCCGATGGCATGCGCAAACTGCACGTGCCGCAGCAGGCGCACTTTGCGGTGCGTCGCGTCGAGCAGCCCCAGCAGGAACATATTGAACATACAGCTGCCGAAGATGTTGCCCGCCGCCATGCTCGGCAGATCCTCGCCTAGGGCGGCGATCATGGTCAGCAGCTCGGGCAGCGACGTCGCCAGCGCCAGCAACATAGTGCCGACGAACATCCCGCCGAAGCGGGTGCGCACGGCAATCACGTCGCCGGCGCTCGCCAACATATGCGCCGCGATCACGATCACCGCGGCGCTCACCGCAAATGTCAGCCAGATCATGCCTGTTCCTCTGGCTCCGCGTCCTTCTTAATCGCCCCCTTGACAAAGCTCACCGGCCACGCCGCGAACACCCCCGTATGCGGCCCATCCAGATCTCCGACGACCGATTCGGCTGCTTGGAGGCCAGCGTCGACCATCTCGCGTCCGGCAACGATCGCTACCAGCGTGAAGTGGCCTGCGTGGGTGCTCTCGAAGATCCGCGGGAATCCGAAGGCGTAGCGCGCACCGAGGGCGCGGGCGCGGCGGCGGAGGAGGCCGGTGCTCTCCATGATCGTTACGCCGCGGAGGCCTACGTTGAACCACGCATCGAGGACGGCGTCGAGGTGGTTGGGGTCGTCTAGGACGAGCATGACGTGGTAGTGGGTGGGGGTGGGGGCGGGGGTGGTCATGGGGGCTCCTCGACGCTTGATGCGATTCCGGCCTCAGGCGGGCGGATCTTAGCGTCAAACGCGATTGGTAGTCACGCTCGGGCCGTGCTCAAGGCACAAGAACTGGCCGCCGCAGCTACGCGGCGGCCAGTTTCGGTTGGGCCTACTTGCTTGGCCGATGCTTACTATCGGTCGAACTCTCCGGGCGAAGCCCCGATTGCACTGGGATCCAGAACCTACTCCCGCCCAATGTTGAGGGCCGGCAGGTAGATATCGGGGACAGCTTCAATCCATCCCTCTGGCTGCCAGACTACCGGGATCGTGACCATTCGTGCGTCGCCGGCAGGGCCAATCAGCAGCATCCCTTCGCTGCCGGGCACGAGTCCAGCAACATCATCGGCACACACCCGGATCTCACTCGGAGTCGAACTTGCCAGTGTCGAACCAAGTCCTGTCGCGAGAATATCCTGACCGTAGACTGCCTTGACTGTCAGTTCGAAAGCCGCCTCGCCCGCCACCTGCCAGCCATGGACCCATACTTGATACGCGCCTGCAGCGCGAACAGTAGTAGCAAGAATGTGCTCTGAATCTGTGGGAGACTGGCTGTCGCCAAGGCTTTCCCCCTCCCACTCAAACACCCCGTCCCCATTCGCATCGTACATCAGGAACATGTCCAAATCCGTCCCATCCCCCGGCCCCTCCAACGTGATCTCCAGCCACTGCGCCTCTTCGGGCAGCGTGAAGTCGTACTCCCAGCTGTCGAAGCTCGGGTTCCCCGTATCCACCGTCTGCGTCACCGTGCCCGTGGCCGTCATCGGCAACGTCAGGCCGGCGGCGGTCATGACGACGTCGTCAAACGTGAAGTCGCTGATCAGCGTGATGTTCGTGCATTCCTCGCCAACGATGATCGGGAGCTCCGGCGCCCAACGGATGCTGCCGACGGTGGTTTCGAAGGGCATCTCGAACTGCTTGCCGCTGTGGAGGACGTGGTCGAGCATGAGCTCGTGGAGGCCGCGGCGGGCTTCGCCGGTGATGCGGTCCAGGTTGCCGCCGGTGCTGGTGTTGAAGGGCCAGCGGCCGGCGCCGTTGCCTTGGGCGCTGACGAGGCGGGGGCTGGTGGCGACCTGTTCCATGGTGTGGGGGCCGTAGAATTCGGGGTCGGAGAAGTCGGTTTGGTTGCCTTCCTCGTCCGGCTGGTTGGCGGGGTGGGCGGGGTTGGAGAATTGGTCGGAGACGGGGCCGTAGAGCTGGGTGTCGATGTCGGCCTGGCCTTCAGACTCGTCCGTCCACTTCGTCTCGACGAGGAACTTGGTGCCCCAGCCCGGGGGCGGGGGTAGGACGTCGAAGAAGAAGAAGCGCCAATCGCCCGATTCCGCGCGCCAACTCCAGGCTTGGCGGCCGCTGACGGCGCCGTTGTTGTAGGGGTCGTCGGCGTCGTTGGCGGCGTCACCGCCGAAGGTGATGGGTCCGTCCCACGCGAAGCGGCCGGCCACGTTGGCGATGACGGGGATGACCACGCGCTGGTGATCGAGCTCCCAGCCGCCCTCGCCTTCGTGGGCGGGGTCGGCGTCGTCGCGGGCGTAGTCGGCGAAGATCGCACCCGGGAAAGCGCCGAGAGCGTGGTCCGCGTCGACATCGAGCGTGGCCTGGAAGGTGGCCATGCCCGGCGCGTCGCCGCTGGCGGCGGGAACGGTGACCTGGGCGGCGCCGGTGCCAAGCGCGTCCCAGTCCTCGTACTTGTAGTAGGAGATGCGGAAGCGGAAGTTGGCGTCGACGATGGCCGGGTTGCGGCCGCTGCCGTGGTGCCAAATGCCGATGTACATGCCGGAGGCCCAGCGCTCGAGGGGGTGGTGGACGCTGACCATCTGGTTGTTGGCCTGGTTGCCGTTGTAGCTGAAGCGGACGTACTCGCCCTCCTGGATTTCCGAGTTCTCGTAGTCCACGCGGCGGGTGCTGCCACCGCTGGCGTCCAGGATGTTGGTGATGTCGTCGGTCAGCGCCTTGTCGACGTGGCCGTTGCCGTTGGCGTCGTCCCAGAGGAGCTGGTCGTCGTTCCAGTCCGTGTGCTGGAAGATGCCGGCGCGCCAGTAGGCCTCGGGGCGCTGGTTGCCGTCCGGGTCTTCGGCGGTGACGTTGGCGTCCACGCCGTCCAGCGGCAGGATCCACTCGACGCGCATGAGGTCGGTGCCCTCGGGCACCTCGGCGCGTTGGAGCTCGATGAGGTAGTCCACGGCCATGAAGGCGTATTCGGTCTCTTCCGAGATCGGGATCGTCTGGAAGTCGAACTCCTTCATGTCGACGCGGCGCAGGCGCTGGCCGGAGAGATCGACGGAGATCGGCTCGTCGCCGTGGTTGTAGAGCGTGAAGTCCTGCGTGGCCTCGGTGCCCGGCATGACGACCTTGGCGAAGGCCTCGTGGCGCTTGCCCTTGTAATCGCCCGCGTTCCACTCGCTGGGCGAGGCGTGCACGCCGTGCGAGCCCGTCGCGATGCGGACGAGGTCGCCGCCGTCGAGGACGCCGGCGCCCATCGTGAGGACGTCGTAGCCGTTGTAGCGGCCGGCGGCCATGGCGATGCTGCGGGTCTCTTCCCAGGTGGGCCAGCGGTCGTGGGTGGCCTTGAAGGCCTGGTACATGTTGGCCAGCAAGCCGGCCGCGATGGGCGAGCTGCGGCTCGTGCCTCCCCAGGTGCCGTTGCCGTGATCGCCGCCGCGGAAGGCCTCGCCGCGGCTGGCGTCGGTGGTGATCGTGTTGATGAGGTTGGCGCCGGCGGCGTAGGCACCGTCGGTGGCCACGTGCGGGCCGACGTTGCCGACGGCGGTCGGGCCGCGGTTGGAGAAGGGCGAGATGTCGCCGTAGGTGATCTGGGAGGTCTCGTACATCGAGTCCCAGCCCGTGGAGCCCATCTGGGTGCTGGCGCCGATGTTCATCGACGTAGCCGGAACGGGCGAGGCGATCGTGCCGTAGCCCGGGCCACCGTTACCCGTGGAGAACAGCGCCACGGCCGAGGGGTTGAAGGTGCGCACGTAGTAATCGTGCATGCGCGAGCCGTTGTTCCAGCCCTCATCGTCCTGCGAGGAGTTGCCGTAGCTGTTGGACGTGATCTGAACATCGTCAGAGGGGTCCGTGGGATCCGCGCCCATGAGCGCGAAGCGCCAGGATTGGTCCAGGCTGGCCAGCGCGTAGCCCACGGCAACCAACTCGGCCTCGGGCGCCATGCCCGGGTTCATCGGGTTGGGCTTGCCGTCGCCGGGCAGGTCGCGGTAGCTGATCGTAAGGTTGCCCGGAACGCCGATGCGGCCACGCGAGGCGATATTCGAACCGCAGAGCGTGCCGTGGCCGCCGCCTGCCGCGTTGTCGGTGTGGATGGCGACGTACTTGCCGGCCGGCGGGGCCTGGTCGTAGCCGGCCAACCAGCTGCCGGGATAGGGCGTCTCGCCGTCGGCGATCCAATAGAGCAGGCCCGCGGACAGGTCCGCGATGCCGTCGCCGGTGACGTCGCGCCAGCCGAGTGGGCTGGCCTTGGTCATGGGCTTGTCGTTGGTGAAGTCATGGTCGACGTCGAGATCGACGTAGACCGTGTCGTAGACCCCGGCCGTGTCGGAATCCACAAGCAGCACGCTGGGGAACTCGGCCATCAGCGGATCGGGCTTGTACTCCGGGTTGCCGGCCGCGCGGCCCGCGAAGAAGTCGTGGTGCAGGCCCACCATCACCTTGCCGCTCTGCGACGGCGGGAAGATCCAGTTGCAGGTGGGCTCCATCGGCCCGTTGAACTGCTGCCCGTTGGGCCGCACGAAGCGCCCTGTGGTGCCCAAGCAGCCCGTGTAGACCTCGCGGCCGCCGATCTCGCCCAGCGTGGGCGTGACCGTCTGGCTGAGCTGGATGATATCGAGCTTAGGCTGCGACGGCTCCGCGGTCAGGACACGGTTGGGCGGACCCTGGCCGGTCTCGTCGAGCACCATGCGCTGCAGGCCGAGGGGGTCGAAGGCCATCGGCCAACCCTCGTGCATGTGGCCTTCCGGGTATACGGCCCACGAATCCTGGAGATCCGGGTGACCGAAGTCGACGGAGGTGTCGATGACCGCCACCTTCACGCCCGCGCCCTTGTAGCCCATCTCCCATGCCTCGGCGGCGGAGTGACCCTTGCGGCTGTCGAACCAGCCGTCCGTCGTGGCCGCGCCGTCCACGAAGGAGTTGGGCGCCGTCTGCTGCTGCGCGAGCAGCGTCGCGGTCTCGTCCCACGTCGGCGCGGCGTCGAAGGCGGCGCGCAGCTCGGCGGCGTCCGCCGGCAGCGTGGCGGCAAGGGACATGTCCGGCTCGACGAGCGGCACCTCGGCCGAAGCCTCCATCACGAAGTCGGGATCGGACCACTGCACCTTGGCCACGCCGGGCAGCGCCGCGATGCGCACCACGTCCGCGCTACGCACCCAGGCGGTGGCAACCTGCTCGCCGGCGGGCCAGGAGAACTGGCGCACCTGATCGCTGAAGCCGGTAAGGTCCAGCCGCTCGAGCGACTGGATCGTGACCAGCGTGCGCTCCGGCGCGCTGCCGTCCGCGACGGCGGCGCGCAGCTCCGGCTGCACCTTCTGCGCGGGCGCGACGGACGCCATGCCACGCAAGATCGCCTTGGCCGAAACCGGCGCGGGCGCCAGCGCCTCTTCGACGGAAGCCAGCGGCCCGTCGTGGACCGCGTGGTCGTCCGCATCGCGGGCGGTGAGCAGGAACATCGGTAGAGCCATGACCACCAGCAGGCCAAGGGCCAACAGCGGCAGGCGCAAACGCAGAGCGCGAAGCATGGGCGTCCTCCAGGGACAGGTCACTCGGGGTCATTCATCGTGTACGGATTTCGGGGTGAATGTACTTCGGGGTGAATGTACTTCGAGCGCGCAAACAGCCCGGCAGTGTACTGGAACGGTGGGGGGCGCGGTAGTGTGACGTCCAAGAGGAGGAACACCCCGACCCCCTCCCCATTAGCAAGCGACCTCGCGGAGGCCCATGATGAACGCTGACGGTGAGGCGTATTGGATCAAAGGCCTACGTGTTCCAGCTTGACGCCGCATGCCTACGCCTTGCCTATCGTGCATCACCCTATCCGGGAATCCCCTCGCGGTGGGCACGACAAGACTTCGTACGACGGGTATTGGAACCGTGTGACGGCCTGGGAACTCCGCCGCCCGCATCTACCCCACGACGAGGCCAGCAACAATCTAAGGAGCGACTCCATGCCACGATTCGTGGTTGGATCGCATGACGGCGGCTTCCAAAACGTGGAAGCGGCCGAATTGGCCTCGTTGCGCAATTCTCTCGTGGGTGAGGTACTGACGCCCAACGACATCCGCTACAACGAAGTAAGGCGAGTCTGGAACGGGATGATTGACCGTCACCCAGGTCTCATCGCGCAATGCGCGAGCGCAGATGACGTGCAACAGGTGATTCGGTTCGCACGCGAGCGCGGGCTGCTGGTCTCCGTTCGCGGCGGTGGCCACAACATCGCCGGCAATTCGTTGCACGACGGCGCTCTCCTGATCGACCTGTCGCCGATGAACAGCGTGCAGGTGGATCCGGAAGCGCGCACGGCAACGGTGGGTCCCGGCGCAACGCTGGGCGACCTCGATGGCGCGACGCAGGCCCACGGGCTTGCCACGCCGCTTGGCATCAACTCGACGACCGGCGTCGCCGGTCTGACCCTGGGCGGAGGCTTCGGCTGGCTGAGCCGATCGCTTGGCCTGACCATCGACAACCTGATCGGCGCCGAGGTCGTCACGGCAGCGGGCGACCGCGTCTGGTGCGACGCCGACACCGAGCCGGACCTGTTTTGGGCGACGCGCGGCGGCGGCGGCAACTTCGGCGTGGTCACCTCCTTCAAGTTCGCACTGCACGCCGTGGGGCCGGAGGTCATGAGCGGCCCCGTCGTGTTCGACGGTGAGCGCGCGGCCGAGATCCTGCGCGGGTACCGCGACGCGTGCGCGAACTGCCCCGAGGCGCTCTCCGTGTGGGCGGTCCTGCGCGCGGCGCCGCCGATGCCCTTCCTGCCGGAGGAAGTGCACGGACAGCCCGTTGTACTGCTGCCCGGCATGTATCAAGGGCCGATGGAGGAGGCCGATGCTGCCTTCGCGTCGTTTCGCGCGCTCGCAGAGCCTGTGGGCGACGCGTTCGGTCCCCACCCCTACGCCGCCTTCCAGCAGGCCTTCGACCCGTTGCTCACGCCGGGCGCACGCAATTACTGGAAGAGCCACAACTTCAAAGGGCTCAGCGACGACCTGATTGACACCATCGCCGACTTCGCGGGGCGGCTGCCCAGCAAGCACTCGGAGATCTTCCTGGCCCAGATGGGCGGTGCGACCAACCGCGTCGCAACCGACGCCACCGCCTACCCACACCGCGACGCCGAGTTCGTGCTGAACGTGCATACCCGCTGGTTGAATCCGGCCGACGATGATGCATGCATGGCATGGGCACGGGAGTTCTACGATGCCACCCTGCCCTACTCGACAGGCGGCGTGTACGTGAACTTCATCAGCGAAGGAGAGGACCGCGTCCACAACGCCTACGGCCCGAACTACGCTCGGCTGGCCGCGGTGAAGGCATACTACGATCCCACCAACTTCTTCCGCCTCAACCAGAACATCACGCCGGCGCGCTGAGCCCGGAGACGGAAGCCAGCGCCCCGACACCCACTTGCGACACCCGTTTCCCCGAGGAGGAAGTGACCGATGCATGAGGAACAACGTGGATCCCGCGTGATCCCCGGCCTGCGCTACCGGGATGCGCCGGCGGCCATCGACTGGTTGTGCGACGTGTTCGGCTTCGAGCGCTCCCTGGTCGTGCCCGGTGACGAGGGGCGAATCGCCCACGCGCAGCTGCGACTCGGCAGCGGCATGGTCATGCTCGGCTCGCTCGTCGACGACGAATTCGGTCGGAGCCTTCGCGAGCCGCGCGAACTCGAGGGCGGCGTCACGCAGAGCGCGTATCTCGTCGTGGCCGATGTTGACGGCGTTCACGCGCGTGCCGTCGCGGCGGGCGCGGAGATGGTGATCGCCATCAAGGACGAGGACTATGGCGGGCGAGGGTTCACGTGCCGCGATCTCGAGGGCCATGTGTGGAGCGTGGGCAGCTACGACCCCTGGGCCTAGCGAGTAGAGGGGGTGGGCCTTCCACCGTGCCTGCGTACGCGTTCGCTTGGATCGGGCGCGTTCGCCGGACGCTACCCCGCGCTCTCATCGTGCGCGGGCTCATCGTCCCCGCCCCGGTCGCGCTCGCCGTGATCGCGCGTATTGACATCATCCGTACGTTGCACCTGCGACGCGACGGCCTCGTTTAGCGTTGCCAGAAATGCGTCGAGCGGCACGCGGTGCACCCGCGCGGCCCACTCCACCGTGATGGCTTTGGTGAGCATGCGCCGCACGGAGTAGCCGGCGACGCGCTTCACGCCGAAGACCTCCATCACGTCGGCGATGTCGCCGTACTCTTCCAAGATCTCGGAAACCCGCGTGTCCTTGGTGATCTCCATCGGCCTAGCCCCCTTCGAAGAAAGGCGCCGACCGATTCCCCGCTGAGGGGCCGAATGCTTCCAACCGAGCGCCGGAATGGGCAAATCACGCTCGGAAGTACTCCGATCGTGTGCGCACGGTATCGCGTTCGCCTGAGGCGGTCCATCGCGGACGCGTCAGGGCAGTGCGGGCGCCGCTCGGTTGCCGAGCCTCGCTACGCGGGTGAGGCACATGTCCTCGGATCGCCTACGCCGGCCGATCGCCCAGCCACATGCGTCCGAGCTTGGTCAGCCTCCAGCCCGGCGGGACCGCGTAGCGGTAGTACACGAGTCCGCGGCCCTTCAAGGCGTGCAGGTCCTCGTCCAGGCGTGCGGGATCGGCGGACAGGTGCTCCGCCATCGTGATCGCACAGCCGCGGGTGCGCGGGATCGCGCGCAAGACCGCGCCACGTCGCATGCGCACAGCCTCCTCATCGTCACGGTCGGTCAAGGTCCCTGGTCGGCTCGCGCCGACCAGGTCGTACAGGGTGCGTGTCATCTTGCCCTCCAGCAGATGGTTGTCCCTTCCTGCCTGATGACGACGAACGAGGCGACAGGTAACACGCGCGCGGCCAACCGTCGCTCCGCGTAGACAGCGAGAGGGCATACAATGGGCGTGCAACCCAAGCTCTCTTCCTCCGTACGCTTTCCCCGGCCGACACGCTGGTCCTCGTGTTGCGCGGCTGCTGCCGCTGCAAAACGAGCGCACCGCGGGTCCCGCCGGCCGACTGCCCAACCCAAGGAGACCTTCATGCCCCCTGGAAACCTCGCGCCTCCGCGCACCGTTCGCATGGCGCGCGGCACGCGCCTCGCCGCCTTCGCGGCTCTCCTGCTCTTCGCGGCCCTCGCCGCCGGCCCCGCGGCGCGTGCGATGCCGACGGGCGACGAGGACGCGTCCGATCGCGATGCGCACGCCGGGGCGAGCTCGCACGCGGACGCCTTGCAACGCGCGTTCGGTCCCGCCCCGCTCGACTTCACGACCGCGCCCGATGCCCCCGTCACCGTGGCGCAGGCCGTGGCCGAGTACGACGCGTGGCGCGCGAGCAAAGCCGGGCGCGCGGCGCTGGCCGCGGTTCCGGCCGATACCGACGACGAGCCCTGGGACACCATCGAGGCCTGCATCACGAGCGAGATGGCGGACCGCAACACGCCGGGCGCCTCGATTGCCGTTCAACTCGAAGGCCAGCCGCTGTGGGCCAAGGCCTACGGCATCAAGCACGAGGACCAGCCGGACGAAGCGGTGGACACCGAGACGATCTTCCGCATCGGCTCCACCACCAAGATGATGACCTCCGCGGCCATCATGCAGCAGGTGGAGGCAGGCACTATCGACCTCCAGGCGCCGATCACGGACATCATCACGGACTTCATGGTGGCCGGGACGTGGGACTATCCGGGCGTCGGAACCGACGACATCAGCACGCACGCGCTGATGAGCCATTCCAGCGCATTCCCGGACAACATCTTCAACTACTTCCAGGGCTGGAGCGGCCCGACCACAGACACCGCCCTCGGCGAGTGGGCCGCGGATCAGGACAGCGTGATCCTGCACGCCCCGCCGGGCTCGTTCTGGAACTACAGCAATCCCGGCTTCTCGCTTGCCGGGCGGATGGTGGAGCTCGCTTCTGGCGAGAACTACCACGAGTACATGGTCGATCACCTGTGGCGCCCGCTTGGGATGAACGACACGCACCTGCTGCCCGCGGACGTGCTGGCCGACGGCAACTACAGCTACGGCAACGCCGCGACGGATCCCATCACCGGCGCAGCGCTGCCGGCGCAGGCGCCCGACGACTTCGACAGCCGCGCGATCGCACCAGCCGGCTACGCCTTCTCGACCCCGACGGACATGGTGGCATGGGCGGCGATGCTGATGGCCGGCGGTGGCGAGGTGCTCAGCCAGGCCAGTGTCGACGCGATGCAGGCCACGCAGATTCCCGTCCAGATGATCCCCGAGCAGACCTACGGCTACGGGATCTTCATCGAAGACGTATTCGACCTCAACGTATACAACCACGGCGGGAACGTTTCCGGCTTCAGCTCGCAGTTCTTCTGGGTGCCCGAGCGCGGTATTGCAATCAGCATCCTGGCCAACACGATCCAGTCGCTGTCACGCACGGCCGGTTGTGCGGTGCGCGCAGCGCTCGGCGAAGAGCCGCAGCCCGATCCCGATCGCTCGACCGACCCCGCTACGTGGCAGCGCTACACGGGCGTTTACAAGGGCCTCAACGTGGCCGGCACCGAAATGAGCGCCATCATCACACACGAGGGCGATCATCTGCTGGCGACGCTACCGGACATCATCGCCCCAGGCGTGCCGTTCACCTCGACCCTGCAACAGGCCTACTTCGACACCTTCGCGATGGACACCGACGGCGATCGCAGCCCGGACAGCCCCGTCACGTTCATCAATGAGGGCGCCGGCCCGCACGGCGCGGACGATCCGCCCCGCTGGCTGCGCCACCGCGGCTTCGTGCTCTCTCGCCAGGCCGACCTGCCCGATCCGACGCAGGCCACGACTACCCCAGGCCCAACGCCCGGCGCCACGGCCACGCAGGTGCCGGTGCCCACGAACACGCCACCGGTAGAGCCGACGATCGAGCCGACGACAATGCCGACGATCATGCCGACGGCGCGCCCCACCGTGGACATCCAACCGCAGGCCTGCCCGGACGTCGAGGCCAAGGTATCGGCCGCGATCCGCTCCGCGGCGCTGGCCAACCCGTCGGCCATCAACGGCTACGGCGAGCGCTGCTTCCCGAGCCAGCCGGCCAGCCCCTTCAACCCGCTGCGCGACACGTTGGACCTTCAGAACCCCAACCGTCCGCACCACCCGATCTTCAACCCGCTCGTGTTCACGTGCGGGTGCCGGTAGGAGAGGGGGCGCGGCCAAAAGAGTGCTAGTCCGACGGCGACTGGACGGCGGATGTTCGCCTGGTAGGCAACAAGTGGAACGTGATGGCTCGCTGTAGTAGGTCGCCATGCTCACAAGAACCTCCACGCTGAACGCGCTGGCCAGCCTATCGTTGCTCACGTTGATAACATCGTGCCCCAAGGAGCCTCTCCCCATGCTCGATCTCCAACGATGGGGTGGCATTGCCGCCCTAGTCGAAGCCGCCACCTTCCTCTTCGGCATCGCCCTGTTGCTCACGCGCCTGGCGCCGATGGCCGAGGCCAGTGACCCGGTCGCGACGGCGGACTTCCTGGTGGATAACCATGCGACGCTGCAGCTTTGGCACCTCGTGATCTACCTCGTCTTCGGCGCCTTCCTCGTTGTTCTCGCCCTGGCCTTGCACGAGCGACTCGCTGCGGGCTCGTCGGCCCTGATGCGCGTGGCGAGTGCCTTCGGCCTGATCTGGGCCGGGCTCATGTTCGCCAGCGGCATGGTCGCCAACGTCGGCCTCGAGGCCGTGGTGGGGATGCACGAGGGCGACCCCGCCGCTGCCGCCGTGCTGTGGACCGCCGTGAACACCGTGCTCGACGGGCTGGGTGGTGGCAACGAGATCGTTGGCGGTCTGTGGGTGACTCTTCTGAGCGGTGCCGCGCTGCGCGCCGGCGGGCTACCCAGGGGCTTGGCCTACCTCGGGCTGCTCGTCGGGCTGGCGGGGCTGGTGACGGTGATCCCCGGACTGTCCGCGCTGGGCATGGTCTTCGGGCTGGGCTGCATCCTGTGGTTCCTGTGGACAGGCGTCGTGCTGCTGCGCACGGGACAGTCATCGCCGGCCTAGCCGGCCTTGCCGGCCTCGCCGCGCACCCAGTGCTCAGATCACTGCACCGAAGGCAGACAGATATGAGAGGCGACTTACGATAGACAAGCGACAGCGCATCACACGGCGGCTCCGAATCATCATGCCGATCGTGGGGTTGGTCTGCGCCACCGTCATCCCGCCGTGGGACATCTTCATCCCGTGGATGGCGCCACTGCCGGACACGGTGCAGGAGGAGGTTGTGAACGCGCTCGACCACGGCCTCGACGGAATCGCCGTCCACGTGGATCGGGCGGGAGAGGAGCCCGCGTTCTACACCGCCGGCTGGAAGGACAAGGCGGCCGAGGTGCCGGCCGATCCACAGGCGCTGTTCAAGATTGGCAGCATTACGAAGCTGTACGTCGCCACTGCCGTAGCGAAGCTAGCCCACGACGGGACGCTGTCCCTGGACGGCACGCTGGCGGACTACTTTCCCGAGCTCGTGGGGCGGATCGAGCACGCCGACCAGATCTCCGTGCGTCTGCTGGTACAGCATCGCAGCGGGATCCCAAACTACACCGACGACGAGGACTGGGACTGGCTCGCGCCGCCGATAGACGATGACGCGAGCCTGGCGCTGATCCTAGACGACCCTGCGGACTTCGCCCCCGATGCGCGCTACCGCTATTCCAACACCAACTATCTCCTGCTGGGGCGCATCCTCGATCAGGCATTGGGGTACGACTACACCCACTACATCCGCGGTGAGATCCTGGACCCTCTTGGCCTGACGGACACGTACTTCGCCCTGGACGAGGTGTCGCTCGATGACCTGGCCAGCGGATACTGGTACGGCTACGAAGACGATCTCAAAGGGGTCCGTGGAGGCCGGAACACCGCAGGTTCGATGATCGCCACGGCGCGCGATGTCGCCGTGTTCCTGCGCGCGCTGAACGACGGCTCGCTGCTGAGCGACGAGGAGCAGGTGCTCTACTCCTCGATCTACGAGTACGGGCACACGGGCTGGGTGCCGGGCTATTACAGCATCGCTCGCTATCACGAGGACATCGATGCCGTGGTCGTCCAGTTCGTAGGCAACACCGGCGGTGAAACATGGGGGCTGTCGGTCGTCACCGGCGGCAAGGCCACCGGGATCTCGAACGCGGTGTATGGGCGGATCGTGCGGATTCTGCGGCGGCAGTAGCCGGGCGGCGTCACCGCATCGCATGCCACGTTCGAGCAATCCGATGGCCCGAGCAAGTTCGTCTTCGATGGTCTCATCGTGGCACCAGCGGAAGTCTACGGCGAGGTGCGCCAGGCGTGGGCCGAGTACGTCTGCGTGAAGGTCGACAAGATCGGCCCCAAGTCGCCGGCGCTGAGCTTCGAGGAGGCCGCTTGCCTGGCTATCGCGGGCCGCACGGCGCTCGAAGCCATTCGCGACCACGAGCGCTGGACCGACACCGACCACCGCTACGACCTCGTGCTCGACCTGGCCGGTGTGGGTAGCTTCCGTAAGGTCACCCGGATGGTGACCCCCACCGGACGGTATGTCGCCTCGTCCGCCAGCTTTGTCAGGCTGCTGAAGACGATCGCGGGTTCGCTCTCCAACAGCCAGGTCGCGGGCCCGTGGATCCAGCAGCAGGAGCCTAAGAACTACTGGGTGCTCAACGAGCTGGTGGAGGCCGGTACGGTCAGGCCGTTCATCGAGCGGCAATATGCCTTCGAGGAGATCCCGCAGGCTCTCGGCAAGCAGGGCCAGGGAGGCGCTCAGGGTAAGAAGGGGCTGACCATTCGCGCGTAGGACCATGTCTCGAACACCCACCACTTCGCACAATCACCCCGCCTGCCCAGGAGCAAGTCCGACCAAGGTCCGCGCAGCGAGTTGGTGCGGACCTGTGAATCCGTTGCCGAACGTCAGCCACACTCAGCGAGCACCCGTCCACATGGTTGGCCAAACCGGCACCAACGCGTTCTTCGCTCGCCTCCGATGCACTGTGAGGGGCTGTGCGGATGGCTTCGTGAGCGCGACCACTCTAGCCGGACAATTCAGTTGCGGCTCGTGGCTAGATTGGATAGGCTGCTGGGGGAGCTGCGAGTTCCTGGGCGTCGGGAAACGAGAACTCATGGGATTCTTTTGCATCTGCGGAGAAGCGCGGGAATTGCTCTGTTACACGGGCTACGTCTGGCGTAGGGCCGGCAAAGAGTAGGGTCTTTTTCGAGACGGGCTTTCCATCTTTTCCTGCCCGAGTGCGGCGACAACACAGTATTGCCTCAGTCCTGCCGACGCAGACCCCGGAAAGTTGGTGATGACCCGGTTGAGCCCGACTCCGGTGAGACCTGCGACCTTACCTCAACCTGTTAGTTCGAGACGGCCACTACGGCTTGTGATCGCGACAACCGAGCTTTCACCGTCACTGTTGATGTGGACTGGAATCAGACCACAGACTCGTGGGACGCCTCCCCAAACGCAGGTGTCCAGCAAGACCCGCACGGATCAGGCGCTCTTGAGCTCCACGCGCTCTCGGCCGACCAAGCGCCGCGCGTAGAGTAAGCAGGCCAGGATGTCGTCTCGTTCGAGCCAGGGATATCCCTCGAGGATCGTCTCGATCGAGTCGCCGGCAGCCAACATGGCCAGGACGTGTTCCACCGCGATCCGATGCCCGCGGATGATCGGCTTGCCACCGAAGATCTCCGGGTTGAAGGTGATGCGCTCGAGAAGGTCGCGATCGTCAGTCACGGGACACCGCATATCGGACAATGCTGCAGCGAGGAACCTGAGTCGAGTATAGCAGCCCCTACCCCGCGGCTGCCTCCCTCTCCCGCTTCTTCCGCTTCTCCACCTTCTGCCGCGCGCCCGCATCCAGCTGGCGCTAGCGCATGCAGATGGCCGCCGGCGTGGCCTCCACCAGGTCTTCCGGCCCGATGTGCTCGATGACCTCATCCTGGCTGAAGCGGATGGGCAGGTTTCAGATCCCGCTCACTCGGATGGCGAGGATATGTTGACTTACCGCACGATCCCTGAATCTACGCGCAGACCCTACCGTATTCGGTAAGCAATGTCGGTATGACATTCACAGTCAGGATCCGCTCGGTCCATACGAGTTTCTACCCCGTCCCGTTATGTTGTAGACCGCGCAACGCCACGGGAACATCTGCCCGAAAGGCGATCTTCAGGCACATCGCATACTTAGAAGCGCTGCGAATCGCGAACGGCGCGCCCGAGCCACGGGAGAACGAGCGGCGCCGCGTCGGACGAAGGTGCTGCCGGCGTACCCCGCGTCCCAATCGGGCTCGGCACCGGGCTCGCGGTACCCGTCGGTTCCGGCGTCGCCGAAGCACGCGGCGTGGGCGGTGGTCGCGTCGGGCCGTCCGCACCGGGCGTCGTTTCCGGCGGCGCGTAGCGTTGGAGCACGCCGTCGAAGAGCAGCCAGGCCTCGTCGCCGACCGTGGTCAGCACGGAGGCGCCGTTGCTGAGCGCGAGCGGTGCACTTTCGCCGGGGCTCAGGCTCACCGCGTCCGGGAGATCAAAGCGTTGGAGGCCGGCGGACGTGGGGCCCTGCCAATGGGTCCAGAGCGAGGTGTCGGAGCGGGCGATCTCGCGCACCGTGCCCGGCATGTCGATGCCGTCGCGGGTGATCGGGCGGTTCGGGTTGCGCAGGTCGAGCAGGGTGAGGAGGCCGCCCGCGCCCATGGCCGCGATGCCTCCGCGCACGCTCGCTTGACGCGACGTGAGTCCCGGCGCTGCGATCAGCGCGCCTGGCTCGGCGACGTGGTCGCCCAGCAGCAGCGATCGCAGCGCTGGGGGCTGGAGGCGCAGCCAAAGCACGTCGCCATCCAGCGAAGCGGAGAGAGCACGGACACCGCGCGCAACCGGTCGGCTAACGGCGCCGCGCGTGCCGTCCGACGGCCACCACGCATGCGACTGGCCTTGGCCATCGCTCAGAAACGCGGCTTCGTCGGTGGCGGCGAGCAGGACCGGCTGGTGCCCGCCGGAGGCGTCGAAGGACCATTGGTCCTGCACGGCAAGCGGTGCGTCGGCGCCGCCGGTGAGCGCCAGCACTGCCCACGGCGACAGGCCGAACATGCGTCCATTCTGCGAGACCACGATATCGCGTAGGCCTCCAAGGAACGACTCCTCTACCTGCACCGAGCGCGGTGGCGCGTCGGCGACGAGCGTGGCTAGTTCGCCCGCCTCGTCGAGGAGCCAGAGGCCAGGCGGATTGCCCATGGCCGCCACGTCGCGCAAGGGCCAGGGGCGGGTCGTGACGTCCATGTTGGGCGGGCCTTCGCGCGTTTGGCCGTCGCCGTCCAGCCACGTCAGCGACGTCTCTCCAGCGACGAGCAGCTGCCGGCCCGTCGCGGCCAAATTGGTGGCCGCTTCGGCAAAAGAAACCGGCGGATGCACATCGCGGCGAGCGTCGAGGTCGCGCCGGTGAACGACCCCGTCCGCGAGGATCCACAGCATGGAGTCCACCAACGTGGCCGCGCGCAGGTCGGAACGCACGTCGAACTCCATGTTGCCGAACAGGAGGAGCGCATCGGCGGTGCGCTTCACGGCGGTCACCATGCCGCCACGGCCCACGACCACGGCAATCTCGCCGTCGACGGTCAAGAGTTGCGCCAGCTGGGTCGGCAACGGCAGCCGGGCGATCGGAGGCGAGTTCGGCTGGGTGGCGTCCACCTCCATGAGTTCCAAGACGCCCGGCAGACGTGGACCGCGACTCCACCCGGCCATCACCAGCAGGCGCTCTTCGTCGTCGCCTTCCGGACGATCCAGTCGTGGCGCTGCGACGAGCGCGGTCAGCGAGCTCAGCGTGAAGTCTGACTCGGGCGGCTCAGGAATCCACGGAGCGAGGAAACTCGGCCGGCCCGGATCAGCCAGCGATACGCGCGCCACACGGCTGGCCCCATCGACCAGCCAGACGACGTCCCCCGTCATGGCGGCCAAACGCGCCGGAGCGTGCAAGCGCACGCTGCCCTTCACGACCAACTCGCCCCCCTCATGCTCCAAGACCTGCAACGACTCGCCGGCCACGACAATCAGGCCGCCACCGGCAACGAGCGTATCGATGCGCGGCCCGAGCGGCGGGCTCACGGCCACGATCGCGCCGCGCTCGCCGCTGGCCGGGTCGATCGCGAGGACGCGCGAGTGCACGCTGACGAGCACGAGCTCCCCAAAGGGCGCGGTCTGCCCGTAGCGCCCGCCGAGCTCGGCGAGCAGCCGCAAGTCCTGGCCGGAGGTGGCAGGAGCGAGGGCGGCGGAGGCGAAGGCGGGAGCGGCGGAAATGGAGGCGGAAGCGGCAGAGGCGGGGGGCGCTGATGGCGCGGCGGATCCCGCGTGGGGTGCGGCGATGCCTGCGATCGACATGGTTGATGCGGTCGCAAGCACCGGCACGAGAACAGCGCAGCTCGCCGCGAACAACCAGGAACCGGCTCTGCGCGACCATCCAAGACGCCTCGGCATGCAGCGACCTCCTCGTGCGGGGTTCAGGGTGCCACGCGCTGCCGGACGCGTTCGCGATCGAGCGATGGGTGACATGCAGGTAGCGCCGCCGTGCAACCTCGACCCTATGCCGCGTTGTTCTCTTCCAAGGTCTGACATAGCGTCGCCGCACGGCCCGACTCGATCGACACCCAATCCGACGCACGCGAGCGCGAATCCGACACGATCAATTGGTGTGCGGCAGGCGTCCAAGGGTCAGTCGATCCGCAGCCACCGATTTCGTATGTCGGTGCGGCGCCCCGACCAGGGCAGGAATACGCGTTCGTCGCTCGCGGCGCCGGGAATGACGGTATGCGTGGCGCTGGGGGTTGGACCGGGCTCGCGCCGAGGGAATAGCTCGTAGCGGCGGATCGCACGGTTGTTTCCGATCAACCAAACTCCGGTCTCGTCCGCGAACATGTCGTACACCTTGGGTCCCGGGTCGGTTGGGACCGAGCCCAAGTCCACGAGCCGGCCGGAGTCCGACACATCGATGGCGGAGAGACCAGCGCGCCGATGGTCCGCCCATGCAATCCACGCGATATTGCCCCCGACCGCGATGCGGCGGATGGTTTCGGGCTGGTCCAATACATCCAGCTCCATGCGCTTGGGCGGCGCTGAGAGGTCGAGCAGAGCGGCCCGATCCGCCAGGCCCCAAAGGGCTCGGTTGGGCCAGAACGCGAACTCGCGATCGACCAGGGGCGGCAACAGCCGCGAACTCTGCGGCGCGAGCGCTCCCGAAGCAAGGTCGTAGCGAAGGAGTCGCGATTCGCCCACCCCCTGCGTGACAATCCACGCGTCGTCGCCGTGTACAAAGCCGGATAACGCAGACTCCGACTCGGGTAGCGGCAGGACAAAGGGCGGTGGGCGATTCTGGATCGGGTAGCGTCGCTGGACCCTAACCGTGTTGTTGGTGTCTCGATACAGCAGGGTGCTGCCGTCGGCGGCTAGAAGTCCCTCCGGATCAACTGAGTTCTCCACCGCTGGATAGAAGGTCGGACGAAGAAGGCCATCCCCCTTGTCGAGGGCGATCTCGATGCGTTGCGCCCGCACCATGATGAGATGGTCCCCGGCCCCAAGTACGTCCGTAACGTTCTCCGGTCCGGCGGCACGAGGAATCGTTTTTGCGTTGAGCAGGGGAGCCGTAGTTGGAATCGTGTGTAGTCGACCAGCACTCGTCACAAACCATGCGCTCAAGCGGGTCCGAGTGCCTCGCTCGTACTGCCAGTTAAAGAGGCCAGGCTCGTACGAATCTCTTCCCAGCTCATTGACGAAGCGCGGGCCGTACCTCGTCAACCAGGCCGGCCGCCCTCCGTGGTCAAAGAGCTTGGGACCACGATGGTGGTTTCTTCGTACGAAAGTCCAACGGGAGGTGGTCAGCGAGTCGTACCGAATCAGCTTTCCGTTCGAAGTAGCCCGCCACAGGCGGTCGCGGATCCAGAGTAACTCGACCGTCCAAGT
>JAJCYU010000165.1 GCA_029262755.1 Anaerolineae bacterium
GAAGTCGCGCTGCGCGACGCCGGCGTTTCCGGTCTCACGGGCATCACGCGCAACCAGACGGCCACGAACCGTCAACGCGCGTGGCGCCAGCATCACGCGTCCGGTCTCGTCCAGCTCCGCAAGCAACACATCGATCCGAGACAGGCCATCGTGCGCATCGCCTTCCACGGCCAAGGTCGCCGTCAACGCCAAGGTGGCGGCGAGCCGGTCGAGGGCCTCGCCCAAGCGCCCCAGTTCGGCGATCGCCGCTTCCAATCCGGCACGGCCGCGCTCCATCTCGCCCAAGGCCAGGTCCGCGCGCGCGATGAGCCCGTCCATCGTGGCCACGCCGGCGGCCTCGCCCAGCTGTTCGAAGATCGTGCGCGCCTCTTGCGCATGTGCGCGCGCAGGCTCGGCCGCATGGGTGGCCAGGCCGATCGAAACGAGACCGCGGAGGGCGTTGGCCTCGTCCCGTCGGTGCCCGTCCTCGCGGCTGCTGGTCAGCGCGCGGCGTACATGGTGCTCCGCCTCCGCGGGACGCCCACGTTCCAAGGCCACGGTCGCGGCGGCCTCGCGCGCGTTGCGTTCCGCCGGGCGATGCCCCAGCTCGGTGGCCAGGAGCACCGCGTCGCGAATGCGCTCGTCGGCGGCGCTCAATCGCCCCGCCCGCGCATGCATGGCTCCCACGGCGAGCGTGCCGTTCATCCGGCCGAGCCGGTAGTCCGCACGGCGCGCGGCGTCTTCGCAGCGCGTGGCGGACTCGGTCGCCGCGGCGAGATCGCCAAGGTGATCGTGGAATACGGTCAGCGAGTAGTGAATCGCGCACTCCAGCCGCAGATAGTCGCGACCCGCGATATCGTTCAAGACCGCCGTGCTCGCGTCGCGGGCCGCGGCGGCGTCGCCGTGATAGAAGGGCATGCCTGCCAGCAAATAGGCCGCCTCCGCCGCCAGTCGCTCGTCGTTGGCGGCCCGCGCGCAGACCAGCGCCGCCTCGAGATCGCGCGTGGCCTCTTCGGTGGCGCCGTCCAGACGCTGCAGTACGGCGCGCAAACGCAGCGCGGTCGAGGCGGCTGCTTGCAAGTAAATGCGTGCCCCCGGCTCGCTCGCAGCGGACTCGATGTCAGCCTCGCCGTCCGCGAAGTGCTGGACACCGTCCAGGTGGACCAAGGCCAGCGCTCGCTCCACCGCGCGGCGTGCCTCGTCCTGGCGCCCTGCGCGATGATCGAGCCAGCCCCGTGCGGCGAAGATCGCGGCGCGCGCAGCGCGGGTATCGGCGGTATCCGCACCGCGCAGAGCGTCGTCGCCGGACGTCGTCGCGCCAACGGAGTCGTCCGCGTCGAGATCGCCCCTGTCCACGGCCGTGGAGCCGACGTCGCGGCCCTCGGCGCGCTGTGCGCCTTCCGCGAGCTCGGCGAACGCGGGGGGCGCGCCATCGGCCGCCGCGTCGATGCGATCGAGCACGACGAGTGCGTCCGCGCAGAACTGAATCCCGTCCTCAAGCGGCCCCTGCGCATAGGTGTAGCCGGCCAGGAGCGGGGCGGTCTCCACCACGAGCGGAGCAGGACCCTGCGCAACCGCATGGCGCCACGCCGCGCGTAGGTTGCCGCGATCCGGCTCCATGACCGCAACGACCTCCGGCGCATCGACCCCGTGCCGCTGGGTCGCGTCCACGAATCGGCCCAGGAAGTGGCGAGCGTGACGATTGCGTACTGCGTCGTGCAAATCTCCGTGATGGGCGAGTCGTTCCAAGCCCAGCTCGCGTAGCAGCCCGTGAATTAGGTAGCGATCCGAAGCCGCACGGCGCACGAGGGACGCGCGGACCAGCTGCCGCAGCGCCGACGCATCGGCGCGGGCGACCTCGCGTGCCGCCACGTCGTCGAAGCCGCCGCGAAACACGCACAGTCGGGCGAAGGCCAACCGATCGTCGCCGTCGAGCGCGTCCCACGAGCGATCGAAGACGGCGCGGATGCTCGCATGACGCGGCGTGCGCTCGCCCGGCGCAGCGCGGAGTGCATCCGGATCCGCCCGTACGGCGTCCGCGATAGCGCGGCAGCTCTGGCTCTCGAGCCAACCGGCCGCCAGCTCGAGCGCGAGGGGCATGCCCTCCACGTGTCGCGCGATCGTGGAAACCGCATCGGCCTCGGCCTGCGGGTCGAAGTCCGGCCGCGTTCGCCGAGCCGCCGCCACAAACAACGCTTCGGCCGCGAAGGGGGTGCGCTGTGGATCGCGCGCATCGTCCAGCTCCGAAGGGCCTTCGACACCGCGACCGCGTTCGCCCGGGCCAAGGCCGCCGCCGCCGAATCGATCCTCCCGAGAGCCGACCTCGACGCCGACCGCGGGATCGCCTGGGTGGTCGAGCCCGGCCAAGGGCAACTGCTGTTCGCCGGGCAGCCCCAATACCTGGCGTGACGTGACCACGATGCGCACCTCCGGCGCGCGCGCGAGGATCTGCGTGCATAGCGACGCCTGTTCGCTCAGGTACTCGAAGTTGTCGAGTACGAGCAGCATCTCGCGATCCGTGAGCGCGTCGATGAGGCGGGCTTCCGCCGCGGCGGGCTCGGCGGGAGGAAGGCCCAAGGCTGCCAGCACGGCGGCCGCCACGCTCTCGTCGGGTCGCAGGTCCGCCAGCGGCACCACCAGGGCCCCGTCCAGGCGCGCGCTGGTCTGACGGCGGGCGACCTCCAGCGCCAGGCGCGTCTTACCCATCCCACCCGGTCCGAGCAAGGTGATCACGGGGCGTTCGGGCATTCGTAGCCAATTCGCGATGCGCGCCAGCTCCGCCTCGCGTCCCACGAAGGGCGTACGATCCGTCGACGGCGCTGCGGAGCTGCCGCGGGCTCGCCGGTCGAGGATCCGCTCGCGCAGCGCGAGGGTGGCCGCGTCCGGCGCAACATCGAGCTCGCGTTGCAGGCTCTCGCGCAGCGCCTCGTAGGCGCGGAGTGCGGCCGTCGTATCGTCTGCGAGCGCCAATGCGCGCATCAGGCGCCGTTGCGCGGCTTCGTCCAGCGGGTCGATCGCGACGAGGCGCCGCAGGATTGCCACGGCCTCCGTCGCCTCGCCGCGCGCCTCGGCGTCCGCGGCATGTGCCCGGAAGGCTTCCGAGGCCATGCGGGCGAAGCGTGCGCCTTCGTTTTGCCGCCAGGCCTCAAAGTCCGGCGCATCGTCCAGCCGGAGGTCGGCAAGGAAGACGCCCCGGTAGCGCGCAGCGGCACGGGCTGCGGCCGCTCCGTCAGCGCTCTCGGACCAGGCCGCAACCCGCACTGCGTCGATTTCGTCGCCCGGCGCCGCATGAAAGCGCACGGTCTTGCGATCGGCCGCGATGCGCGTGCCCGCGATCTTGCGCACGTTGGTCAGCGCCACGCGCAGGCTACCGCGCGCTTTGTCCTGCGGGGACGACGGCCAGAGGAGCGCACACAGCGCATCACGCTCGATGGGCCGCGCTTCGTGGCACAGGTAGGCCAGCAACGCGCGTGCTTTGTCGCTGTGGAAGCCCGTGACCACGCGCTCGGCCACCGCGACTTCGAGCGGGCCGAGCATCGCGATGCGCATCCGTGCTTCCGGCATGGTCACCTCGCAGCGCCGCGGAGGGCGAACGGTACCGGGGGACGGTGCGCGGCACAAGGCGCGCACCGTTGACCCGCAGGCGCACCCGACCCTATGATCTCGCGTCCGTCCGCGGCTATTCTGGGCCGTTGCCAGTGCCTGGAGTCCGCGACGTCCGACAGGAACGAGCCGTCCCCGAACGCCGATAACGCATACGTCCGCCTGGGCGAGCCGAGATATCTCGCGCTCCCGGCGACCTGGAGGCCAGCGTCCCATGGCATACACGTCCGAATTCGCTCGATCTTCGCCCAAGCACCAATCTCCGACCGAGGGGCCCCGCCGCTCGGGACGTCGCTTGCCGCTCGTCGGCGGCGGTTTCTTGCTCCTCTTCGGCCTGATCGCGGTTCAGAACAGCCGGCTGCATACGGCCGCACAAGACGGGCCCGTCGCCGTGCGCTACCACGAGGGGCTGGCGCTCACCTTGGAGGACGCACCCGATGTAGCGGCGGCTTTCGCGGGAGCGGCGATTGCCGATGTTTACGCATATGCCTATGACGGCGCCGCATGGACGCGGATCGCGATGCAGGTCGACGAGCGCGACGCGACGGCGCTCTTCGTTGCCGAGGAAGACGGGCTGATCGACGCGAACGACGAGATCGCCTGGCTCTACGACGATGCCGGGCTTGCCGCGGAGGACGGCATGACGCCTGCCGGCATGGCCGACGCGCAGGCGGCGGCGGTGATTGCCGTGGACGACCCGCTCCGCGCCGATGAGCCCGACGCGACGCGCTGGCTCTACCTCTTCCATGCACCCGGCGGCAGCGAAGATGCCGCGCCCGCCGAGCTTGTCCGCTACGACGCCGAGGCGCGCGAAGTGCGCACGTCGGACTACGTCCTCGGCTTCGCATCCTCTGCCGTGGAGGACGACGGGTTCTTCGGCATCAAGCGCCTGTCGCTTTCCGGCGATCTCGAGACGGATCTGGTCGACCGGACGAAGTTCCGCGCGAACGTCGATTTGTTCGGCCAAGCGTTGGCTCTCACCGAAGAGAACCTCGGCACCATCATCGCGCAATTCGGCGGTGCAGAGTTGAACTTCGACGTCGAGCCTATCAAGGGCGGCGCCGTGCGCGCGATCCTCTCGGCAGCGGGCGGATCCGCGTGGCCACGCCGTGCCATGCTGACCGTAGCGCCCGGCGTCGCGGAGGGCTTGCCCGGCGGCGATGGGCCGATTGCGATTCCGATCACCAACCTTCGCCTCAGCTTGGATCTGAACCTGCGCGCGGTCGAGGCCGGCGCGACCTACCGTGACCCGAACCTCTCCGAGCCCGTCGCGATCGACGGTGTGCCGGACACGGTGCCCGACGCGCCACTCCCCGCGTGGCGGGAGCTCGGTCTACCCACCGCCCGGGCCCTGCTTCTTGGCGGCGTCGACGCGGCGGACGCGCCTACGGCTCGCGCGTTCTATACGGACCTTGAGGCCGGTCTGGACGGCGACACGGGCGATGGACGCTCGCTCGGCGAGCACGGCGTGACCGCCGACGAGATCGGCGATCTCTTTGCAGCCGGCTTCCCCGGTGAGATGGTCGTAGTACCGGCCGATGAGTTCGAGGACCTCGGCGCCGAAGCGCTTCTTGCGGCGCAGGAAGATCCGCTTGCGATCCGGGTCGCGTCGGTGACCGGCGGCCCGCCCGCTGCCACGGCGACGCCGGTACCCAGCCCGACGCCGGAAGTCGAGGGCCACACGATCCACCTGCCGTGGAACTTTCGCTAGCTCGAGGCTCGCGCATCGCATACGGAAGACGCCTCACCCCGACCTCCCATCTCAACGGCTCACCCCCAACGACGAAACCAGCACGTCGCTCCCTGCGTGGGACACGTCGACACATCACCCGTTCGCAACTCGTTCTTCGCCGCCGCCATCTCGCCCGCCCCGTGGACAGCGCCTCATGCTCGAAGTCGTATTCCTGGGTACATCCGCCTCCGCGCCCTCCGTGCGGCGCGGGTTGCCCGCCACGATGGTGCTCTACCGAGATCGCCGCTTCTTGATCGATGCGGGCGAGGGGACGCAGCGTCAGATCCTGCGCTCCGGTCTCGGCTTCAAGCGTCTGGATACCGTGTTGCTCACCCACGGCCACCTCGACCACATCCTCGGGCTTGGCGGTATCGCCAGTACCTTCGCACGATGGGAAGCCGCGGATACGCTGGATATCCATGGCGGCAGCTGGGCCCTGGAACGGGTGCGGGATCTGATGGACGTCGTGATCCGCGGCGGCGCGCAGGACCTCGAGATCGTCTACCACCCACTGTCGCCCGGCCCCGTCATGAAGGCCGGCGATCTCGAGGTGGTTGCGTTCCCGGTCAAGCACCGCGGCAGCGGTAACTTCGGCTTCTTGTTCCAAGAGCGTTCCCGCCGGCCGTTCCTGGTCGAAAAGGCCGAAGAGTTGGGCGTGCCGGCCGGCCCCATTCGGCGCGACCTCGTGCGCGGCGAGGCCGTGACCCTGCCGGACGGCCGCCGCATCGAGCCGGATGCGGTCCTCGGACCCGCCCAGCCGGGCGTCAAGATGGTGTTCCTCGGCGATGTGGCCCGGGTCGACGACCTCGTGCAAGTCACCCAGGGCGCGGACTTGCTGGTATGCGAGAGCACGTACATCTGGGAAGACCGCAAGGTCGCGCGGCAGTTCGGCCACCTGACGGCGCGCGAGGCCGCCACGTTGGCCCGTGACGCCGGCGTGTCCCAGCTGATCCTGACCCACGTTTCGCGCCGCTATCCGGTGCGGCGCATCAAGGAAGAGGCGCGCGCCGTCTTCCCAGCCACGCGCGTCGCGGAGGACCTCGAGCACGTCCGCGTCACGCGCGGCCTGGTGGAACGCGTGCGCAACGACGCGTAGGGCGCGTCCTATCTTGTTTTTGGACGCGCTCGTAGGCCGGCACGCGACAGCAAGCGACGGCTGATCGTTGGCCGACGGGGAACCAGCCTACGAGCCGCCGATCGCCCATAGCCGGTCGCGCAGCCCCGAAGCGCGTTCGACGCGGCGCACGACGGCCTCGCGCAGCACCTCGGTCTCTGCGTAGATCGTGACGTGCTTGCGGGCGCGGGTCACGGCGGTGTAGAGCAGCTCCCGCGACAGGATCGGGGAGACGCGTTCGGGCAGCATCACGGCCACGGCATCAAATTCGGAGCCCTGGCTCTTGTGGATGCTCATCGCGTACACCGTCTCGTGCGGCGGTAGCCTTCCGGGCGCGACATGCCGCGGTGTGCCGTCCGGTCCCATGAACACGGCGGAGCGCCCCTCCGGGCGCGACGGATCCGCCACGATGAGCCCGACATCCCCGTTGAACAGCCCGACCCCGTAATCGTTGCGCGTGACCATCACGGGGCGGCCGCGGTAGAAGCGGCTCGTACGCGTTTCGATCAGCCCTTCCTCGCGCAGCGCCCACGCGAGCAGCTCGTTCACGGCCGTGACCCCGCGCGCGCCGCGCCGATGCGCGCACAGGACCCGGAAGCGCTCGAGCGCCAACAGGCGGGTGGCCGGATCGGAAGGGCGGCCATCTGCGTGCCCGTCGCCGCCCAGCACGTCGCGGTAGCCGGCGATGGCGCGTGTGCGAAGGTCTGGATCGAGCCTGCCGGGTCCGTCGCGCGGGGCGATGCGGACCACGTCCGGCACCGCAGGATCGTCGAGCAGGCCGAGCGCGGTGTCCGCGTCGCCGGCATTGATGGCGGCCGCAAGGTTGCCGATCCCGGAGTCCGCGTCGAAGCGGTAGCTGCGTCGCAGCTGGACGACGCAATCGTGGATCGAAGGGCCGGGATCGCTCGCGTCGCCCGCGCTCGGAATCCGCTCGCCCGCCGTGGCCAGCACGTCGCGCGCGAACGCGGCCGTGTGCGACCACGGAGCGCCGCCGTTGCAGATGTCGCCGAGCACCGCGCCGGCCTCCACCGAAGCCAGCTGGTCCTTGTCCCCGAGCAGGATCAAAGTCGCGCTGGGCGCCACCGCATCGACCAGACGCGCCATCAGGGCGAGGTCGATCATC
>JAJCYU010000166.1 GCA_029262755.1 Anaerolineae bacterium
ATGAGGCTCGCCAGCGCGGCGCCGACGCCCAAGATGAGCACGGCCCACGTGACCTCGGCGATGCCGAAGCCGCCCCAGCCCGCATCGAGCAGAGCGATGCTCGTGTTGGCGATCGTGGCGACGCTGATCCAGCCCAAGTAGATCGAGAAGGGCAGGCGCAGCCAGGGCGACGCATCGCGCAGGCGAACGTAGATCGCGATCAGCGAGCCAAGGATGCCGACCATCACGACCAGGCTCGCCCCGGTCTGTAGGCCGTGCCATAGCCAGAGCCACAGCATGTTGAGCAGCCCGTTGACGACGAAGAGCCAGCCGATGGCGCGCAGATGCCGATCCGTCGCGCGAGCCGGAAGCGCCTGGTAGATCGCGTAGCCGATCAGGGCCAGGTAGATCACGCCCCAGATCGCGAAGACATAGCCGGCGGGCGTCACGAGGCTCGGGTAGAGATCGGAGATCTCGCCCGTATTGCGGCCTCGCAGCGGCAGGGCCGTCGCGAGGTAGTTGATCCACAGGACGGCAGCCAAGGTGAGGACGACCGCCGCTTGGCGGACGCGGTCCAACGTGGTGGGGGCGGGGGCGGTCATGGGTAGGCCCTTGTGTGATGGGGGACGCGTGTGCGATCGGATTCACGCCGGAAGGTCGATGACTATCGTGGCTGTGAAGGCTACGACGGCGGATCGGACGTCGCGTTCGCGCCGAATCTCACCCCGCTGATTCCGACTATCGGTCCGACCGCGCCGTTCGACCGCGCCACTCGACCGCGCCACTCGACCGCGCCCGATACCGACTACGCGATCTTGAGCACCTTGAAGCGCAGATCGCCGTTGGGGGTCTTCGCGACGACCGTATCGCCCGCCTTTGCACCCATCAACGCTCGCCCGATGGGCGAATCGTTGGAGATACGCCCCTCGGCCGGGTTGGCTTCCTGGGCACCGACGATGTTGTAGGTCTCGTCCTCGTCATCGAAACCCTCCTCGGCAATGGTCACCGAGCAGCCGAGGCCGACGATATCGCCCTTCTTCTTCTTGATGATCTCCGCGCGTCCGATCAGCACGGTCAGCTCGCGGATGCGGCCTTCGTTGTGGCCCTGTTCTTCCTTCGCGGCATGGTAATCCGCGTTTTCTTTCAGATCGCCCATCTTGATCGCTTCGTTGAGGCGCTGCGCGATGTCCACGCGCGTCACCTTTTCGCGGCGCTCGAGCTCTTCCTGCATCTTGGTCAGCCCGTCTTTTGTGACGTAGACGGCTTCGGCTTCACGGGTCATGGGGAACCTCCAGGCGGAACCAACGGCGCGGTAGGGCGGAATCGTTGGAGCGGGATCATTGGGGCGGTGGCGGCATCCGGAGGGGCGGTCCGGTGCGGGCCGGGGCGCTTCGTCGCCCGTACTCGATTGTGCAAAACCGGCCGACGCGAACCACGCGCGGCCGGAGTGCCGGTAAGCCTGACGGCTTACGCTAGGCGAATCGAAGTCAGGGCCATTGTAGCGTAAACGAATCCGCGTCAGACACGGTTTGCCGAAGGTCCAGCGGCCAAAGACATGATCGGCGATGCGCGATGCGCCTTGCGCAGCCTAGGTCGCAGCCTCGTCCACGCCGCCCATTTGCGCGAGACGCGCCAATCGCTCCGCCTCCTGCGCCACGAGCCACGCATCTTGGCTCAGCTGTGCATGGGCGGCCGCGAAGTGGGGCCGCGCCTCGTCGTTGCGCCCCAGCGCATGCAAGCACTCCGCGATCTCCTCGTCGCAGTACCCAATATCGTCTCCGGCGGCCCGTCCTTCCGCCGCGAGCAGGCGTTGCTCAGCGAGCGCCTCCACGAGCCGGCCCAGGGAGCGCCACGTGCGCGCGATACACCAGCGCATGACCCGCACTTCCTTCGGTTGATCCTGGCTGAGACGATAGTCCCGCGCCTCCTCGAACAGCGCCAACGCACGATCGAACTCGCCACGCCCGTGGTAGGACCAACCCTGGTTGTTGAGCAATGAGCCCAGCCATCGCCGGGCGCGCGGATCGGTGGCGGCACGCGCGGCGGAGAGGGCCTCTTCGTTCCACTCCAGGTCCTTGCCCTCGTCGGCGATGGCCAACATGTGCAGCGCGTCGACCACGAGCCCCGCATCCGCCGCCCGCTCCCCACGTTCGCGGGCCTCATGGAAGAACGGCAGCGCGCCGGCGGGATCGCCGCTTGAGTTCATCGTCCGGCCGCGCTCGATCGCGATCCATCCCTGTGCGCGCTCCAAGGCGAGATTGGACGCGCTCTGCCCGTCGGTTGCGCTGTTCGGCCCCGAGGACTCACCAAGGCCGGCGACAACCTCGTCCGCACGATCGAGCAACGCGAAGGCCTGGCCGAAATCGCGCCGCATTCCGTGCGTGCGGGCGATCTGCGACCAGAGGGTCGCCAGGTAGCCGGGATTGCCCGCGGCTTCGGCCGCTGGTAGCACCGAACGGAAGGCCGCTTCGCTCGCGTCCGGATCGCCGTAGTTCCACAGGCCGTCGAGATCTGGCAGGGTAGTCGCTCGGGAATCGGACATCGGAAACTCCTTACGTGCCGTGGGAATCGGTCGCAACCATAACATAAACGTAACCAGTTTTGGAGTACGATGGGAAAGCCCGCGCCCCATGCCGCGGTTGCTCTGACTTTCGACACAACCGCTAGGAGACACCGATGAATTCCTCGATCCATGTGGATGGCTCGATCTTCCGTTCACACCGTTTGCGCGGATGGCGCGCCGTTGCTCCCGTGCTGCTCTTGATCGCCGCGTTCCTGTTCGGTACGCCGACCATCGCTTCGGCCCAGTCGGGGCCGGACGTGGACAGCGCCTATGCGGACTGGCTGGCCGACTATGGCTCCTGGACACGCGCGGACGTCGAAGCCGCGGGCTACGTGGTAGACCCGGCATGCGTGAAGGCGGCCGACATGGGTCTCCCGGCCGAGCTGGGCGCGATGGGCTTCCACGCCGTCCATCTCGACTACGCGCAGAGCGGCGAGCTGGACCCAGAGCGCCCCCACGTGATTCTGCTCAACGGGGACGACGAGGTCATCGGCGTCGAGTACGAAGCACCGACCGTCATGGACCCGGCACCGGAGATCGTGCCCGGGCTTGCACTCGAGTTCGCGCCGCCTCACCCCGGCATGGACCACGAGCACATGGCCCGCCACATCTACTTCGTCGGCGACGCCGCGGACCGCTACGGCTCGTGGAACCCGGCCGTTTCGTGCCCTGCCGACATGGAATCGACGATGGCGCACGCGGACGATGGGGATGACGACGACGAAGACGGTGACGACGACAATGTCGGCCACGCGGATAGCAGCGCAGCCACGCACGCCCCGGCGATGCCTGAGGCGGGCGCCGGCGACCTCATACCCGGCGGCACCACGGGCCTCCTGCTGTTGCTCGCGCTCGTAATGGGCACCGCGGCGGCCCTCGGGGCACGCGGCGCAAGGACTAGCGCAAAGCGCTGAGGGCTGAACCTTGGTCCCGAGGTCGGCAACGATTCTGCGGAACGTGCCGGCGCTCGACCTGATGCGACGTAGACGTCGACGTCGTGATCAAACGGGCGAGTCGAAACAAAGATCACACCCCGCGGAGTCGCGCGACCAGTCCTGGTTGCGAGGCTCCGCGGGTTTCGGGTTCGGGATGGACGCACCGTGTGCGTTCGCGATGCGGGACTCGAATTCGACGTAGCAGCTATCTCCGTCGAGCGCTTCGGATTCTTCGTCGAGCCGCAAAGCGTGTGTCCGTTCGACCGGTCGCTTGCGGTGGGCACGCCTCCGTCCTCCAGTCTGGAACGACGGGCGCAAAAAGACCCGGATCGGCGAAAAACCTCGCCATCAGCGAGTTGGTTGACACGCGATCGCGTGAGCCTCACACTACGTGACCAGCATGATCGACGACCCTGAGGGTGTGCCCCCCCCTCCCGCATCACCTGCCGCCGGACCCGACGTCGCGCTGACGCTCGATCGGCCGGCCACGCCCGGCGTTCTGGCGCTCCTGCACGATGCCGGCGCGCTGCCGCGTGAGGCCTACGACGCGCTCGTCGCCCGCGCCACCGCGCCGCCCGGCGTCGCTTCATGGCGGCGGTTTCTGGACGTTCTCCTGCTGTCGCTCGGTATCGGGCTGGTCCTGGTCGGGATCATCTACTTCTTCGCATACAACTGGGCCGATCTCGGCCGTTTGAGCAAGCTCGGCCTCTTGCTGCTCGCAGGCCTGATCGCCGCCGGAATCGCCGCCAGGCTCCGCCCGGATACACTGGGAAGCCGTCTTGCGCTGCTGGCCGCCACGGTGCTGGCCGGCGTCCTGTTGGCCATTCAGGGCCAGGTCTATCAATCGAGCGCCGACGCCTGGTGGCTCTTCGCCTGGTGGGCGCTGGTGGTGCTGCCGTGGGTGTTCGCCGGCCGGTTTTGGCCCTTGTGGCTGTTGTGGTTCGCGCTGCTCAACCTCGCGGTCGGCATGTGGTGGATGACCCAGTCGATGGCCTTCGAAACGCTCTTTGATGCGCGCCGTTTCTACGGCCAGTTGCTGAGCATCGCGGTCATGAACGGCGGGTTGCTGTCGCTCTGGGAGCGCTTCGGCGACCGATTGGCGTCGCCGCCCCCGGAGCTGGGACGCTGGATCCCACGCCTGGCCGTGATCGGAATCCACGTACCGCTCGTTCTCGCGATTATCCGCTTGGTAATCGAGGACTTGGATCGCCGCGGGGCCATGTTCGCTTCCACAGAGCCCCTCGGCCTTGCCGCCGCCGGCCTCTGGGCGGCAGCAACGGTGGCTCTCATCGCCGTGTACCGCGACCGCCGCCCGGATCTCGCGATCCTGGCGATCACGGCGGGCGCGATCATGGCCGTCGTAACCGCCGTACTCTCGCGCATGCTGTTCGGCAACGACCCGGGCGGCGTGGACGACTTTGTCACGGCCCTTCGTTTGCTTGCCATCGGCGGCGCCCTCCTCGTCCAATCCGCGCTCACCGTGGCATGGCTGCGTACCGAGCAGCGCCGCGCTTCCGGCGAGGCCGCACGATGATGATCGGTCGCGAACGCGTGGGCACATTGCTGCGTGCCATGGTCACCGACGGCTCCGCGGCACCGGACGCACCCGCCGCGGCCGCCGCCGCATTGCGCGACGCGGGCGACGAATCGCCGTGGTTCGTGCGCTTCGTGGCGGGCGGGGCGGCCTGGGTGGCATCGCTGTTCTTCGCGGGCTTCCTTGAGTTGCTCGATATCGTGAGCTTCATGGAGCACGGCATCATCACCGGCATCGTCCTGGCGGCCGCGGCCATCGGCCTTCGTAGGCTATGGCCGCTGCATGAACAAACGACCTTCCGAATCGTCGGCGGTGTGCGCGTCGCCAACAAGCCCCGCGTTTGGACCGACTTCGGCGTCCAGCTTGCGCTGGCCCTCAGCCTGCTCGCACGCTTCTACTTCGCCTTCGGTGTTTCGGAGTGGTCGGACGAACCGCGTACGGCTGCGTTGGCGCTCGCGGGCATGGAGCTGGTATTCCTGGCCTTTTATGTCGATACAACGCAACGCTTCCTGAGCACGGCTCTCTTCGGCGCCTGGCTTGGCTTCGCGGCCTACGATGCCGCCGAGGCAGATGTCGTACCCCGCGCTACGCGCGACGTGTTGACGCTGGCCTTCGTGGCCACCGCCGGGATGTTCTGGACGCGCCATGCCGATCTCCTTCGTTCTCGATGGGCGTCCTGGGTCACCCCGGTGGGCTACGGCCTGGTGGTCGCGGCTTCCGGCCTGCTGCTCGACGGCATGCTCTTCGCCCCGTTTCGCAACGTGCCGGCGCTCGGCTGGCCGCTCACCCTCGGCGTGCTCCTGCTGCTGGCCGGGCTCGCGTGGCATCTGCTGCGCGAGTTGGACATCGACCCCACGTCACCCGGCGCGCTCGTGGTGTGGGCGCTGTTGATCGTGCTGGCCGCTATCGGCTGGCGCGAGGCCGGCGTGCCGGCCGCCCTGGCCCTGCTCGCCCTCGCCTTCCGCGCTCGCGAGCGCTGGCTGCTCGTGCTCGGGGTGCTCTTCACGCTGGCCTTCGGCGCCCACTTCTACTACGACCTGGACATCACGCTGCTGGTCAAGAGCGGCGTGTTGCTCGGCAGCGGCATCGCCCTCCTCGCCGCTCGTTGGGCCCTCGACCGCTGGACGGCCGATCCCGAGCCGGGAACGCCCGCATGACGCGCCACCAGCTGCTGGTCGCCGCGGGCGTGGGCCTGCTGCTCGCCGTCGCGGGAATGTCAATCGTCACCAGCGAGCGCCTGATCGACAACGGCACGACCGTCTACCTCGAGTTGGCCCCCGTCGACCCACGCGCGCTGATGCAGGGCGACTTCATGGCGCTCGACTACACGGTCGCACGCGAGATCCAGGACGAACTCTACGAACTCGACACGGTGTCCGACGGACGCGGCCGCGTGCTCCTACGCGTCGATGAGCGCGGCGTCGGCGAGTACGCCGGCCTCATGGCTCCCGACGGCCGCGACGTACCGGCCGGCCACCTGGCCTTTGCCTACGACGTACGCGGCGGCGCCGTTCAGCTAGCGAGCAACGCCTGGTTCTTCGAGGAGGGCAGCGCCGACGTCGTGGAGCCCGCTCAATACGGCGAGTTCCGCGTCGCCCCGGACGGCCGCGCGATCCTGGTGGCCATGCGCGACGCGGAGCTGAACACGCTCATGGAGCTGCTGCCGCGCTGGTAGGGCTGGTACTGGCGGCGGGGACACGTCACGGCGTGCCGGCGATTCGGTGCGGGATGAGTTCGAAGGCGTGGCAATCGCCGCGCGCCTCGCAGTCGCCCGGATCTCGGATCACTTGGGTTCATGGTGCGGCCCTCATCAGGTGCGGAAACGCGATTCTGCGCGCTCCAATCGTTCCCCGGTCTACGCGCGGTGTCGCCGTCACGGATGCGGTTGCGGTCGCCGCTGTCGTCGCGATCGCCGTCCTCGTCACGGTCGCCGTCGCCGTCGCGGTCGCGGTGCCCGTTCGCCGTGGCTCAACCGTCGGCACCGGCGGCGGGTCCACCGCTGGGCGATCGTAGATGTGCATGCTGCCGCCGTGGATGGCAGCGACCCAGTCATGGCCCACGATCGGATCGGTCGGCAACGTAGCCGGCGAGTTTGCTCGGGCAAACACCGTCGGCCAGAAGGGATCGCGCGCATCGACCAGGAAGAGCGAATCCCTACCGACGGAGGTCACCGCGACCGTTCCGTCGTCCGCGGCAACCTGCAGAATCGAATTCTCGAAGTCCAGATAGCCGCGCTCGACAGGCCGCTCTGGGTCCCGCACGTCGAGCACGAACAGCCCCAATGCGCCCGCGCTGACAACGAGGGAGCGGCGTGCCATCGCGAGGCCAATGATCGTCGGCCCCGCGATGAGCCCCGTGCCGTGTAGGCCGGGATTCGCCGGATCGCCTAGCGCGATGCGACTGATACCTGATCTCTCCGCCACCCAAAGCTCATCTTCGTCGAGCGCCGCAGCCGAGATAGAAGTCCTGATCCACCCTACCTCGCGATAGCCGCCCGACTGCAGTGGTTGTAGCGTCACGACGCCGTAGCTGCCCACGACTACGAGATGGTCGCCCACGGTGCCGAGAGTGAACGGTGTTCCCACGTCAACGCGGGCGATCTGCGTGGGCGGAGCGGAAGGTGCGTGCGCGTCGAACTCCAACACATTGCCGTCCGGCGTGACGGCGCGCACGTGATCGGCGTCGGCGTTCACGGCGCGCGATGCATTGTCGAACGGATGCGTGGCCACGCGGACGGACATCGTAGACGAGCATGAGCTCGTCGTATCCGGTCGCCCACAGATGGTCACCGTGCGCGGTGCCGAACGCAGGCGTTCCAAGCCCCCACACCTGATGGTGCATACGGGTAGACGTCAGATCATCCGCCACGTCGTGCACGGACAGAGATGCTCGCTGCGCCGTGACGAGGCGTCCGCCGGCCAGTGCAGGACCGCCAACGGTGCTTCCGGGAATTCTGCGGAAACGGGATCGGTCGATGCGGTAGGCATGGGTCTGGTTGCCTGCCATGCGTGTGAACGCGAATGTCCCCTGCACCACGAGACCAAGCACGTCGCGAGCACTCCCATGGTTCATGTCTACGATATGCCGTACGATCCGCGATCCGAAGAGTCCATCTGCCTCCGCGACCACGAGGCCCGTCTGGTCGCCGCCCGTGATAATCCGGTTGTCCTCCGCGACTAGATGGCGCAAGGCACCCACGACCTCGAACTGGGCGACGGGTTCGTCCAGGAAGCCACCGTCTTCGTCCCGCCGATACGCGAGGAGCTCGGACCGATAGATGGATACGCCCGGTGGCGGGGTTCCCGGCGGCCCAGGAATGAGACGGCTCACCCACAGCCAGTCCGCATTCGCCGCGATACCGCTGAAGCTGCCCTCCACTGCAACGGGCGCCGGCAACAGCTCAAGGGTTACCGCGTCGCGTGCAACCAGGCCATTCGTGCGCGGCCCGAGGAGGAGCATGTTCCCATCCAACGCCATCGGAACGAACGCACGCCGGCCTACGTCGATGCGCGCCGTTTCTTGCGGAGGACCGGACCCGTCCACCTGGAGTGCCACGAGCGTGCCATCAACTCCCTGGACGATCAATCGGTCTTGGTCAGCAACGATCGAGAATGCGGAGAACCCGTCCTCGTTCCACGTCGTGCCTTCGTGGAACGTGCCGTCCGCGTCGACCGACACGCGCGTCAGGCGAGAAGGCGAGGCGACCCAGAGCCTCTCGCCCCCGCGCTCGCCGACCATGACGTCGATTTTGTCGTCCACGAAGCTGCGACGGGGTAGAACGGGGACGTTAGCGACGGCCGCCGTCTTCGTCCGGCTACCGGCCCTTGCGACGAGTGGATTCCCGTCCGCAGCGTGTTTCGCGCGATTGACGTCTGCTTCCCCGCGAACCGACGTGGCGACGGCGACTGGTGGGCCCAAGTCCATGCGATGTCCGGCAACGCTCGGCTCGCCGCTGCTCGGACCGTCGAGGTGCGATCCGAAGGCGGCCGCGGAGCGCACCAGCACGGTAGCGGTGAGCACCGCGGCGGCGATCGCGCCGGCCTGCGCGATCCACGTCGTACGGTCCGCCCGTCGCGGCAGCGTCGGCTGGTTCCGACCACCGTCTTCGCCGGCGCGAGCGACCTTCGACCGGTCGCGCGGACCCGCTGTGTGCGCACCGGCGCACGGACGGACGACGTCCGACGCCACCCCGCCGACCCGGCCCCGCACCCTACACCCCGTCCCGGAGCAGCCACGGCAGCACGATCGTCCGCGGCGGTTCCGGCGTTGCGGTGGGCGTGCCCGTCGACGTCGCGGTCGCCGTCGGCGTCGGCGTTGCGCTCGCGGTGGGCAACGCCGTGGGTCGCGGTGGCGGTTCCTCCGCGGCGACGACCGGCTCGTGGACGAGCAGGCCGATATCGCGACCGGCGATCGCGAGGCGATCCCCGACCGAGGCAAGCGCGACGTGAAGCTGGTTGGGCTGGAGGAAATTCCGGCCGACGGGAACGCGCTGGCGACGGCCGCTGAAGTCGGGGAGCGAAGGCACGCGTAGATCGACCTCGCGAACGGTGTGCACCACGCTGCCCGGTTCGGGGGATTGGGTCTGGAACGAAAGCCAGGCCCGTCCCTCCGTCACGTGGACGCCGATCGGCATGCCGAACCACGGAGGCCACTCCAGGCGACCGATCTGGCGCAGCGAGCCCTCGTCCCCCGGCTCGACGACGAGCAAGCCCGCCGCACTGTCGAGCAACACGATGAGTGCGCCGAAGGACGCCACGTCGCGCACGTTCGTCGCGGCAAGGAGCGGGTCGAGATAGGTGAGTCGATCTGCCTCGATTCCCACGCGCAGCAATCCCGGAGAGCCGGTGCCGACATACACGATGCTGTTGCGCACCGCAATGCCGCCGAAGCCTCGGCCGTCCGTTCGCAGCCTTCGTCCGAGCGACTCCGCGTTCGGATGAAAGCCACCGCCCGGCGCGAGCGGCAACACGGAAAGGATCCACTGCTCGCTTAGCAAGAGCTTGCTGCCCTGCCGCCACTTGAGCGCAAAGTGCGTGTCGTCCGCATCGATGACGCCGACGGCAACGGGCAACAGATCTTCCTGAATACCGAGCGAGGCCGTCCCAAGCAGCTTGGGCCGGCCCGGCCGCGTGACGTTGAGGGCGAACGCGATTCCACGCAGGTCCACGCCGTATAGCACGTCGCCGCGCCCGAAGAGTGCGGCCACCGGCCCGACACGCGGATGGCTCCAGGTCCCGACGACCACGGGCCCCTCCGCCGCGCCGGGGTCCACCGCATAGATCGTCGCCTGGTCGGCGACCCACAGCGTCCCACCTGCAGCGGCCAGCGCTTGCGGCGCGACCGGTGCCCCGGGTGACACGGCTATCCGCGACGTCGGGCTCAGGCTGCCATCGCCTAGCCTTCCCAACGCGAGCAATTCGGAGTTCGCAGCCGACCACACACTCGCGTCCCGCGACGCGACGGCCTTAGGCTCCGGCACGCGGTGCTCGGACGTGATGCGCGGCGCGTCGGGATCCGTGATGTCCACCGTGACGATCCGGCCACGGCGATCGACGATGTCGGCCCGGCCGTCGCCGGCTGTCACGCCGACGGGCACGAGCGCGGAGGGCACGCCGTACATGCCGGACGGATCGTCGTCCGACTCCCGTAGGCGGCCGCGCAGTCGCGGGGCACCGGTAGTCGCCACGTCGAGGGCATGCAGCGCATTACCGGGTCCCGTCGACCAGATCGTCCCATCCGCGCTGACCGCTCCGTCCAGCCCACTGCCGGGGAACGCCAACCCGTCGGTGAACGTGATGAAGGACCCGCCACCCACCTCGACCTCACGGCGCTCCACCGCCATGAGCAGACCATGTTGGGTTGGTGGCCTTGGCGTGGGCTGCGGACCGGGTGTCCGTGTCGGCCGTGGCGTAGGCGTCGCCCAGCCCGGTATCAACAGGATCCAATCTTCCGGATTGGGCGAGAACTGCCCGTCCTCGTGATCGGGCCCCGCCAGCGCGAAGATCCGCCCGTGCGCGCGCAGAACGGTGTTCCACGAAGGCTTACCGAACTTGAGCGCCAAGCCGACGCGTTCCCAGTCGAGGACCTCGGGTTGACCGACCTCTGCAATCCGGTACGTGTCGTCCTCTTGCGCGACCACGGCAACCCCGGACCGGCCGGCGGCCAGCCAGAGCCGATCGCCGTCAAGGGCCATGCCGCGCACGTAGCCCGGTGGCTGCACGTCCGGGGTGGACGTATCGGTCAACGCTCCATCCGCGGCCACGTCGTAGCGGCGCAACGGGCCAAAGCCGCCGGCCACCCAAACGCGCCGGCCGCCGGGCTCCACGGTGATCGCGGTGATCGGCAGCGCCGCCGCCTCGCCGCGCGCGAGCAACCGCGGCGCCCGCGTGCCCTGATCACGGAACACGTGCAGCCGCGTCCCGACCCCGACGAACACGAGCTCGCTTTCGACCGCCACGACCGCCGCCGGGCCGCCGACCTGCCACGTTCGCGCCACGTCCTGGGCGGACGCGGGCGGCGCGAATCGCGCTGGGAGCAGCGAAGCGAGCAGGAGCGGCAGGACGATCGCGGCGGCGCGTCGAGCCCGCCGCCAGGCCCGGT
>JAJCYU010000167.1 GCA_029262755.1 Anaerolineae bacterium
GCGGCGGCGCGTCGAGCCCGCCGCCAGGCCCGGTCACCTCGCCCGGCCGGGTCGCCACGTTGCAGTTGCTGTTCAAACACGCCCGACGCGCCCCGCACCGCAGGCCGCGCAGCGCGAGATCGCGCGCCGGGACGCGTGGCGCACGGTCGTGCGCCTGTCGGTCCCTTCGTCAACAAGGTCATCCGCGTCCCCCAATGCACCCGATCGATTCGCTACCTGTCCGTCTGCCGCTTCCGTCCGCTACGTCCGGTCGGGCGCGTCCGTCCGACGCTCCCGCCCAACGCCCGCACCGCCACCCGCAACCACATCGAGTTCGACGTCGCCCGAGCCGAGCACGGGACGGCCGGCGCGCGAATCGGGCCGGCGAGCGAGGCGCCGCTTTGGCCATCGACCAGGCCTCCAAACCAAGTCCGCTTCCCTTCTGGCGGCCATAGGCTAGCCTACGGTCCGTCGCCTAAGCGCCCGCGATTCGGCAACGAATCAGCGGTCCGCGGGGCGACAACCCTCACGAATCCGGCCGTAGGCTACGACGCATGGCGGCCACCACCCCGGAGATCCCCATGGGCCTGCAAGAAGAGGCACTGCGTTACCACGAGCGCGGTCGTCCCGGCAAGATCGAGGTTACGCCGACGAAGCCGCTCCTGACGCAGCGCGACCTCGCGCTGGCCTATTCACCCGGTGTCGCGGCGCCCGTGCTTGCCATCGCGGACGATCCCGACGCGGTCTTCAAGTACACGGCCAAGGGCAATTTGGTGGCCGTGTTGTCCAACGGCTCGGCCATCCTTGGTCTTGGCGATCGCGGCGCTCTTGCCAGCAAGCCGGTCATGGAAGGCAAGGCGGTGCTCTTCAAGCGCTTTGCGGACGTGGACGTGTTCGACATCGAGGTCGACACCTCCGATCCCGAGGAACTCGTGCGCATCGGGCAGCTCATCGCGCCGACCTTCGGCGGCATCAACCTCGAGGACATCAAGGCGCCCGAGTGCTTTTATGTCGAGCGAGAGCTGGAACGCACCACCAACATCCCCATCTTTCATGACGACCAGCACGGCACAGCCATCATCTCCGGCGCCGCGCTGATCAACGCGCTGGAGTTGGTCGAGAAATCGATCGGCGAGCTGACCGTGGTGATCAACGGCGCCGGTGCGGCCGGCATTGCCTGCGCCGAGTTCTACGTTTCGCTCGGCGCCAGGCGCGAGGGGATCCTGCTGTGCGACAGCCGCGGGGTGATCTGGGACGGGCGCGAGGACGGGATGAACGAGTACAAGGCCCGCTTCGCGAACGACACCCCCAAGCGCACGCTGGCCGATGCGCTCGTGGGCGCGGACGTCTTCGTCGGCGTGTCCGTGGCCGACAGCGTCACACCGGATATGCTGCGCAGCATGGCGCGCGACCCGATCGTGTTCGCGCTGGCCAACCCGGACCCCGAGATCCCCTACGACCTCGCGGTCGAGACGCGCTCGGACGTGATCATGGCCACCGGGCGCAGCGATTTCCCGAACCAGGTCAACAACGTGCTCGGCTTCCCCTTCATCTTCCGCGGCGCGCTCGACGTGCACGCCACAAACGTGAACGCCGAAATGAAGATCGCGGCGGCGCGCGCGCTGGCCGAGCTCACCCGGCAGGACGTGCCCGACAGCGTCCTGAAGGCCTACGGCCTCGACAGCCTGCGCTTCGGGCGGGAATACATCATCCCCAAGCCCCTGGACCCGCGCGTCCTGACCGAGGTCGCCCCCGCCGTGGCACGCGCCGCCATGGAGTCCGGCGTCGCGCGACGCACGCTCGACCTCGACCAGTACGCCGAGAGCCTGCACGCACGCCAGGGCTTCGGGATCTCGATCATGCGCAGCGTCATGCGTCGCGCGCGGCGCGATCCGCGCCGCGTCGTCTTCGCGGAGGGCGAGGAGCCGCGCATCATCCGCGCGGCGTACACGCTCCTCGAGCGCGGCATCGCCGAGCCGATCCTCCTGGGGCGGCCAAAGGTGATCGCCAAGCAGATTGCGGAGCTCCAACTCGACTACGAGCCTACCGTCGTGGACCCGCAGAACTCCGCCTCGCTCGACCCCTACGCCGAGAGCCTGTACCAGCGACGCAAGCGCAAGGGCGTAACGTGGGCGCGTGCGCGTGAGCTGGCCGAGGAGCCCAATTACTTCGGGCCGCTCATGGTGGAAAACGGCGACGCCGATGCCGTGCTTTCCGGCCTGACCTTCAACTACCCCGACGTGCTGCGTCCTGCGCTGCAGGTCATCGGCACGGCCGAGGGCGTATCCACCGTCAGCGGCGTGTACCTCATGGTCGTGCGCAACCGCGCCTACTTCTTCAGCGACGCCACGGTCAACATCGAGCCGACGGCGGAGGATCTGGCCGAGATCGCGCTCAACGCGGCCACGGTAGCGCGCACCTTCAACATCGAGCCCCGCGTGGCGATGATCTCCTACTCGAACTTCGGCAGCACCCGCACCAAAGAGAGCGCCAAGGTGCGCCGCGCCGTCGAGATCGTGCGCGAGCGCGATCCGGAGCTGCTCATCGACGGCGAGATGCAGGCCGACACCGCCGTGGTGCCCGAGCTGGTGGAACGCCACTTCCGCTTCAGCCGCGTCAAGGGCGCCAACGTCCTCGTCTTCCCCAACCTCGACGCGGCCAACGCCGCCTACAAGCTGCTCGCCCGCCTGGGCGGCGCCGAGGCCGTGGGACCGATCCTGCACGGCATGGCGCGCCCGGTGCACGTCATCCCGACCGGCGCCGAGGTCCGCGACATCGTGAACATGGGCGCGCTGGCCGTCCTCGACGCCCAACGCATTTCCGCGGAGGTGCAGCCGCGGCTGCTCGCGGACGAGTAGCGCCGCCCGGGACGGCTGCGTTCGGTTGAGAAGAGCGCCAACGGGAGGGCCGCCCGTCCCCCGGGGCGCGGCCCGGCCGTCTCGAAGCCAGGAGGGACCAACCATGACCGCACATCGACGCTACGCCCGGAGTCACGCC
>JAJCYU010000168.1 GCA_029262755.1 Anaerolineae bacterium
TCAGCTCAACTCCTGGGTCCCGGGTCTTCCTCCGGATCAAGTCCGGAGTTCGCCCGGGATGGCGAAATAGAAAGTATTGAAAGAGGGCTGTTGCATTGAGCCCTCTTTTTATTTTCAGGCTCAACTTTACGCTCCCTTCTAAGATTTCATTATGTCACTGGCTTGGAGGCCTAGATCCGGCTAACAATTTCTTCGCTATTGAGTCGCAATGCCCCTAGAATTATATAAAAGAGGGCTTTTCCCAATCATTGAGCAATCCGCTCGAATACACATAACCAGAAGCAGGGATTTAAGAAAGTAGGCAGGGATGAGTAGCAAGCAATTTGCAGCTGCCATTGGGCTGGCTATCACGATGTTGGTATTTTCGGGATTCACTCCGGATCTGGTGGCTCAGGAATCGCGCGGCGAGGTGGTCGTCACATCAACCACAATGTACATGGGCTCGACAACGAACAACGCCTTTGTGGGTCAGAAGGATGTTGTCATTGGCGTGCTCTACATTGAGGACACGGCAGTAAATGGCACCGGCTCCAACTCATTTATCGACAGGGTCTGGATCCGTCGTGAGTCTGGAGACGCTTCGGAAGATTGCTTCACCAATTGGAGATTCGTGCAAGATATCGATGGCCTCAATTTTTCGCCGAATGGGGTATTCGATGGACCAGATGATTTATTCCTAGCAAACGGAACAGGCAAAATCGACTCAAGTTTTGACGGCGGACAGGCTGGCGTATTTTTTGAAAATCCGAGGCTCGGGGACTTTACTCCAGGATTTCATAAGCGGCCCGCAGTTATCGTCAATGATGGAGCGGCCAATATTCTTTTCATTGTTGCCGACATCTCTTCGAGTTGTGAAGGTGGGACCTTAGAGTTAAATTATCAATTGGATTTCTCGCATCTTCCGCTTAGCGACAAACTAAATTCCATCACCAAGTCCCAGCTTGCTTGCCAGACCCCTCCAACGGGTATGAGCATGTTTCCATCGGCAGTCGGGACATCTTTGGGTTCTAACATTGCCGCACACACGGGATGTTCCATGCCCAAGCGCAACGGCGTCGGCGTGAGCATATCGACGGGCAGCCCACCCACTGAAACACCCCCGCCGTCAGAGACACCTCCACCAACGAGAACAATACCGCCGGCTGGAGGAAGTTCCCTCGCTGATTTTGACACGAATGACAACTGCTCAATCGATGATCCAGAATTCTTCAACGCCGTCGATAGCTGGCTGAGCGAGAGTATCTCCGATGCACTCTTCTTTGATGTACTTGATGCTTGGATCGGACAGACAGATGTTTGTGCTTCTGCTGCATCACTCAAGATTTCTGCGCAACAGACCGCGTCGGGTGGATTTAAATTCTCTGCTCAGAATGCGAGCACAACAGCTTTGCACATTGAGATCTACAACCTGCAAGGAAATTTGATGCATCAGCAGAGTGCGTCGAGTGGACAGCTTATCTGGAATTTGCGCAGCGCAAATGGAAAGTTCATTGCCAATGGAGTCTATCTCTACAAAATCTCTGGGCAAGATTCGAGTGGAAAAGTTGTGGGCCGTGAAGTTCGCAAGCTAGTGATATTGCGCTAGAGCTATCTGAGAAGGACATATTGTTTCAGTTCAGCAGATTGGTATAGCATCTCTGTTGGGGGTGCCCTATGGGAAAAAACATTGTTCCAAAGATTCTGTTCGTGACATGTGCATTTCTATTTGGATTTAGTACGATAGCAAGCGCTTTGGCTTGCAACGACATGCCCAATCTGTTATTGCCTGTTGATAACGCCCAAGATGTCTCGTCTGCTCCGACGCTGGCGATCGGAGTCCCACAGACTGTCATGCAGAGTTGCGAGCTTGAGGAAGTACAATGGCAAATTGCAACGGATCAGGGATTCAGTGATCTTGCCTACAACACTGGATATATCTCAAATCCGCCGCACAACGTTCACCATGTGCCTATCAACACGCTGGTCCCAGGGACGACTTACTATTGGCGTGTCCGGCTCAAATTAACACTGGATAGCGGGCCGGGCACAATTCCGGCGACTGTTTTTTCTGGCTGGACGTCAGCTAGAAAGTTTAAGACGGAGGCACTGCTGTTCCAGCTTCAGTGCAACTGGCCAGCGATCTACAACAAATCACCCAGTGACGACACGACTGTCAATACCCGGACCCCGACAATTGAGATCGGCTTTCTCGGACCTGGTGTTGCGCCAGTTTGCCAATATGATGGCGTCGCATGGCAGGTTGGCGAGCGGGTTGCAGATTTTGACTTGCTTGCAATTTTGACATCGCCTGGATTGCAACTCAACAATCCAGTCCCATTGAGTAATAACACGACGCATTATTGGCACGCCCGACTTTACTCTAATGATGGAAGCCACGGGCCTTGGACTGCGGTTTCAAGTTTCCGGGTAGAGACACTCATCATCAATGCTGAACCTCCTTGCTCATGGGGCATGTTTGAGAATGTGTCACCCAATGATGGGGAGCAGAATGTGGAATTGGATCCACGTTTAGAAATAGCGTTGCTACCAAATCAAGTCGTCCCCGTACCGGCATGCGAACATAGTAGAACACATTGGGAGATAGCGACTGATGCCCAGTTCAACAATGTGATTCTAGACTTCCCGAGAGATCGAGCAGTGTGGTGGCCAGGCGTGATTGTTATCCCAAAAACTGAACTTCCGATCCGCTTCGACGACTTCGGAAACAGCCCCTTTGAAGAGAACACAACATACTACTGGCGCGCAAAAATGGAATCTCCAGGTGGCGCAAGCGAAAGCGACTGGAGCACACCCACGCGCTTTACAACAGCAGGAGAAGCTAATCGCAACGTTCAGCCAAATCCGCCCCCTAACAACGCACAGAATCTATGCGATCTTGATGACAATCAGAACGGAATTCTTGACGACGCGGAATTCTTTAATGCCGTAGATCTCTGGATTGGAGAGCTCATCGAGAATCAATTCTTCTTCGACGCTGTAGATGCGTGGATTGGGCAAAATGAGATTTGTCTTGCAATGGCAGCGGCCACTTCAATTAGGATCAAAGTGCAGCAGACAACTCCTGGTTCAATACGTTTCACTTTAGATAACGCGAAATCTTCTGTGCAACAACTTGAGATCTATAACCTCCAAGGTTATTTGATGCATCAGCAAAGCTCTTCCCGAGGACAACTCATCTGGAATTTGCGCGGTGCTGATAGCATGGCTATTGCCAACGGGGTTTATCTCTACAAAATCTCTGTTCAAGACTCGAGTGGAAATGTTGTGGGCAGTGGAATGCGCAAGCTGATGATAATGCGCTAAAGCTGTATGAGTCAATTAATATGTAGTATCATCATCAATTTCGCTTGCACTGATTTCACAGCAAGGAATTTGGATATTGAACCAGGTTGAATGCTCACACATCACAAGGAGGATCAGATGAAACATTACGTGGTTGCAGAACTGAACGTTGCTGAGGAAAGCTGGGTTCCATCATATATCGAGAATGTGACGAAGCTCGTCGAACAGGCTGGTGGTAGATACCTGGCCAGAACTGGCAATGTCGAAAAGATCGAAGGCGAGCGAGCAAAGCCTCAACTGGGCGTGCTTATTGAATTCCCTTCAAAAGAAGCCGTAACAACATTCTACGAGAGTGCAGAATATGCGCCATTTCTTGAGCAACGAAAAGCCGGAGGCCAGACTGAATTGCTGCTTATTGCCGGGGAAGACATCGCTCAGGGCTAGGCAAAGAAACTCATTCGCTTGTTGCAAATTTTGAATGGCCTTAGTGTCGAATCTCGGATTTGGATGCTATAGTGCTGGGTATCCAGGCTTGGAGGATATTGAAAGCCTGCTAGGAGAGAATTCGTGAAATCGAAACTACCACTCATTTTAGGTGCACTTGGAATTCTAGCATTGGCTGTCGTTCTTTTCTTAATCTTAAGATCGGGCGATCCATCGGGAGCCCAAGATCCGAGGCTGGCCAACCACCGCATCGTCTACGAGTGCAAGCGCAATAGCAGCTTCACCGAAGATAACTATAACATCTGCGGGATTGATGCCAATGGCTTAAACAAAGCCCAAATCGCAGGCGGCACGAGCAATGAGACAACGTTTGGAAGCCCCATATTCAATAGCACCGGAGATGTGGTTTTTCATTGCCAGTATTTTGAAGTTGGCCGAGCGGGCGTGCAGCATAACATCTGTGCCGTTCGCAATGGGCAACAAGAATCTGAACAACTGAGCTTCCCTCGTGGCGTTGAGCGAACGGACCTGATTGGCATCAACGCAAATGGGGAGATTGTGGCCTCTTGTGGCGAAAAACTCTGCATTTCTCAACTCAACGCTGAAGATTATGAGTTCATTCCCAACAGCGATTTCAATGGCCAGGCAATTGGCCCCTCGATC
>JAJCYU010000169.1 GCA_029262755.1 Anaerolineae bacterium
GCGCCTCGACCCGTCGGCATCGGCCGATCTACTCGCCGCGGCGCTCGGTGCGCGCTGTGAGGAGGATTTGGCAGCGGCTGCTGTCGCCGGGTCGGGCGGCAACGCGCTCTTCCTGCGGCAATTGCTCCTCGCGTGGCACGAGGAACAGCGGATCGCGCGAAACAACGAAGGTATGTGGGGCTTTGTGCCCGATGCGGGCGGAGGCGCGGCAACTGAGCCAGGTGCTCGCGGTACAGAGGAAGCCGCGGCCGCACGCCACGCGCACGGTGGCGGCGAGCGCTCGGTTCGGGGCGAGGTCGAGATCGATCTCGAGGCCAATCTTGAGGTCGAGGGTCTGACGGGGAGTGCGATAGGCGCAAAATCATCGGGCACGTCAGTCCATTCTGAACATGCCGGCGCGGGCACCGATGATGTGCCGACCGAACCGGCGGCCGTGCCGGAGGCGGTCGAGCGCGTGATCGAGGGACGCCTGGATCGGCTGCCCCCGCCAGCCCGCGCCGTCCTTGAGGTCGCTGCGATTCTTGGGCGCGAGGTTCGTCTCGCGCTCGTGCGCGAGGTCGCCGGCCTCGACGACGACGCGTTGCTCGCTGCGCTGCGCACGCTATGCGACCACGGCATGTTGATCGAGACGGACGTCGGCTACCGCTTCGATCACGAGCTGCCGCGTGCGGTGTGCCGGCTGGCCATGGCGCGCAGCCGCTACCTCGCCTTGCATCAGTCGGCGGCGGAGGCGCTCGTGGACGGCAACGCGCCCGATCCCGCTCGCCTCGCGGGGCACTTTCGACAGGCCGAGGCGTGGGGCCCCGCGATCGACTACGCGCTGGACGCGGCGGATGCCGCCCAGCGCTCCGCCGCTACGCAAAGCGCCTGGACCTTTGTCGATCAGGCGCTCACGCTGCTAGACGATCATGCACCGTGGTCCGAAGCCGATGCCGCCTCGCGCCGAATCCGGGGCCTTTGTCTGCGCCGGACCTTGGCTTGGATGCGCGGCGACCGCGCCCGATCCGATGCGGACGCCGAGGCCATGGCGCTCTTGGCGGTATCGGCCGCAGGCGAGGAGCGTCAGCGGCTTCTGCGGGGTCTGATCCACCATGCGATCACGGTGCGCAAGGACTTCGAGGCGGCGGTGCCGCTCGTCGCGCAAGCGCAGGAGGACGCCGAGTTGCGCGACGATCCGCTGGCCAACGTGCTGGCCCTACGCGACCGGGCGATGCTACTACGCTTCCAAGACCGATATGACGAAGCCCGTACCCAGCTCGAGCGCGCTCGCGCGCTGCTGCGAGCCGAGCACACGATCCCGCCGGAGCAAACCGCCGATCAGGAAGGCCGGGTGCTTGGCGAGCTATCAATTGTCAGCCGCCGCAGCGGGGAGCTCGAGGCGGCCGTGGCCTATGGGCAGCGCGCGGTCGAGATCGCAGAGGCCCTCGAGCACGGCGAGCTGCTCGTGCACGCCCTGAGCTGTCTGTACGCCGCCACCTATTGGCTAGGTCGGCTCGAAGCCTGCTCCGCGCTGGTTGAGCGCGGCAGAGATGTGGCGCGACGCGTCGGCAACCGGCACAACCAGGCGGTCTTCGAGGGCCATCGCAGCATGATCGCCTGGAGCCTGCGCGACTACGGCACGGCTCTGGAGAGCGCCCGCGCTTCGTTCGCACTCTACGACGCGATCGACGACCGCCTCGGCCGCGCGATTGCCGCCTACGGGCTGGGAAATCTCTTGCTGGAGACCGGGAAGGTGCAGGAGGCAGCCGAGATCTTGGACGACGCATTGCGCGGCTACGAGACGCTCGATCAACGGCTCTCCGTCGCGCGCATCCTGAGCACGATCGCCGATTTGCATACGCAACGCGGTGAGCTGGACGCAGCCAGAACCCGCATCGAGGAGGGCACGGCCATCGCGCTCGACATCGAGTCAGACGGCGCGCTCGCCGACTTGGACGGGGCGCGCGGTCGGCTGGCGATGGCAGAGGCGCGGCCGTCGGACGCAGCAGCGGCATTTCGGCGCGCCCTGGCCACCTTCGAGGCACAGGGCCTGACCAGCCACGTTCCGGCCGTTCGTGCCTGGATCGCCGTCGCCGACCACGCGCGCGGCGAGGCCGATGCCGCGCTTGCCGGCGCCCGACGCGCGTGGGAGGAACTGGCCGCGGACGAAGGGCCCGAGGACGTCGAGCGTGCGCTCGGGAACCTGGTACAGCTCGCGCGCGACCTAGGGCCCGCCGCCGAAGCAGCGGAGTGGGCGCGCGATGCGGCCCGGCGCGTCGAGACCTTCGCGCGCTCGCTGCCCGATGCGGAGTCGCGGCGCACCTATCGCGAGGACGTACCAGCGGTCCGCGCGATCCTGGCGGCGGAGCGCGCCGGTCGCGCGGCGACCATCGAGGTCCGCGTGCCACGGTATGTCGCCGAGGACAACGTCGCCGCGGAACACGTCTCAGGAGCGGCGCCCGCTTCCGATGAAGCCACGGTTGCGATCACGTGGTCGCCACACGACCCCGCTGATGACGCGATCGTCGGCAAGGTCGCGCGCCGCAGGCACCGCATCGCCCGGCTGCTTGCAGAAGCCCAAGAGCAGGGCGGTGCGCCGACCTCCGCCGACCTGGCCGGCGTACTCGGCGTGAGCCGGCGCACGGTCGAGCGCGATCTCGAGGCGATGCGAGACGATTGACATTGTTGTCGTGCCGGAGCCCGTGGATGGCAACATCGACGCTGCACGATGATCGAACCCGGGAAGAAGCTTCGAGGACAAAGTACGGGTTTCGATGAACGGGTGACGGTGTACGCGCAACGGTGTACGGGCTGGAACAATCAGCCCGGCCGCGGTTCGAGGGCGTAGCGAAGTGCGGTCAGCGGCGATAGTGAATTCGGCCGCAGTCGCGTCGGAGCGCGCGTGATGGGGCGTGGCTCGTACCTAGGCCGTGGTCGGTGGCCTGCAAGCGGTGTGCGGTGTCCGGCAGGCCGGTAATGACGTGTTCCGGGCGGACGGCCCGCGTCAGGCGCGCTCCGACAACTCCGCGCCGACGATCGCCCTGCGTCGTGACGCGTGCGACGCCGTGTAGCGCTCCCACGTCGTGGCGCCACCCGTCCAGGCGAGCCCCAGCGCGAACATCATCAGGAAGGGCACGCTGCCCCATGCCCCGCGGCTCAGAGCCAGACCGAGGCCGGCCGCCGCCCAGGCGGCGAGGCCGAGTTCAGCCACGCTTTGTGCGTCCAGGATCTTGGGGGCGAGCGCGCTCGTCTGCGTACCTTCTCCGGGGGCCATGCCTTCCCCGCGCTTCGGCGTGCGCTCGAAGGTGCCTGGCCCCGCGAAGGCCCCGCGCCATACCGCCAGGCTGCCGTTGACGACCATGCCCGCGCCGAGGATGGCGAGCCAACCAAACGACCACATGAGCGCCCGGCCCTTGCGGCCGTGCAGCCACGTCTGCGCTGCGGCCACGACGCCCGGCTGTCCCAAGGAAACGGCCGTAAGCAGCAGCAACATCGGATGGAGGGCAGGCTGCCACCACAGCAAGGCGGGCGCCCCGAGCAGCAGCAGCAGCAGTGCGGGTTGGACGAGGTGATTGCTCAGCGAGAGCAGCGCGTGGGCTTTGCGGCCGACGCTCCATTCCGAGCGAACGATGGCGGGGGCCAAGCGGATCAGACACTGGATCGTGCCCCGCGCCCAGCGCCGTTGCTGGCGCTGGAAGGCGCACATCGTGGTCGGCAGCTCCCCCGGCACCTCGATCTCCGGCCGGAAGCCGATGCGCCAGCCGACCAGCTGCGCGCGATAACTCAGATCCACATCCTCGGTCAGCGTGTCGCCGCGCCATCCGCCCGCCGCCCGAATGGCCTCGGCGCGCCAGATGCCGCCGCTGCCGTTGAAGTTGAGACACCATCCAGCCGCGCTGCGCGCCGATTGCTCGACGACGAAGTACGCGTCGAGCGCCAGGCCTTGAGCACGCGTGAGCGGCCGCTCGTCCTCGTTGCGATGCCCCCACCTAGATTGCAGGCATGCCAGGCCGGGATCGGCGAGCAGGTGCGGCACCATCCGCCGCAGCCATTCCGGCTCCGGCACGAAGTCGGCATCCAAGATCGCAAGGAGAGGGCTGGTATGGGCGCTCGACGCCGCTGCCGTCCCGATCGCAAGCGCACCGCCTTTGAAGCCTGCGCGGGACCGACGCCGCAGTACCCGCACATCGATGCCCTTGCGCCGCTGGGTCGCGGCGGCCGTGTCGATGATGGCGCAGGTCTCGTCGGTGGAATCGTCCAGCACCTGGATCACCAGGCGATCGCGCGGCCAGTCGAGCGCGGCCGCGGCGTGGATGGCACGCGCGGCCACGGCGTGCTCGTTGTAGATGGGTAGCTGGACGACCACGTGGGGGAAGGACGAAGGCGACGCTTCGAGCAAGGGAGCCCGCTCTTCGGACGGGCGTAACCATTGCGCTTTCCGACGCCACCAGATGGCCGCGTGCGCCGCCGTGCGCAAGCCGTAGACGCCCACGAGGATCAGGCCGAGGGTGTACAGCGCGGCGAAGAGCGTGGCGAACCCGTCGATCGTGGATCAGCCCGCGTGCGGCGGCCGAAGCACGCCGGTTGGCGCGCCGGTGTCAGGCTGCTCCGGACCGCGCGCGAGCACCGCCTTGCGTTGCTTGCGAAAGGCGTGGCGGGGCAAGAGAACCTTGCGCGCGCAGCCGTCGCAGCGCAGCCCGATGTCGGCGCCGACGCGCACCACGATCCACGTGTCCGCGCCGCAGGGATGGCTCTTGCGCATCCGCACGTGGTCGCCGAGCCGCGTGTCGTCCAGCGGCCGGACGGTGCCCCGCGAACCCGTCGTCGAGCCGGTAGGCGCGTCCGATCCGGGGGCTGCGGTCACGGCAAGGCTCCTTCGGCGAGATGGGCGCGGCGGCGGCGGAGTATAGCATGTGCATGAGGGTCCACGGTCGCCGCCGCCGCCGCATCGAGCGACGGTCGAGGCGCGGATCGAGGGCCGCATCGTGCTAGACTTCGGCCCTTCCCGCGCCGTGGGCGCCCTTGGAGCAACCGACCATGATCATCCAGCGGGCTCTCTCCGATCCCGGTTATTTCGTTGCCCTGGTGACGACCCTCATCATCGGGCTGACCTTCCACGAGTTCGCTCATGCGTGGACGGCGAACCGCCTCGGTGACAGCCTTGCCGCCAGCCAGGGCCGCCTGACGCTGGATCCACGCAAGCACATTGACCCCATGGGCGCGTTGGTGTTCTTGATGGTCGGCTTCGGCTGGGCCAAGCCCGTGCCGATCGATGCCTGGCGCCTCGACCGCAACGAGGTCTTGCTCGTTGCGATGGCCGGTCCGGTGTCCAACATCCTGCTCGCCTCTGTATCGGGCGTCCTCTTGCGGGTGTTGTTCGACGTCGGCGGGGTGCCGATCGCCGTGCTTTCGTTCCTAGTAGCATTTACCTACCTAAACCTGGTCCTGGCCTGCTTCAACATGATTCCCGTGCCGCCATTGGATGGCTGGAAGGTGCTGCTTGGACTGGTGCCCGCGGAATGGTCGTTCCGGTTGCGAGAGCTCGAGCCGCGGGCCTCCATCCTGTTGCTCGTGCTCATCTTCGCGCCGGGCTTTCTTCGCTTGCCTTTCAACCCCATCTGGGATGTCATCAACCCCGCGATCCGCGTGTTGTGGTGGCTGCTCGTCGGCCCCGAGCTGCAGGCGCCGAACGCAGCGGCATGATGCTCCCAGCGCGGGACACGGGGGACGCAGCGTCGCACGAGCCGCAACCGCGCCCCCGTGCGCCGCAAGCCGCACGCTACCGCACCGCACAGTTCTTCGCGGCCGTGCGGGCGCGGCGCAGCCCGCCGTCGCTCGAACCGGCGCGCGAGGTTCTCGGCGACGAGCTGTTCGCGCTCTTTGTGCGGATGCCGCCGGAAGACCAACGGCACGGCCTTGAGGTCTTCGGCCGGCTCGAGGCGACGGGCAATCGGGACCCGATTCTGCTCCGGGCGGCGCTCTTGCACGATCTGGGCAAGGCCGAGGCCGGCGTCGGCTTGCCGCACCGGGTCGCACGTGTCGTGTTGCGCGCTGTTTGGCCCCCGCTCTGGCAACGCCTTGCGGCCGCGCCGACTGGGTGGCGACGGCCATTCTGGGCCGTGGCGAACCATCCGGCGCGCGGAGCGGTTTGGGTCGAGACCGCGGGCGGCGATCCCGATTTGTGTGCGCTGATCCGCTATCACGAGTCCGCGGCGCCCGCGGAGTGGCGGGGTTCAGAACAGGCCCGCCGCCTCGCCGCCCTCCAAGAAATCGACGCACTCTGTTAGGGATTGTGCCGTCCACCCAGCGCCGCTGCCGCGTCCCAGACTGAGTCCCAGCCCCAAGCCCCCCACACGTGGCCCACATACATCCGCCACGCCCAACCCCACGAAGGACGTCCCCGATGGCAGGCAAGAGGCGCGAATCCAAGCAGAAGTCCTCCGCGACCCGCGCACCGCGCATCGCGATCATCGGGCTCGGCACGGACGCACGCGCCCTTGCCCTAGCCTTGCAGCGCGTGAAGACCGACTACGAGCTGGTCGGCCACGACCGTGAGGCGGAACGCGCGCGAACGGCTCTCGCCGACGGCCTCGTAGATCGCAACGAGTGGAACCTCTTCGACGCCGTGGAGCCCGCCGATCTGGTGGTGTTGGCGGAGCCACTCGACCAGCTCTTGATCACGTTGGAGCAGATCGCGCCCCACCTGCGGCCGGGCGCCCTCGTCACGGATCTGGCCGCGCTCAAGGCGCCGGTGCTGGAACTGGCAACCCGCGTGCTGCCAGACGAGGTGTCCTTCGTAGGGGGCCACCTGCTGATCGATCGTGCTCGGGTGCAGCGCGCGGAGCAATCGCGCGGCGCCGGAAAGGGCGGCAAGCGAGACGGGAAGCGGGCGGGCAAGCGTGAGGGCGCCGACTCAGATTCGCCGGTCGACGCGCCGACCGGAACCGCGCCCTTGCATGGCGCCACGTGGTGTTTGAGCCCCGCCCCCAACGCCACGGACGATGCCGTGCGCGTGCTCGGACGCTTGGTCCGTGCGGTGGGCGCCGAAGCGCTGTTCATCGACGCCAAAGAACATGACGCGCTGGTCGCGGGCGTCTCGCTGCTCCCCCGCTTAACGGCGGCGGCGCAGCTGCGCTTGATCGCGGCGAGCCCTTCGGCGGACGATCTGCGCCGGCTGGCCGACCCCACCCTGCGCGTCTTGCTCGACGACGACGACTGGCGTTCGCCCGAAGACCTGGCCACGGGCAGCGCAACGCGCAGCGCGTTGCTGCACTGGCTGGACGGCTTGGAGACGGAGCTCGCACGGTTGCGCAGCGCCCTGCTCGACGAGGGCGACGATGCGCTCACGGACCTGGCCGCAGAGACGACGGAGGCCTTCGCGGGTTGGTTGGCGCCGCCCGAGCCCGGTGAGCAGTCGGCCATCCTGGACGACCTCTCGCCCAAGAACGTGATGCGTCGCATGCTCTTCGGCGGACGCCGGCGCGAGGACAGTGCACCGCGACCCGAGGAGCGCCGAGCGGGGGAGCGCGGAGCGGAGGACGAGGGAGAGGGATCGGGGGCCGACGCCTAGGAGGGAGCGGCTGAGGGCGCAACGGAGGGCGAATCGCAAGGCGTTTCGAGGGCGAATCGAAGGGTGCAACAGACGGCCCATCCGAAAGCGCATCGGAGGTCGCTTCGGCCCGTCGTTCGCGCGCAATGCCCGCATCCCTTGGCTTCCCTCCCGGCCCTCCCTACAATCCCGGCCCGTGTCCAGACCTGAGGCCCCCGCGCCGCCGCAGCGCCATGTGCTCATGGTGGCGCCGACCTCCTTCTTCGCAGATTACGGCTGCCACGTGCGCATCCTCGAGGAAGCGCGCGTGTTGCGGCGCCTCGGCGTGCGCGTCACGGTGGTCACCTATCGCAACGGGGAGGACGTGGACGGCCTCGCGATCCGTCGCACGTTGCCGATTCCCTGGCGGCGCGACTACGAGGTCGGATCTTCGAGGCACAAGCTCGCCTTCGACGCGTTGCTCGGCATCACCACGCTGCGCGCGGCCCTGCGTCTCAAACCCGACATCATCCACGGCCACCTGCACGAAGGCGCCCTGATCGGCGGTGTGGTTGCAGCGTTGCTGCGCAAGCCGCTCGTCTTCGACTACCAAGGCAGCCTAACGGGCGAAATGGTGGACCATCACTTTCTGATCGAAGGCGGCCGTTGGCATCGCGCAACACGACGCCTTGAGAGGCTCATCGACCATCTGCCCGACGCGATCGTGACCAGCTCGCGCCCGGCCGCCGACCACCTCGCTGATGACTTCGGCGTGGATCCGCGGCGGATTACGGCGCTGCCGGACTGCGTGGATGCCACCGCGTTTCGGCCGGATGTGCTTGGACCCAAGGCCATTGCGGCAGGCAGGCGGGCATTGGGCATTCCGGAGGGACGCTCCGTCGTAGCCTACCTTGGGCTCCTCGCCCGTCACCAGGGCACAAACCTCCTGTTGCACGCCGCGACGCGCGTCATCGCGGCAAGACCGGACACACACTTTCTGATCATGGGCTTCCCCGGCACCGATCACTACGCCGCGCGTGCGGCGCAGATGGGCCTTGCCGACCACGTGACGTTCACAGGGCGCGTGCCCTACGCCGAGGCGCCGGTCCACCTGGCCCTCGGCGATGTTGCCGTGGCGCCCAAGATCAGCCAGACGGAGGGCAGCGGCAAGCTGCTGAACTACATGGCGATGGGCCTGCCCTGCGTAGCCTTCGACACGCCCGTCAACCGCGACTTCCTCGGCTCCGACGGCGTGCTCGTGCCCAACGCGAACGATGACGGGCTCGCCGACGCGTTGCTCGCGCAGTTGGCCGATCTTCCGGCCGCGCGCGCCGCGGGGCGACGCTTGCGCGCCCGCGCCATCGAGCGCTTCGATTGGCTGCACGCCGGTCGCCGGCTGCTCGACATCTACGAGCACGCCATCGCGGCCCGCGCGGCCGATGCGCCATTGCCCGGGCCGGGAGCGCCCCCACCGGCGCTGCGCGACGCCGCGGCGGAGCTCCTGCGCCGGGACGGCATCTGATGGCCACGACCCCGCAAGCGGACGCCGCCACCGAGCGTCCAACGGGCATGGAATTCGAATTGCCCTCGCCCGCATCCCGCCCGCCGCCGGTGGTCAACGTACCCCGGCGACGCATGCCCCTCGCCGATCGGCTGCGCGAGCTGTGGGAGTACCGTCACCTTGTAGGCAACCTGGTCGTACGTGACCTGAAGGTGCGCTACAAGGGCTCGCTGCTGGGCTTCTTGTGGTCGATGGCCAGCCCGCTTCTGATGATGCTCGTGTTCTGGTTCCTCTTCGGGGTGCTGTGGCGCAACGATGCCAACCCGCCCGCGTTCCACGCCTTCGTGCTGGTCGGCGTCCTGGCCTGGAACTGGTTCTCGCTCTCGGTCAGCGCGGGGATCGGCTCCATCGTCTACAACGCCTCGCTGATCAACAAGGTCTACTTCCCACGCGAAGTCCTCCCGATCTCCGTGGTGCTCAGCGAGGGCGTCAACTTCTTGCTCGCCCTGCCCGTGCTGGTCGGCATCCTGTGGGCGACCGGGCGTCCGCCTACGGCATTCGCGCTCTGGCTGCCGGCCATCCTCATCGTGGACGATGGGGTGAACGGCCCCGTCGCGGTGGACACGCGCGGCAGCCAGCCGATCGAGATCGGCGATGTCTTCGGCGCCTACACCGTGACCGACATCAAGAAGGACTTCGACGACCACGAGGACGATTTCGGCAACGAAGTGGAGGTCCGCGGTTCGTTCGACTCGGCGGTTCCGTTCGACTTGACGATGGACGATGTCACGCTCTCGATCGACGATGCCGCAGGTCATGTCGTGACGTTCACCATTCCCGCTGCTTCGTTCGAAGTGGACGGTGACGCCGCCAAGGGCAAGTTCAAGTTCGAGGGCAACATCAACGGGATGGAGACGAAGGCGAAGTTCGAGAGTTGCAAGTTCCGGATCAAGGTCAAGGGCGTGTTGGATACCGCACAGCTCACCGGCACGACGATGATCGTCGGCCTTCATGTCGGCCTCAACGTCGCCCACGACGCGCTGCTGATGGAGGACAAGAACAACCACCTGAAGTTCAAGCGCGAAACGAAGGTGAACTGCTGCCCCGAGTGCGAGGGCGTCACCTCAATGCAGGTGACTTCCAACCAAGGTGTACTGGTGTTCGAGCCCGCGGCCGGCCACGACAAGTTGTCTTCCAAC
>JAJCYU010000170.1 GCA_029262755.1 Anaerolineae bacterium
TCGCGCAGGCCGGCGCAGCCGAAGACGGCGATCACGCTGCCGCCGGGTCCTGTGAGCGCGCGTGCCGCGCCGAGCGCGCTGTCGAGCGCGTTGGGCGTATGCGCGAAGTCGACGACGGCCGTGAAGGCCTGGCCCTCGACGATGCGCTGCATGCGGCCGGGGATGCCGCGCACGGCCGCGATGCCCGCGCCCCAGGATGACGAGGGTACGCCGAGGGCATGAGCGGCGGCCATCGCGGCGAGCATGTTCGACACGTTGTATGCGCCGAAGAGCGGCGATGTGACGGCGACCTCGCCCGCCGGGGTAGACGCGGTGAAGCGCAGGCCGCCGGGCTCGTGCTGCAGGTCGTGCGCGAGGAAGTCGGCACGGGGCGTGTCGACCGCCACGTTGATTGCGATCGCCTCGTCGGTATCGACGGCAATGTTTAGGTCGACTACCTCGTCGGTATCGACGGCCGCGTTCGGGTCGACCGCTACGTTCGTATCGACCCCTTCATTGTTTGCGACCGCCCCGTCCCGCGCGATCGCATACGTGTAGCGCACGGCCGCGGGGATCGCCGCGAGGTGGGGGTAGGAGGGGTCGTCGCGGTTTAGGATGGCGGCGCCGTGTGGGGTCAGGGCCTCGAAGAGCATTGCCTTGGCGTCGCGGTAGGCTTCGAAGCTGCCGTGGTACTCGATGGCCTCGTGCGTGATGTTCGTGACAACGGCGACGTCGAAGGCGAGCGAGCCCAGGCGGTGCTGGGCCAGGCCGTGGGACGTGGCTTCCAGGACGGCCGTCTCGGCGCCGGCGTCGCGCATGGCCGCTAGGTAGCGTTGGACGTCCTCCGGCTCGGGCGTGGTGACATGGAGGCCCGTGTCCAGGGCCTCGTCCCCGATGCGGGCCGCTACCGTGCTCACGAGGCCCGCGCGTCGGCCGTCGGCCTCGAGGATGGCGTGGAGTAGGGTGGAAGTGGTCGTCTTGCCGTCCGTACCGGTGACGCCGGCCAGGCGCAGCGAGTCTCCCGGGAAGCCGTAGAGCGCCGCGGCTACGGCGGCGCGGGCGCGGCGTACGTCGGCCACCTGTACGAGGACCGCGGTGGGCGGCAGCTCTAGCGCCGCTCGGAGCGTGTCGGGCGCTCGCTCGACGAGGGCTGCGGTGGCGCCGCGCTGGAAGGCGTCGGGCAGGAAATCGTGAACGTCGCGGTTCACGCCCCGGTATGCAGTGAACAGCATGCCCGGAGCGGCTTGGCGCGAGTCGTGGGTCAGGCCGGAAATCGCGACCCCTGAATCGCCGTCTACCGCCACAACGTCGAGGGCGGCGAGCAGGGTGGACAAGGGGGTCGGTCGGGCCGCCGGAAGGGCGATCGTCATGGCGCGGCAGGCTAGCAGCGCGGGCCGGGCGCGGCAAGGAATTGCCGGGGATTGAGGCTGGTGGCGCCGTGGATCGCGAACCACATTGTGGTCGATACGTTGACACTCGTGCTCGAAGAAGTATTCGGGATCGTCCCCGGGGGGATTGGCGCCCTTGCGTGGCTGCTCTAGCATAGGCAGTCTGCCATGTGTCGCCGTGCGGAACCCTCCATCACGGCCCCGGCGAAAGCCACGTACGGCACGGCGCCATCGACACGGAAGAACGTAGCGCCAATACGCCCCGCATAGACGCCCCAAACGATCGCCCCACATCTATTCCGCGCTCGGACTCGAGCGCCGCCGAGCACGATTCCCAGGAGTCCCACGTGAACCGCGACGTCCACGGTGCCACCCCAGGCACCGCGTCACCCACCACAGCAACGAACGGCGCCAACGGCCGAGCGCCGCACCAGGAGGCGGGATCGTTCTCGCTTGAAAGCCGCCGTGAGGTGCCGATGCTCGGCTTTACGTTGGAGCATTGGAAGCACACATGCGGCGCTGACCACTACCACCTGGCCAACGACGATCCGCACCGCGCCTTTTGCGTGAGCTTCCGCACGATTCCGCACGACAGCACGGGCATGCCGCACATCCTGGAGCACCTCGTGCTCTCCGGCAGCGAGCGCTATCCCGTGCGCGATCCCTTTTTCCTCATGCTGCGCCGCAGCCTGCAAACGTTTATGAACGCCATGACGGGCTCGGATTGCACTTACTATCCTTTCGCTTCGCAGGTCAAGAAGGATTTCGACAACCTGCTCGGCATCTATCTCGATGCGGCCTTCAAGCCCAACCTGAACCCGCTCGACTTTCTGCAGGAAGGCCATCGCCTGGAGCCGGCCGAGCTGGACAAGGACAACCCCGAGCGCGGCGATTGGCGCTTCAAGGGTGTGGTCTACAACGAGATGAAGGGCGCGATGGGCAATGCGGACGCGCAGCTCTACCAGGTTCGCGGCGAGGTTCTCGCGCCCGCGACGCCCTACCGCCACAACTCGGGCGGCGAGCCCGAGGTCATCCCCAGCCTGACGCATGAAGACCTGGTGGCCTTCCACCGCCGCCACTACGCCGGCCCGAACGCCTGCTTCGTCACCTACGGCGATCTCGCTATCGACGAGCTCCACGCGCGTTTCGCGCCGTACCTCCAGCGCGGCGCGGAGCCGGTGCCGCTGCCCGAGCCGCAACCGCGCTTCCGCGCGCCCTCACGCCGCAGCTTCCCTGTACCGCTGCAGGAAGGACAGGACGAGCGCGACGTTGCCATCGCATCGGTCACGTGGATGCTCCCGGGTGACACGCGCGACCTGCAGGAAGTTCTGCTCGGCGAGCTCCTCCACCAGCTGCTCCTCGGCCACGCGGGGGCGCCCTTGCGCCACGCCCTGGAGTCGAGCGGCTTGGGTCGGGCGATGGGCGGCAGCGGCTTCGGCAACCTCGGCGTCGATCCGACGTTTTCCGCATCGCTCAAAGGCATCGCGGCCGAGGACAACGACCGCTTCGAGCCGCTGGTGCTCGAAATCCTGCGCACGGTGCGCGACGAGGGCTTCGCGGAAGCCGAGGTCGAGGCCGCGCTCCATCAGCTGGAGCTCGACCGACGCACGATCTCCGGCGACCAATTCCCCTTCGGCCTCGAGTTGGCGGTGGGCCGCGTGACCGAAGCCTGGCGCCAGGGCACCGATCCCTACGCCTGGCTCGACGACGAGGCTGCCGTGGCTGCCCTGCGCGAGCGGGTGTCGGCGCCCGGATTCTGGACCGAGTTGCTGGATCGCTGGTTCTTGGACAACCCCCATCGCGTGCTGCTGCTGACCGAGGCCGACGCCACGTTCAACCAGAAGCGCGACGAAGCGGAGCAGACGCGCGTGCTGGCCACCGTCGATCTCTTGGACGAGGCGGCGCTGGACGAGGTGCTGGCGAAGGCCCGGGCGCTCAAGGAGCGACAGGACGAGGAGGACGATGTCTCCCTCCTGCCCGAGCTGATGCTCAGCGACGTGCCGGTCTCCATGAGCTGGACGGAGGGCGAGACAGTCGAAGAGGGCCTCGACGCGTTCGTGACCGGCACGAACGGCATCTTGCACGAGGTGGCCGCGATGCCGCTCGGCACGCTGAGCCCACGCGAGCTGGAGTTGCTGCCGCTCGCGATCGGTACGATCGGCAAGCTGGGCGTCGGCGACATGAGCTACACGGCATGGGCCGCGCACCTCAACGCCGTATGCGGCGGGCTGTCCGCCTGGGTGGATCTGCGTTCGGATGCGGACGACACGGATACGACCCGCGGCTTCATGTTCCTCGAAGTCAACGGCCTCGCGCGCAAGGCGGACGATTTTCTCGACCTGATCGCGCGCTCGCTGCAAGAGCAGCGCTTCGACGAGCACGCGCGAATCTTGGAGCTCGTGCAGCAGGGCGTCGTCGGCTACCAACAGCAGGTCAACTGGGGCGGCCACATGTTGGCGCAAAAGGCGGCCATGCGGGGCTTCGGCGGACGTGCGGGCTTCGCGCACGCCTTCTCCGGACTCGGCCGACTCGCATGGCTCAAGGATCTGGCGGCTCGCTCCGCGGACAGCCTAGCGCCCATCGCCGCGGTGGCCGACGAGTTGGCGGCGCTGGTCGCGAAGCTCCGGACGCGGCCGCTACGGCTGGCGTTGGTCGGCGACACGGCAATGGACCCGGCGCTGGCAGCCACCCTCCGCACGGCCTGGTCGGGCTTCGATCGCACAGCTGCGTTCGGCGCCGATGCGACGAACACGCCGCTGCCCGGCGCTCGCGCCGTCGAGCCGCGCGGCTACACGACGGCCACCCAGGTTAACTACTGCGGTATGGCCTTCCCGGCCGTTGCGCTCACCCATCCGGACGCCGCGGCCTTGACCGTGGCGGCACGCTATCTGTCCAACACGTGGCTGCACGGACGCATTCGCGAGAAGGGCGGCGCCTACGGCAGCCGGGCTTCCTATTCCGGCACGCTGGGCGCATTCACGCTCAACAGCTACCGCGATCCGCGCCTTGCCGACACCTATGCCGACTTCGACGGCGGCCTGCGCTACCTGGCCGCCTTGGACGACAACGAACGCCTGCTGCGTGAGGCCATCTTGGGCACCATCGCCGGCATCGATCGCCCGCGCAGCCCGTCGGGCGAGGGCCGTCGCCGCTTCGTCGCCGACCTGGTCGGCTACGGGCCGGAGGTCCTCATGCACTACCGCGCCCGGGTGCTGGCCACGAGCATGGCCGACATACGGCGCGTCGCAGCCGAGCACCTCGATCCGGAGAAGGCCACCCGCGCCGTGGTGACCAGCGAGGATCTCATGGCTGCCTCCGGTCTAGGCTGGGCGACCGAAAGCATCGCGTAATCGGTCACCGCTGAACGTGATTGGTCTCGTTGAGAGCGGGATCGGTCGAGCTGATCAGAAGGAGGGCGGGCCAAGCGGCCCGCCCTCCTTCGTTTGCTGCGTATGTTCGTTCTCCGTCTAGGTTGCTGCACTAACCGGTTCGCTCCGAACGGCCTGGCCCGCTCGCGACGTCAGCCGCCGCGCCGCGGGACCAGCCCCCCCGGGCCTGCGATTAACGGCCGGCCATGCGCGACCACCATGCCGCCAGCCGCGCCCACGTCCCGTTGCTCGACGTGGCCGGCGCGACCTGCTCCACCGGCGCGCCGTCCGGCGACGACGCGGCGGCCAGCGGTGCCGGCTCGTCCGATCCACCGATCGTGTGATCGGCGAGTGCCATCGGCAGATAGATCGCCGGTGGCGCGGTGACATCGACCACCATCTCCAGGTAGAGCGGCGCCGCGTGCTCGGTCGGCTCGGCGATCAACGAGATCGTGAACGGGCCGGTCGCGCCGTAGGTGTGCGACAAGCGCAGCTCGCTGGCCGGCACGGGATCGTCGTAGGTGACCACCTCGGGCTCGTCGGCGCCGTCACCCCAGTCGATGGACGCACGACCGATCAGCGGGTCGATACGCGCGATGTCGGGCAGCCAAATGCCGACCGACGTGTCAACCGAGTTTGCCGCAAGGACGTCGATGCTCACGCCGGCCAGGTCGTGGCCCAGGAAGTTGAAGGTGTCGCCGAGCAAGCGGTCGCGGTCCACGCCTTCGGGCGAGCCGTAGCCGACGCCCTCGAGGCCGAAGCCCCAGAACATCGCGTTCCAGCCGACGCCGTCACCCGGATGGTGCCGTCCGGCCACGTAGGTGCCCACGACCTTGGTCTGCTCCGTGACGCCACCCTCCGCGTTGACGAAATCGCCCGTGTAGCTCCACAGCGGTCGCGCCAGGTCGATCAGCGGCCCCAGCGTCGTCTCGGCGTAGCTGATGTCGCCCAGTTGCGTGGTGATGCGCGAGTTCGTGGTGGGCTTGTAGCCGCTGACCACCGAGCCGGAAGCAAAGGTGTACTGGTTGCCGGCCGCGCCCTCGGAGGCCTCGTCACCCGTCGAAAGGTCGAGCGCGTAGTCGAAGGCGCCGTCGCTCCGCATGTGCGGAGGCAGGATAACCTTGCGCACGGGCGTAAGCGGGGCGGTGGGGAAGGGTACGAGCAGCCGTCCGGAAAGCGTTGCGGTATATTCCGGCGTGAAGCCCGCGAAGTAGCGCGCGAGGCACATTTCGCAGCCGCCGTTCTGTGTGTTCGCGCTCCAGATGTGCGGCCAGGTGTCCGGATAGTTTTGTCGGTTCTGCGGCGTATCGCCCAGGCGCGTTCCCGTGTTGAAGTAGCGCCAGAAGTTGGGCGTGCCTTGACCGGCGATCAGCATGGCG
>JAJCYU010000171.1 GCA_029262755.1 Anaerolineae bacterium
CAAAGGCCCCAGGTACCTGGGGAAGTCTGGCAGCTCTTCCTTTTGCGTTTATAATTTCAGTGTATACCTGTCCCTATGCCCTACTCTCCGGGACCATTGCTTTATTTTTTATAGGAATATGGGCATCAGACAAAATAGAAAAAAATGCTCAAAGAAAAGATCCCGGCTTCATTGTCGTCGATGAAGTAGTAGGTCAATGGATCGCTCTGCTTCCCCTACCGTTTCTCTATAACATCCTCAAGCCCGATTCATTTTATTTATATTTTGCCATCACAGCCGCAGTCGCATTCATTTCTTTCCGTATTTTTGATATATGGAAACCATGGCCTGTTAACTATGTAGATAAGAATGTTCACGGTGGCTACGGAATTATGCTCGATGATGTCATTGCGGGAATGTACGCGCTCATAATAACTTCTGCACTTGCAGCCGGAATAGTCATGTTTATTTATGCATAGAGGAAAAACTTAAATGACTCAATTTGTGAATGATGTGAGTGCCTGTGTAACTGAGTCATTAGAAGGAGTCGCGCTTGGTTCCTTTGGCAATTTAGTATTGCTGCGTGATAAGAATGTAATTCTACTTAATCCAAATAAGGACAGGAATCGAAGTAAAGTTGCAATTGTATGCGGAGGAGGGAGTGGTCATGAACCTGCGCATTCATCCTTTGTTAATCTCGAAATGCTATCTGCTGCAATTTGCGGTGAGGTGTTCGCTTCTCCAAGTGTCGGCGCTATAGTAGATGGGATTCGTGCTCTTGTCAGCCATAGTGAAGAACCACAAAAGGGAATCCTGATAGTTATTAAAAATTACACCGGTGATAGAATAAATTTTGGAATGGCTAGTGAAATTCTTTCCTCTGAAGGTGTCTTATTGAAAAAGATAATTGTCGCGGATGATGTCTCATTGCCTGACATTAAAGCCCGAAGAGGTGTTGCCGGTACTGTCCTGGTTTATAAGATAGCAGGTGCACTTGCACTTCAACAAGAGACTAGTAATTCTAATACGCAACAGCAGTTAAACGAAATATATGAAGTTGCTGAGAAAGTAAACAAGAATATACATTCAATGGGTTGCGCGTTAAGCTCATGTCACAGACCGGATGGATCTACAATATTTACCTTACCGGAAGGTGAAATGGAGATCGGAGTCGGGATACACGGAGAACGAGGAGTGTTACGAACACCTGTACAGTCCAGCGATAAGATTGTTACTCTCCTCATTGACAACATTCTGACGGCAAAACAACAACACGAGACAGAAAATGGCAGTAGCAAGCGGATGGTTCTGCTGACAAACAATCTGGGGTCCGTATCTGGACTGGAAATGGGTATTGTTCACAGAAAGGCGATACTGTATCTGGAAGAAAAAGGATATGAGGTGTCCAGGGCCTATTGTGGGACATATATGACCTGTCTTGATATGAGAGGGATTTCATTAACATTGCTAACAGTTGTTGATGATACATTCCTGGATTTGCTTGACGTTGCTGGTGCGGACTTTACCAAAACCAACTGGAAACCAGACAGTGATTATTCTCATTCAATCTCTTCTATATACATAAACGCTCCAAGATCCCTGGATAGTCACATAAATAGTGACTTTGAAGATAATAGCTTAGATGCTGGTAATAATAACATTGCTGATACTGTGGATAAAGAGTTAATGAGTATAATTGAAAAAGTGTGTGAAGCAGGAGTCGGCGCTAGAGAGATACTTAACAATTTAGATAGGGAGTGTGGAGATGGTGATGCCGGAGACACGTTAGCTACTGCCTGCAATGCTATATTGAGTAACCTGCAATACTTTGGTGTCAGACATGTTAATACCGCCTTCAGACGAATTGCCAGATGTTTAACAGATGCAGTGGGTGGTACGAGCGGCCCATTATATGCTGTATTCTTTATCCGTGCTGCTGCCGCGTTCAGTTCTCATGCGAATCACAATAATAGTAAAGAATGGAAATCCGAACTAAACTGGATGGATGCAATTCAAAATGGAATTTCCGGAATAGAAGAGTTAGGGGGTTGTTCCAGAGGAGACAGGACTCTATTAGATGCGTTATACCCTGTTTTCGAAGTGTTGAAAAATAAGAGTGCTGAGGGAGAGGTTGGGATTGATGATTTAGTACAAGCCGCAAAGGATGGTGCAGAGCATACCCGCAATTTGGAAGCACAAGTTGGCCGGGCAAGATATGTTGAAGGGAAAGGGTTGGGGAAAGTAGATCCCGGTGCTTTTGCTGTTTACCTATTATTAAAAGCACTCTTGTAATAGAGGATTAAGAATTGCCTGAAGTTAATAATCAGCATGGTATAAACCAAAATAATTTTTTTTATTACGTTTCAGTTGTGAATCCCGCCTTGACCCAACCACTGTAGCCACCGTCCATAGAACTTACGTTTGTATAACCAATCTTTTGTAGATTATCAGCGGCTAATGCAGAACGGAAACCACCCCCACAATATAATATAATCTCCGCTTCTGTGTCATTTATCTTTTTTTCTATATCACGCTCAATAACTCCTTTTCCAATATACATAGCACTCGTTATATGTCCTTTCTTCCATTCACTCTCTTCACGAACATCTACCAGATGAAATGTATCTCCACGATCAAGCTTACCCTTGACCTCTTCCACATTAGTTTCTCTAATTCTGCTTTTAGCGTCATTAACGATAGATAAAAATCTTTTTGAATGTTCTTTCATTAAGCCCCCCTTCCTGGCCGCATAAGTCTAATATCTTTTTTATACCTATTCTTGATAGCTAGCCGGTTTTGATTGTCATTGCTACTTTTGTAGTTTTCTAATTATATCTCCCGGATGAACAGCTACACCAAGATATTGATTCTTCTTATAAAAAAAAGTGTGCTTTTTAACTATTGGTCTGTTTGTCCCGGAAACGGGTACAAATTGCAGCTTTTGGTCGAAAGAGTTATATGTCGGTGCTTTCCTGCTCTTATAGCTTCCCATACCACTCCCCTTTTCTGACTGAATTATCCAGTAATATCCTCCTGGTAGATAGTCAAAATATCTCCATTTGCCTGGGAATGCCCATGGATGTAAAACCTGGTAGTTCTCGAGCTCGGTCAGATAAAGATGTCCAACTTCAGTGTTGTGTGATGATCCGGAGTTAGAATCTTTTCCTTTCAAGAGAGAAGGAAGCCTCCAGTCCGTAAATTCAATGGTACCAACCCTTACAGATAATTTGTCCGCCCACATTACCGCATCATCGTACTCAGGTGAGAGATGACTATAATCGTACCAAGTGATGTCAAGATCGGTATCATAGACCAGATTGTGTCTCAAATTATCTTCACCTCTGAGTATCAGTTCGGCCTTAATCGTTGTCCCAATTCCAAATACAACTGTCATACCAATTAAAAAAAATAGTATCGTTCTCGTCATAATTAAATTACCTCCTTACCTCTCTAACAAATTATAATCAAGATTTGCTCCCATTAAATTATGAAAAAATATATTGTCAACACTTCCATAAAGTACTCGAGTTCACTCTTAGATTAACTAAGGCTTTCTATTACGACAATAAAACCATATGATACTTGTACTTCCATACAGTTATGTGATAAGATTAATCTTTTGATACAGTTAATTGCGGCTGAAGCTTGCGGCTACATTAATATGCAATAATTTAGATAAGGGTAAATACTAATGACACTTGAGTTATTTCTCCAAAAACTGAAAGACTGTCCCGAGAACATTGAATTTAAAGATGCTTTGAGTACTATTGATTCTCTGTATGTTTTTACCCAAACATCATTCAAAAATGGTGATTTAGTTAATGAAGCAGGGCAAAACTCCGGGTCTTGTAAAATTTTCTCATTTGCCCGTCTTCATAATTTTTCACCGGAACAGACATTGGCCTGTTTTGGCAGTTACTATCGAAATGATGTATTAACGCATCCTGAAAACAGTGATCATCAGAATATTCGGAATTTCATAAAAACAGGTTGGTCCGGAATTGAATTTGACAGTGAGCCTCTAAAGGCTAAGACTGTATAGTTGATAAATATGTAAGAGAAAGCCTGATATTTTGGTTTGTTGCACTCCCATTAAATGATTCAGAGATTAGAAAGAACCAAACACTGCAGGTATTTTTAACATGAGTATCACACAAAGAGACATCGTAAAACAATCAGCAGAACAAAAAGAGGATGATAACTGGCGTGACGTTTTGTATGACGTTATTTTCAAAGCGGACACTGTACCGGGCAAAACCTTTGATATTGCAATAATAGTAATTATTGCTTTGAGCGTAATAACGGTTATTATTAACACTGTTGATTCTATAGAGCAAGAGTATGGACCCATTCTGCATATAGCAGAATGGGTCTTTACCATAATCTTTACTATTGAGTATATCTTAAGATTGATTTGCTGCAAAAGACCTGCTGCCTACGCGCGCAGTTTTTTTGGAGTTGTTGATCTTTTTTCTATTGTCCCAACCTATATCAGTGTTTTTCTACCAGGCAGTCATGTTTTACTTGTAGTGCGCATCCTTAGAGTGCTCCGGATATTCCGGGTCCTCAAGCTTGTCAAGTATATTGGCGAATCTGAATTGCTCATAGATGCTTTACGGTCAAGCCGACGAAAGATCACT
>JAJCYU010000172.1 GCA_029262755.1 Anaerolineae bacterium
CGACACCGGCGAGACGGTCAACATCCTAGACGGCCGCTACGGCCCCTACGTCAACCACCAAAAGACGAACGCGTCGCTGCCCAAGGACTTGAAGCCCGAGGACGTCGACCTTGCCAAGGGCATCGAGCTGCTCGTCGCCCGCGAGGCCAAGGCGGGCACGAAGAAGAAGGGCGGCCGCAAGAAGAAGGCGTAGCGGCCCGCGGCACCGTGCTGGGTGACGTCGGCGCGCTCGCGCCGCGTCAGCCCGCGGCGCCGCCATCCGCGTCATCAGCGTCGCTGTCGCCGTCACCCTCATCCGCGTCGCCCGCGACCCGGTTTCCTTCTGCATCGACCCATACCGGCTCCGGCGTGATCTGTGGCTCCGGCGCCGGTCCGGCGTCGTCCAGGCCGGAGGACGTGACGGTCATCAGCGGCTCGACGTGCATGTCGTGGTCGACCGTGCACTGGCAGGACAGGCGGAACTCGCCCAGCTGCTCGTTGGCGACGAGCTTCTCGCGCGCCGCGGCCGTCATCAGCTCCGGCTCGCCCGCCTGGAACGTCACGCGGCAGGTCGTGCACTTGGCGTGGCCGCCGCAGCGGTGGAGGATGTCGACGCCGGCTTCCTCGATGGCCAGCACGAGGCGCTTGCCCTGCTCGACGTCGAAGCTCCCGACGCCTTCAATGGTCAACTTCGGCATAGTTGTACTCTCCAGTTGGAAAAAATGGGGATCTTCAAACGTCGTGCTCGCGAGCCGCGCGCCGTGCTAGCCCGCCAAGTATTGCTCAATAGCGGCCAGCTCTTCGTCGTTCATCCGGCCCGAGCCGGCGAGGTCGTGGGCGATGTCGGCCAGTTGGAAGGCGGCGTGCACGTGGTAGCCCGCGTCCTCGACGTCCGTCGCGCCCACCGGGCGGCGATCGACGAGGACGACGATGTCGCGCACGATGAGCCCGGCCGCTTCGAGCGGCTCGATCGCTTCGAGCTTGCTCTTGCCGCTGGAGATGAGGTCGTCGATGACGGCGATGGTCTCGCCGGCCTTGAATGGGCCCTCGACGTTGCGTGACGTACCGTATTCCTTGGTGGCGCGGCGCGGGAAGATCATGGGGCAATCGATCTCAAGCGAGACGGCCGTGCCGATGGGCAGCCCAGCATGCGGGATGCCCGCGATGCGGTCGAAGCGCAGGCCGGAGAGCACCGCCGCGTAGGAGCGCGCGGCGCGGCGCAGCACGTCGGGATCGCCGATCATCAGCCGCAGGTCGCAGTACACCGGTGAGATCGAGCCGTCCTTGAGCGTGAACGTTCCGAATTGCACGGCGCCCAGCGCGTGCAAGGCCGCGGCCAAGGCCTTGCGCTCGTCCTCGGGCAGCGCGTGGTCGGCGGTGGCGCTCATCGGCGGCGTCCGCGTGCGGTGTTGATCGCGTCGCGCAGCCGCATGGCGGCTTCGCGCGGATCGCCCGCGTGGATGATGCCGCGCGAGCTGTTGATGACCATGCCGCCGCCCGCGGCGTCCAGCCCCGCGTCGACCGCGGCGTCGAGATCGCCGCCCTGCGCGCCGATGCCGGGCACGAGGAAGGGCATATGCGGCGCGGCATCGCGCACAGCGGCCAGCGCATCGGGGTAGGTGGCCCCGACGACAAGGCCGAGATTGCCGTTCCCGTTCCAACCGGTCGCGGCGCGCGCCACGCGCATGTAGAGCGGCACCCCGTCGACCTCCAGGTGCTGCAGATCGGCGGCGCCGGGGTTCGAGGTATGGCACAGTACGAAGGCGCCGTGCGTCGGGTCGGTGAGGAAAGGCTCCACGGAATCGCCACCGAGATAGGGGCTGATCGTGAGGGCGTCGGCGCCCATCACCTGGAAGGCGGCGCGCGCGTAGGCCTGCGCCGTCGCGCCGATGTCGCCGCGCTTGGCGTCCAAGATCACCGGTCGCTCGCCGCCGATGTGATTGATCACCGTGCGCAGGTCGGCCAAGCCGTCCACGCCGAGCGCTTCGAAGAAAGCGCTATTGGGCTTGAAGACCGCGGCCGCCTCCACCGTCTGGTCCACGATGCGTCGGCAGAAATCGACCGCCGGCTCCTCGAGCCGCTCCATACGCGGATCAAGGCCGACGCACACAAGCGAGCCGGTGCGCTCGATCGTATCCGCGAGCCGCGCGTTCCATGGCGCTTCGGGCGCGATCGGGGCGTCGGCCATGCCGCCCGCTGCGGCGCTGCTACGCGTGCTGGGGTTCATCACTCGTCACGCTCCTTGGGGTGTTCTGGGTGCTTGATTGTCCGCGGCTCGGTGCGCCCGAGCGTCGCCGTTCCCGCCGGGGATCACGCTTCGTCGCTTCGTCCACCGTGCGGGGGCAGGACCGAAGCCAGCAGCGCCATGCGCACGAACATGCCGTTTTGCACTTGGCGGAAGTAGGCGGCGCGGGGGTCGGAGTCCACGTCGGGCGAAATCTCGCCTACACGCGGCAGGGGATGCATGACGATCATCTCGTCGCGCGCCTCCTTCATCAGCTCGGGCGTGATGACGTAGAAGCTCTTCAGCTCTTCGTATTGCGCCAGGTCGGTGAAGCGTTCCTTCTGCACGCGCGTCACGTAGAGCACGTCCACGTCGCCGATCACGTCGGCCACGTTGTAGGTCTCGCGCACCGCGAGGCCGGCGTCGCGCGCCTCGTTCATCAGGTCAAGCGGCAGGCGCAGGATTTCGGGCGATACGAAGGTCAGCTTCACGTCGAATTGGGCGAGCAGCCGTGTGAGCGAGTGCACCGTACGCCCGAAGCGCAGATCGCCCACCATTGCCACGTGCAGCCCATCGAGGCGGCCGAGCTCGTCGTGGATCGTGAAGAGGTCGAGCAGCGCCTGCGTGGGGTGCTCGCCGCTGCCGTCGCCCGCGTTGATCACCGGCACCGAGGCGGCGGCGGCGGCTTCGCGCGCGCTGCCCACCTCCGGGTGACGCAGGACGATCACGTCGGCGTATTGCTCCAGGGTGCGGATCGTGTCGGGCAGGCTCTCGCCCTTCGAGACGCTGGAGAACTGCACGCCCTGGGTGATGGGGATCACGCTGCCGCCCAAGCGTTGCATGGCGGCGATAAAGCTGGCGCTCGTGCGCGTGCTCGGCTCGTAGAAGAGCGCCGCGAGCACCCGCCCGCGCAGGATGTCGGCCCCGCCGCGTTCTTTGACGATGGACCGCATGCGCTGCGCCACCTCGAAGACCTCGCGCAACATGGCCGGCTCGTATTGGCTGACCGACAGCACGTCCATGCCCGTCATGCCGGCGACGCGCAACCCCTCTTCGTTCATCCCGTTCCCCCTCCGTGATCGGCATTCGCCGTTGGATCCGCCTGCCGCGTTGCTTGGTCGTCTCGCGTGAAGAGCATCCGTCCGCCACCGGGCGGCCCGAGTCGCGGGTAGCGGTCGCCGCGACCAGCATCGTCGCGACCTCCATCACCGTCGAGGCTGCGACCACCGTCGTCCGGACCCGCTCCATCACCGCCGTCGCGGCCACCGTCGTCCTTGCCCGCGGCCGCACCCGCCTCGAAGACCACCGCACCACGCAAGGTCGTGCGCAGGACGCGGCCGCGAACCGTGTTGCCCGCGAAGGGCGACCAGTCGACGCGGGTCTGCCAGCCCTTCTCGGGCAGGGTCCAGGCGGGGCCGATCTCGACCTCTACCGTGCTTTCCGTGGGCGTTGGGATGCCGAAGATCTCGGCCGGGCGCGTGCTGGTCAGCGCGATCAGCCGTTCCAGGCTGAGCCGGCCCTCCTCCACGGCCGTCAGCATCATCGGCAGCGTCGTCTCCAGCCCGGGCACGCCGGGCGGCGGGGTCGGCTGCGCCTTCTCATCCAGCGTGTGCGGCGCATGGTCCGTCGCGATGCAGTCGACGACGTCCAGCCGGGCCCACAGCGCGTCGCGATCCTCCGCCCGCGCGAGGCGGGGCCGCATATCGCCACGGGCGCCGAGGCGCGGCAGGTCGTCGAGGCATAGGAAGAGGTGGTGCGGGGCGACCTCGCAGGTCACGGGCAGCCCGGCTTCCTTCGCGTCGGCGATCAGATGGATCTCATCGGCCCGGCTGACGTGCACGATGTGCACGTGCTGCCCATAGGTGCGCGCCATGCCGAGCGCCGTCGCGACGTTGAGGTCCTCGGCGTGCAGCGCGATCGGCCGCGGACCCGGCCAAGCCTCGAAGTGCGCCCGCAACGCGGCGAGCGTCTCGATGCGCAGGGGGCCGAAGGTGTCGTTGAGATAGACCTTGAGGCCCGCTGCATGCGGAGCCGCCGCGGCGCAGGCGGCCGCGTTGTCGTCCGTCGCGCCGAGGTACAGGCCGAGGTCGCAGCGCGTGCGCGGTGCATGGTACGCGATGGCCGCGGCGAGCTCGTCGCCGTCGGTGATCGGCGGGCTCGTGTTGGGCATGCCGAGGATGGCCGTCACGCCGCCGGCGAGCGCGGCGGCCGTG
>JAJCYU010000173.1 GCA_029262755.1 Anaerolineae bacterium
GATTGCATCCTCGTTCGTCATGTGCCTATCTCGCCGTCCGCCGGTCCCGCTGGTGTTTCGAACCAGGAGCAAGGCTCATGAGCGCATCCGCACCCTTCGCCGGCTTCGGGGCCGACACGATCGGCTTCATCGAAGACCTGCGATTTCACAACGAGCGGGATTGGTTCCAGGCCAACAAGGAACGCTACGAGGCGCAATGGTTGGCGCCGGCCATGGCTTTCATCGAGGATATGGCTCCACGACTGGAGAAGGTAGCGCCCCATATGACGGCCGTGCCCAAGAAGACGGGTGGCTCGCTGATGCGCATCTACCGCGATACGCGCTTCAGCAAGGACAAGACGCCGTACAAGACCAACATCGGCCTGCACTTCCGCCATGCGGCGGGCAAGGACGTCCACGCTCCCGGCCTGTACGTGCACATCGAGCCGGGAGAGCACTTCTTGGGCTGCGGCCTCTGGCGCCCGGCATCCGAGCCGCTGCGCGCAATCCGGCAGCGCATCGTTGATAAGCCGGATGCATGGCGTGCGGCCACGTCGGGCAAGGCCTTTACGCGCCATTGGAAGATCGGCGGCGAGTCGCTCAAACGCGCCCCGAAAGGCTTCGATCCGGAGCACCCGCTGATCGACGACCTCAAGCGCAAGGACTTCACAGCCGGCATCGAGCTGACGGACGCCGACGTCGCGAACGCGCAGTTCGCCGCCACCGCCGAACAACGATTCGCGGAGGCCGCACCGTTCATGCGCTTCCTGTGCGAGGCGGTTGGGGTTAGCTACTAGTACCTCGTCAAGCCTGCATATGCGGGCTCGGTAGCCACTGCACTCGCATCAGCGGACCGCTGTTCCTCGGCAATAGCTCCACTATTCCCTCGTCTCATCGAACCACGGGCACGACGCATTGGCTCCCTCACTGCCCGCATCTGCACGCACGATGAAGTACTAGAGGGTCACTTGCCGTGGTCGTAGCCATTCGCGTGGCACGTGCCGGAGACCCTGCGTCTGCAGTTGTGGTTGCCAACTGTGGCCATGTTCGTGCCACGTGACCCACCAGAACTCCGGCGCCACGCTCCGTTGTCCGATCGACAACCGACCCGCTACCCGCCTACCGCGCGAGCGCATCTTCCGCGAAGGCGAGGATCCCGTGGCCCATCTCGCCGAGCGCCTCGGGGTTGCTCGCGCGGTTGGCCGCCACGAAGACCGCCAAGCCCTTGCGCGGTACAAGGGCGCTGTAGGACGCGAAGCCGGGATCGGCGCCGCCGTGGAAGAGGGTGGGGCCGGCGGTCGTGAGGCCGACCAACCAACCCGGCGTTGCGCCACTTACCTTTGACGCGTCGATGATGCGCGGCGTCTGGAGCCGGCGAAGCATCGCCAACGTGGTCGGGGAATCCTTCGCGGCCGAAGCGGGGCGCGTTCCCTGGCCGTCGTCGGACTGGAGTTGCCAAGCAAGGAAACGGGCCATATCCGCAGTGCTCGACCACAGGCCCCAGGGAGCGGCAAAGGCGCCGGGCGTTGGGTCTGGGGCTGGTTGCGGAGGGTCCCCGAAGGCGGCAAAGCCGGTCGCAACGCGGTCCACGTCGAGCGACGATGGTTCCCAGCTCGACGCCGTCATCCCCAACGGCCCAAAGATATGCTCTGCCGCGTAGTCGGTGATCGGCCGACCGGCGGCACGGGACAAGGCCTCGGCAAGCAGCGCCCAACCCAGGTTCGAGTACGAAAACCGGAGCGCCGTTCGATCCGGTGCGTGGGAGGCGCGGGTCTTGAGCTCCTCGTTCGTCGCCGATTCGTCGGCAATCCCCGCGTCCGTACCCATGGACGTAGCGCCGTCGACGTAGCGCGCAACGCCAGAGAGCGCGGCCAGTACCTCGTCCATGGACGGGAAACGCAGCGCGGCCAGATCGTCGTCCGACATCGGGGGTAGCGGTGGCAGGCCGGCCGTGTGCGCGGCGCAGTCCCCGAGCGTAATCGCTGCGCGGGCCGGGTCACGAGAGTCGAGCGCAGCGCCAAGCTCTTCGATTTCCGGTAGCCAGCGGCTGAGCGAGTCATCGAGGTCGAGGATCCCTTGGTCTGCCAAATGACCCATGGCGGCCGCGAGCACGGGTTGGCCGACGGCCCCAACGCGCCAGACCGTGTGTTCGTCCACCCCTGCGCCCAACTCGTCGCGCCGACCCAGACCGCAAGACCACGCCGGGCGTCCATCGACGACGAGCACCGCGGCGAGCCCGGGTAGACGCCACGCGAGGCGGTCCTCCTCGAGGTGCCCTGTGATCGGGGTGAGGCGGGGATCCATGGCGGAGCCTGACGCAGCCGATCCAGGCGCCGGGGTCAAGGACCGTCGTCCGTAATCGAGGATCCGTTGCCGTCCGCGAGTCGCGGGGCCCCATCGTGTCCGATTTGCGAAGCGAGGTCCGGGTCCTTGTCTGAGGGCTTGTCCCGTGTCAGGTCCTGGTCCGATACCGGGGAAGGCGTTCGCGTCTCGGTCGAGTCGTTCTCACCTGAACTGCGTTCGGGCGACGGCAAGAGCGCGCGGCCCACCGCTGCCACGAGCTGATCGCGATCCCACGGTTTGGGCAGCACCAGGACCGGGCCCAGCTCGCCCAGACGGGTTGCCGTGGCGTGGTCGACATCTCCGGACGAGACCACGACCGCGGGTGGCTTCGGGAGCGCGGCGATCCGGGCGAGCGCCTGCTCCCCGTCCATGCGCGGCATGCGCAGATCGAGCAGTACGACATCCACGACCGCGTGCTCAAGGCAGCGTAGGCCCGCCTCGCCGTCGTTCGCTGAAACGACGCTCATGCCTGCATCGCGCAAGATGGCACGCGCCGCTTCGCGAACGCCGGGTTCATCGTCGACCACCAGGGCCGTCCCGCTGAGTTCGTGCGTCACGTGCGGCGCAACCCCCGGCTCTTCCGGCTCGCGAGTGCTAAGCGGCAAGAACAGTCGAAACGTGCTACCCCGGCCTTGTTCGCTGTCCACGACCAGGATGCCGCGCATCTCGCGGATGATGCCCAACGTCGCTGAGAGACCGAGGCCGCGGCCGTCTCGCTTGGTGGTGAAGAACGGGTCGAAGATGCGCTCCAAGACCGATTGCGGCATGCCGGTGCCGTTGTCCGTGATCTCGAGGCTGGCATAGATTCCCGGCTTCGCATGATCGCGTCCGAACACCACACCGCTATCCGGAATGTCCTCCGGGACCCTACAGCGCGCTGTACTGAGCTGCACCAGGCCCGAGACGGACGATTCCGGCACGGCCTCTGAGGCGTTCAGGACGAGATTCATCACCGTCTGCTGAAGACCCGAAGGATCGGCGTCCAACGGCAGCGGGCCCGCGTCGAGGTCGCAGCGGAGCTTGACGCGCGCGGGGATGGCGGTTTCCAGAATTTCCGCGTTGTCGCGCACGATCCGGTTCAGATCGAGGCGGCGGCGTTCCATTCGGGTGCGCCCGGCGTAGCTGAGCAGTTGTTGCGTCAGTACGGCCGCGCGTTCCGCCGAGGACTGCGCAGCATCGAGCGGCGCGAGCAAAGACTCGTTGTCGCCCACCCGCATGCGGGCGAGGCTCAAGTGTCCAAGCATGACGGTCAGCAAGTTGTTGAAGTCGTGGGCGATGCCGCCGGCCAAGACGCCGAGGCTCTCCAGCTTCTGCGTTCGCCACATCGCGCGCTCGGCTACACGGCGGTCACTGATATCACGCGTGACCGAGACAAACCGTTCGTCGTCGATGCGCGTGAGCGACATCTCGATCGGGAACTCGCTCCCGTCCTTACGAAGTGCGACGGCCTCGCCGCGCCATGTGCCCTTAGCGCGCACCTCCGGCAACACCTCGTCGCGCACGCGCGCCCACTCCGCCGGACGAAAGAGAATGCTGCAGGGCTGACCGATCAGCTGATCTGCGCTCCCCCAACCATGCATGGCGGCGTGCGCGGCATTGACGTAGGCCAGGGTTTGGCCGTGCCGAATTGCCATGCCGTCGGCGGAGGCCTCCATGCCGAGCTGGTTGATCCGCGCCCGCGATAGCGCGACGTCCAGGCCGCGCATCACCAAGCCGACGTATGCGGCCGTTGCGATCAGGATCCCGCTGTAGACGATCCAATGGGTAAGCGGGGGCCGAACCTCACCCGCGGAAGGCATGGTGCCGTTGGTCTCGATGACCACGAGACCGAAGCCGACGATGATGCACACAGCGGCTACGGCCATGGCGTGGCCACCGCCGCGCATCATGCCGGCCGTGAGCACGAGCAGGAAGTACACGGCAAACGCGGGCGAATCGACACCGCCCCCCACGAAGGCGGAGGCCCATGCGATGATCCCGATGGTGCCCATCGTGAACGTCCATCCGGCCAGCGTGGTTCGGCCCATGCGGATCAGCAGCCACGTCAAGAGCGACAAGCCGAAGAGCAAGGTCACAGACAGCGGGTCCGGGCTCGTGCGTCCGGTGAGCAGCACCCAGCCGAGGATCGCACCCGAGATCGCGGTAGCGAGGGCCATCATCGCGACGCCAAGCAGGTTGAGACGCTCGGCATCCAAGCGGTGGCGCTCTCGAGTCCCGGTACGAAAGCCGAGCGAGCGGCGAAGATGCGGAGTGCTCACCGTTGGGTCCCTTCGGGTGAGCGCAGAGCAGCGACATCTGCGTTCGAGACGTCGGCCCCGCGAAGCGGCAACGCGGCGCGCGCGCGTTCCGCGCGGCGATCCGTCTCGCGGCGAGGAGGTCGCTTGACCGTAAGATAAGGCTCCGGCCAGTACTGGTCGTGAAACGCGTAGCGGGCCGCCGCATGAAGCGTCAAGTAGGGGTCGGCGAGGTGGGGACGGGCCAACGCGCACAGGTCGGCGCGGCCCGCGGCCAATACCGTGTTCGCGTGATCGGCGTGCTGGATCGCGCCGACGGACATGACCGCGATGCCCGCTACTTCGCGCCGGATGCGTTCGGCGAATGGCACCTGGAACATCCGCCCATAGTCGGGGCGCGCATAGGGCACCGTTTGGCCGGCGGATAC
>JAJCYU010000174.1 GCA_029262755.1 Anaerolineae bacterium
TCGTTGGAGGGGGCGGGAGTCGGAGGAGAGCGCGCCGACCTCGCGGAGGCGACCGTCTTGGTCCTCACGCAGCCGGCTCCCGCCGAGCGGTTTCAAGCCTAGACGGATCGATGGCTCGGGGCAGCGCCCGCGACGATCTTGGGCTTCCGCGATCTCGACCGCGACGGGCAGCCGGAACTTGTCGTTGCGGGGCAACGCTGCGGCGCCTCGACGTGCACGGTGCACGTTTCCATCCACACCGTTCTGCCGGACGGCGCGATGCGTTCGCGTATCGCTGCCGCTGCAACGGAAGGAGCGGCGAACACCGCCGGCTCTCGCCTCACGGAGACAGAGATCGCGAGTCTTTCCCTCGGCGACAGGAACGTGCCGGTGGCCGCCATGAGTTCCGGCTCCGCCGAACTAGCCGATCTCGACGGCGACGGCATCTCGGAGCTCGTGCTCGAAGGCGGTTTGCTCGGTTCCGCTGGGGCTGGACTGCAGCGGGCGCGCACGGAGGTCTGGTCTTTGGTCGAGCAAGAGTGGACCCGTACCCGCGTGCTCTACGATCCGGATGCATCCGCCCATCCGTGGTTCCGCGTCTTGGACGGCGACGCCGCCTGGCGCTCGGGCGCGCCGTCCGCGGCGGCCACGCTCTATCAACGGGCCATCGACACGCCTTGGCCCGTGACCGGCATCGACTTGCCCTGGTCCGCATCGGGGCAGGCGGTGCGCGCGCTCGCTCGCCTGCGCGCAATGCAGCTTGCGGTGCACGGCGGCCCCCGTGTCGGGATAGGCAGTAGGGCGGACAGCGGCGCTGCCCGCGGGCCGGGATCGGTGGGCGGATCCGGGGACAGCGACGCCGACGCGGAGGAGGGCACAACGGAAAGCGCACCGGACGGTCTCGACGTGGCGCGATGGCTCGACGCGGTTGCGTCGCAGAGCGTGGCGGAGGACGGCGAGTTCGCTTCGTGGCCGGTAGCCTTCGCCACCACGTGGGGGGCCGTCGCAGACATGGCTACCGCGTGCGCCGTGGTCGCCGAAGAGGCAACGCAGCGGGAGCATCTGCTGATTGCCCTTCAGCAATTCGGATACGCCAATCCAGACGCGAACGCGCAACTACTGTGTCCCGGCCCGTTCCAAGGCGCGCTGCTTGGTGACGTGCTTCCGTCGCCATGATATCGGTGCGCCTCGTGTGGTGGCGCGCTCCGGCGCGAGTACAATTCCGGACATGACTCGCCCCACCGAAGCGCGCGCAGCCTCCTTTCGGCATGCTCCGAGCGTCTGTGCTCTGCTACACAAGACGCGTCGCGCCCCGGTCGGTGAACCATGAGTGGTTCGGAACCGATCGGCGTCGACGAACAGGCCGTTGCCACACGGAAGCGGACCAAGCGCCCGCGACGTTGGCAGGTTGTGTTGCACAACGACGACTATACGAGCATGGAGTTCGTCGTGTCCGTTCTGAAGCGCCACTTTGCCAAGAGCGATGCGGAGGCTACGCACGTGATGCTGCAGGTCCATATGCGAGGCCGGGGCGTAGCCGGCGTGTACACCCGTGACGTTGCCGAGACCAAGGTGGTCGCTGTGACCGCCGAAGCGCGACAAGAGGGCATGCCGTTGCTCGTCACCTCCGAACCGGTTGGCGGCGATGAATCTTCCGAGGGAGGCCGGTCATGAGCGACCGAATGCGAATCTCGGACGATCTACGCGTTTCGCTGTCCGTGGCGGTTTCGGAGGCGGCTCGGCGTGGTCATGACCTGGCCGGCTTGGAACACGCGTTGTTCGCGCTCCTGCTCGACGACGACGCCACCATGGCCTTGCGGCGATCGGGCACCGACATCGACGCGTTGCGAGCGGAGCTGGAACGCTTCTTGACCGAAGAGCTGGCCGGGCCGGGTGACGCGGAGCTACCGAGCGAACCGTCGTTGACCATGGGGCTGCGCCGCGCACTTGCGCGAGCGGCGGCACACGGCGAAGGCGCAGGAAAGGACGAGATCACCACCACCGATCTGCTCGTCTCCCTCTTCGACGAAGAAGACGCGTACGCCGTCTACTTTCTGGAGGAGGCCGGCGCGTCCCGCTTGAACGTCGTGCGCTGGCTGGCGCACGGTGTGGGCTCCCAGGCCGGTGTCGATGCCGGCGATGGCTCGAGCCGCGTGGGGCACGGAGGCGAGGAAGGCGGGGACGCGGCAGCGGCCGATCCGCTTGCCACGTACGCCCGCGATCTAACCGCCCTAGCACGGGCCGACCGCATCGATCCGCTCGTCGGCCGTGATGCCGAGCTTCGGCGCGCGATGCATGTTCTACGAAGGCGTCGCAAGAATAATCCGATCTTCGTCGGGGAGCCGGGCGTTGGCAAGACGGCGATCGTGGAGGGTTTGGCGCGTCGCATCGCGCGCGGGGAGGTCCCGGACGCGATGGCCGATGTGGCCATCTGGCGGCTGGATCTCGGCGCCCTCTTGGCCGGCACGCGCTACCGAGGAGATTTTGAAGAGCGCTTGAAGGGCGTGCTGAACGCCCTCGAAGAACGAGCCGCCGAACAGCCGATCTTGTTTGTCGACGAAATCCACACCTTGATCGGCGCCGGTGGCGCAAGCGGTGCAACGATGGATGCGTCGAATCTCCTCAAGCCGGCGCTGGAAGCCGGATGGCTGCGCTGTATCGGCGCCACGACGTGGGAGGAGTACCGACAGCACTTCGAACGGGATCGCGCCCTGGCGCGCCGATTCCAGCGCATCGAGGTCGAGGAGCCATCCGTCGAGGAGACGGTCCGAATCCTGGAAGGACTGCGTCCGCGCTACGAGCAGCATCACGAGCTGACCTACTCTCGGGCCTCCCTTCGCGCGGCTGCAACATTGGCCGGCCGCCACCTCACGGACCGCCGGCTACCCGACAAGGCGATCGACGTGATCGACGAAGCCGGCGCCGCGGCTGCCCTCGCGGGTCGTTCCAGCGTCCGCGTGCCCGACATCGAACGGACGCTCGCCACGATGGCGCGCATCCCCACCCGCCGCGTGGTCGGCGACGACCGTGCGCGCCTGGCCGATCTCGCGGAGCGTCTCGGCCGGCAGGTCTTCGGGCAGGCCGACGCCGTGGCCCGCGTGGTGGCTTCGATCAAGGTTGCGCGCGCCGGTCTGCGCGAGCCGGACAAGCCGGTCGGAAGCTTCCTATTCACCGGCCCAACAGGCGTCGGCAAGACGGAGCTGGCCAAGGCGCTTGCCGCCACGCTCGACATCGCGTTTCTGCGCTTCGATATGAGCGAGTACATGGAGCGCCACAGCGTGAGCCGGCTTGTTGGCGCACCGCCCGGCTACGTCGGCTTCGATCGTGGCGGCCTCTTGACCGAAGCAGTGCACAAGAGCCCCCACGCCGTCCTCCTGCTCGACGAAATCGAGAAGGCCCATCCGGACGTGTTCAACATCTTGCTGCAGGTCATGGACCATGGGTCGCTGACCGACACGAATGGCAAGACCACGGACTTTCGGCAGGTGGTGCTGATCATGACCTCCAATGTCGGCGCGCGGGAGCTGGCGCGCGGCGGTCTCGGATTTGGAGACGAGACACCCAATGCCGGCAGCGGCGGACGCGACGAGCAGGCGTTCGAGCGGACCTTCAGCCCTGAGTTTCGCAATCGGCTGGATGCGCGTGTGCCCTTCCAGCCACTTTCGCGCGCGGTCATGGCCCTGATCGTCGACAAATTTATCGACCGCCTACGGGCGCAGGTGAGCGATCGCGGCGTGGACGTGGTCTTGACCGCGGACGGGCGCGACTGGTTGGTGGAGCAAGGTCACGACCCTCGTTTCGGCGCACGTCCGTTGGAGCGCGTCATCGCCGAACACGTCAAGCGCCCGCTCACCGACGAGCTGCTCTTCGGCCGGCTTGCACGCGGAGGCACGGTCACGATCAGTGCCGCCGATGAGCAGATTGTGTTAGGCTATCAGGGGCGCGAAACGTCCTAGCGCAAATGGGCCGAGTCGACATCCTCAACGATCGGGCGGATCCACCGACACCGGGATGGGTTGCGCGATCGCAAGATCGCTCCCACGTAGCCGGCGGTCCGCGACACGGGTGTGGGCATCTCCGACGTAGACCAGGCACACCTCTTCGAGCGCTTCTTTCGCGCCGAGAGTGCCGCATCGACCG
>JAJCYU010000175.1 GCA_029262755.1 Anaerolineae bacterium
GGGCTTCAACATACCCGTGCACTCGACCTTCAGCGGACCCGCGGCCTGCGGCGGGCAGAAGCCCGGCTCGCCCCACGTGATCAGCGCGGCCTTCGCGAAGTCGCAACCGAGGTTCTGGACCTCGATCCACGTCTCGCACACGTCGTCCTGGCCCAAGAAGTTCAGGATGGGCAGGTGTACCTGGTTGCCCAACTGGATTTCCGGGAAGACACGCGGGTCGCAGGGAAGCTCGATCGGATCCTCGTCGACGAAGACGAAGAAGCCGTCACCATCGTCCACGACACCGTTAGCCGGCGGGTTGAGGGCGCCATCGGCCCACACCGTGCGCTCGACCACGAGCGCACCGACGTTGCCGACACCGGTCGGGAAGAAGACGACATGCTCGATGACGTCACACGCACCCGGCGCGATGTTCAAGTCCGCGGTGGCGCTGCCACCGAGGGGAGCGGCGCCGGGAATCTGACCCGGGCCGACACCGGACGTAACGGAACGCACCTGGACCGGCGCGCCGGTGGTCGAAGCGATCGAAACGCTGTACTCGGGCTGGCCGGGAATGTCGGACAGCGGCTGCACGCCCGTGTTACACACGGTCGCGCTGATGATCGCCTCGCCCGTGATACAGGGCAGCTCGATCGGATCCTCGAATGCAACCGGGATCTCTTCGACGAACGGGGCGTTGTTGACGCAGGTCGGGACCTCGATCGTGAGATCGCCATCCACGTCCAGCGTGCCGGCCCACCACGGGCCGACGACGATGGTGTAGAAACCATCGTCCATGTCGTTGACCGTCAGGCTCGACTGCGGGTTACACCCGTCGTCGTCGAAGCCGACGTAGTTCTCGCACGTATCGAGGCTGTTGAAGCCCCCGGCCGGAGCCGGCGAAGACGTGCGATCCTGGTAGGCCTGCAGCACCGTGTCACCGGCAGCAGAACAGGTCTCTGCAATGACTGTGTGCGGGCCCGCGACCGCCGAAACGATCTCGAGCTCGAAGTCCTCGTAGCGCTCAAACCACAACGTGCCGGTGCAGGCCGCGTTGTGGGTGAAGTTCGCTGTGGTGGGGTTCACGCTCGTATCGAACGGGAACGTCTCGACGTCACCGGGGCCACAGGCGACGCCGTCGCCCTGTGCACCGATGAACTGGGCGGAAGCGGTGTTGGCGTTCATCGCGAACAGGCCGAAAACGACCAGCGCGGTGATCGCCAAAACCGGCAACCGCAAGAACCGATGAGTCATGTGTGATCCTCCCTCGATCAGGAAGTGCATAGGGGGCAATTCCCCAAAAAAAGATGTTGCGGCGTGTACGCCTCGATGCTTCGAAATATCTGTCGGGGCATACATGACCGGACGCGGCACTCACCGCACTGACCTCGAGCTTCTATAACGCAGGCCGTGACGTGGAAGATACGGGCGCGTGAGAGATTCGTGGGAAATTGCTCAGAATGGTCTGAGGTGGCCCTCTATTGATTGCTACGTCGCCGGTTCTTGCGCGCATGGCACGATTGCGGAATAGGGCGAGTTCTGCAACAGATTGCCATGCTGGAGGGTTCGGGTACCGCTCGGTGCGCCGCGGCGCCCTGCCGCTACTCAACGACGGTTCCGAGGCCGGCGCGTCGCATCAGCACGTGAGGACAGCGCGCTCGCACCACGTGGCCGAACGGATTCCGCAACGCGAACCGCCCCCCTGCGCAAGGCAGGAGGGCGGTTCGGGTTTGCAGATCGTAGCCCGCCAGGCGGATTAGATCGAAGCTACCTGCCTACGGCAAGTCGCCGGTGAGCGTGAAGTTGTACGTACCGCCAACACCCGGCGCGAAGATCTCCGCGACCACGACGACCAGCGTCTGGCCGGCTGGTATGACGGCGCCGAACATCTGAGCCGCCGGCGTCGAGCCGTTATCCGCGAGGTGATTCAGGCAGATATCGGTGTTGGGGTCGTAGCTGTTCAGGTAGAACGCCGCTTGACCTGCCACGGCGTTTGCACCCGTCCAGTTGAAGGAGATGGTCACACACGCGTCGCCACCCTCGCAGTTGTCAAAGAAGATGGCGTCATAGTTGACCGTGGTGGGTGCTGCGAACGTACCCGGGCACACGTTGCCGTCCGGGCACTGGCCGTTGTCGAGGAAGCGACCCAGGCGGTTGCCGCCTTGAACCCCGCTAATCGAGAAGACACCAGGCGTCGAGGCACCGGAACCCACGGTTCCCTCGATGATGCCACCCGGATAGCGGCGACAGTTGTCCTCGCCGTCCTCGCCGAAGCGAAGATCCGGGAAGCCCGGGCACAGCGGCGGATAGCCCATGAAGCAGAAGGCGAACTCGTTGTCTTCTTCGTCCGACTGGCGGAAGGGGATACCGCGCGCGCCGGCTGCCTCATCACCCGGGACATCCTCGCCCAGGCGCGTGCCCTTACGCTCGATCGCCACCGCGCCGAGACCCACCAAGTTGCGTACGAAGAAGCCCGTGTCGTCGAAGACGTCATGCTCCCAGAACCAAGCCGAGATGATGGCCGAGCCCTTGAAGCCCTCGTTGATGTAGCCCCACGTCTGCAGGTCGATGTACTCCACCTGCTTCTCGTTGAGCTTCTGGCAGATGTAGTCGAGCAGACCGTTCTGGTCGTAGAAGTAGATCACGAAG
>JAJCYU010000176.1 GCA_029262755.1 Anaerolineae bacterium
GTCGGTCTACGATGACTTGCTCCACACCGTGCAGAACCGCTTCGAAGCCATGGGCGTTCCGAGTTTCCCCGCCGCGCAGATCTTGCTGTTCTGGGGCGGACGTTTGGCTGACTTCGACGCCTTCGCGCACCGCCCTGTCGCCTACGCGGCGGATATCCATGCGCCGTTGTTGCTCTTGCACGGAGCCGAAGACGTGCGGGTAACCGCAGCGCAAGCACAGCGCGTTGTAGATGCCGTACCGGCAGTCGACGACGCCGACGCCCGACTCGTGTTCATCCCCGGCGCGGGACACGAGCCGCTGCTGGCAGCGCAGCCTGAGACATGGCACGCGGAGGTGGAGGCACTTCTGGAGAGGGCGCAGGCTCGGGCAACTGGCAGGTCCGCGAACGCCAAGAACGTGTTCTTGTACAGCAGCGAGAACGGCGTGGTTCGGTCGGTGCTGGCCGATGCCACAATCCGCATGACGCCACGTCAAGCTGAACGTATCGCACTGGAAGCCTTCCCGCCTCGAGACAAGGCGCGCTTGGACGGTTTCGAGATCGTACCGCTTCGCTCGTTGCTCGAGCATTGGATCGAGGACGAGGCCTGGCCCTACGAGCCAACGCTACCCCGTAGCCTGCGCGATCTTGCGCCGCCAAACAGTGGGCGCGCGCCCGCGGATCCGCTTCCCGACGATCCGTACTTGGACGTCCCGCAATACATCGTGCGAGGCAGTTTTTTGGATGAGACATACCATCCGGGGTGGCGCCCGAAATCCGACAACCCTCCGCGACATCGAAAAACGTTTCACGCGCTCGTGGATGGTCACAACGGGACACTACGGGCTCTGCAATGCGGCGAAGAGTTGTGGACGACCACGTCGAAGCGCACGACGTTGGCGCTAGCGTCGCAGCATGCGCAGTACGCGCTGATCACGCCTGTAGCCAGCGTCACGCCAAACCGAAGGCCGACAGAGCCGCCGAGCTTCGATGCAGGCCGCCGCTTGCTCGACGGCCACCCGCCACTCGAGCTCGCCAATGCGGGACCGCAACTGCGCACGACGCTCGAACTCTTCCCGTTGTGGCCTGGCAGGCGATGGACGGTCAACCATGCGTCATCTATGACTGGTTGTTCGTCATGGCAGCAATGGGAGGAGTCGATCGAGGTTGTCACGGTCGCCGATGCACGTCTGCTTTCTCCGGAGCTAGCGTTGGTTCGTCTAGACCAACGTCGGACCGCGGTTGAACACGGTGAGCGACGGGGCCGCGCTTTGGAAGCACGACTTGCAGCGAGTTCGTCACACGAGCCGATGTTCATCGTGGTCTGGCGTGACGAAGTGTACGAAGCACGGGACGTACCGACTCTGCGCGCGCAACTCGAATTCCTCGAACGCCCGGTGATCCCAACAGTCGCACCGCGGAGCCACTACGGCTGGCCAATCGAACGCCCGATCCCAATCCTGCGGCTACCCCTCACGCCGAACATGGCGCGCTTCCCTTCCGAGGGCGGAGGAAACTGGTCGCTGCCGACTCCAGAGCCTCCGTGGAGCAGGGACCCTCTGCATCGGCCCTGTATGACGATATATACTCACCCCGGCAACGCTACAGTGTGGAGGACATTCTGCGAGGGGATTGGGTGGGCAGAGGAGTCGTTCCTTGCGGGGGGCTCCAGTCAAGCTCGAAGCCTACGTGAGCTTGTGGAGGTTCAGGTTGGGACGCGCCGTTGAACACGCGGCCGAACCGTCCATTTTCGAGGACAGCCTCCTTGGCCAACAAACCCAATTTTCGCGCGACTGACGTATCGAGCCATCCCAAAACCGCGCGGACCCCACCGGGCGGACCCCCACGGGCCCGCCCGGCATCAAGCGCAGCCCCGACCTACCCGCCCGGGCAGGCCAGCTCCGCCAGGATGCGGCCGTAGATCGGCATCAGGTCGTGGGCGCCGATGGAGCGGTGGTAGCGGTCCGGGGTGGATGCCATGCGGCGTAGGAGGTCCTCGTCGATGGTGGGGCCGAAGCCGACCGCGTACACGGAGATGCCGCGTCCGCGCACCGCGTTGGACCAGGCGATCGCGATCTTGCGGCCCTCGGCCTGGAGGCCGTCGGTCAACAGGATGACGACGGGTCTGCCCCTCGGGCCGGTCGATTGATCGATGGCGTGCGTTGCGAGCGCAAGGCCTTGGTCCAGCCGCGATCCGGGCGAATGTGCCAACGCGTCGATGGCGCGCAGGACCGCGTTGGTGTCGCCCGTCATCTCTTGAATGATGCGAGCGCGGTCGTTGAACTCCACCACGGCGACGCGATCGCGCGGCATGTCGAGCAGCAACATCGCTTCCCGCATGGCGGTGCGCGCTACGTCCAACGCGGTCCCCGGCTGTCCGACCACCGGACGGCCCATGCTGCCCGAGGTGTCCACGGTGAGGACGACATCGACCGGCGGGCGTCGGTGGCAGCGCATGCGCGAGGTGAAGGGCAGCCAGATCTGGTAGATCTCCGGCGTCGCGGTGGGTGTTGGTGTGGGAGGCGGCGTGACGACCTCTACCTCGGGCACCGGGAACGCTTGGCGCCCGGCGTGGCCCCAGGCATCGAGCCAACGAGCCTCCGCGCGGACGTTGGTCGGGTGGATGCCCAGTTCCAAGGGCTCCAAGCTGTAGGTCATCGTGAGCGCATTCGCGGCCACGACATCCAAATGGGTCCACCGTAGGGTCGTGTTGTCGACACGCGCCGCCGGCGGGCGGATCGTGTGCTCGAGCAGGCGCATGTTGGCGGGAATCTCGTCGTCGATCGTGACCGTGTCGAAGAGGCCGAGCTGCGGCTCGTAGCCGCTGATGGCGCGCACGATGTCGATCTCCCGACCGGGCCGCAGCTCCTCGAACAAGTGCTGCGGTAGGAACAGGGCGCGCAGCGCGTCGCGCACATCGTTGTCGTACTCACGGTTCCGGAAGACCAGGGAGTCCAGTGCGATCCCGTCCGCGCGCGCCGCCTCGACGACCTCGGTCGGCGCGTCCTTGAAGACCCCGTCGCTCACGACCCAGATGCGGCCCTCGGCGTCGGGGTCGCGGCGCTCGCCCATCAGCTCGCGATGGGCCAGCTCGATGCCGGCGGCCATCAGCGTGTCGCCGCCGGCGCTGAAGCTGGCGATGCGGCCGCGGATCGCACCCAAGCGGTCGGTCAGCGGCAGCTCGAGCGAGGCGCCGTCGCTGAAGCTGACCAGCCCGACCTCGATCGCCTCGCCGTCCAACGTGTCGAGCAGCCCCACGACCGCGTCGAGTGCTCGCGGCAGCGCGCCGTCCCAGCTCATCGAGAGCGAGCGGTCGAAGACGATCATGATCTGTCCCGGCCGGTGCGTCCCGGGGCATTCGCCGCGCATCGTGAGCTGAACCTCGACCGTTTCGCCGATGGTTACGCGCTCGGGCGAAGCCTTCTTGTCCGTTTCAGCCAGACACGCGCCCGGCAACAAGGGCGGCCGCGCATCCGCGGCGGGCCGCATGTAGGGTTCGAAGATGTCGATGCCGGCCTGCCCGTCGATCACGGTGTCCTTCGGGCCCTCGACCCACCACGTCGCGTAGACGCGTCCGTCCGGACCGACGTCCAGGTCACCAGGCGTCACGACGCGCTCAACGCGGTCGACGGTCCGATGGGGGATGCGCCACCAGGCCACCAGCTCGCCGTCCGGCGTGTAGCGCAGCAGCCAGCCGCCGCGTCCGAGTACGAAGACGTCGCCGTGGGGTCCTGTCGCGATGCGAAGAGGCCCATCGTGGGTGGGCCATTCGCCTAGATCGCCACCGCGCCCGCCGCGAACCATGACCCGGTTGCGCCCAAGGTCGGCCAGGTACACACGGTCCCCGTGAACGGCTATGTCGCTTGGCAGCGCGTTCGGGTGCGCCAGCCAGGTGCTCCATTCCGCGAGCAGCTGCGCGTCTCGGTCGAGCCAGAGAACTCGCTCGTGGCCGATGTCCAACGCGGCGATGCGGTCGTCGTGCGCGTCGATCGACGTCAATAGGGTGGTGAGACCCGCGGTCCTGAGGTTGAAGTTCCCGTACCATCGCGGCACGAATCGATCGCGTCGCCCGACGATGGATTGCCACGCGGAGGTGACGGCCATGCCGCCCGCGGCCGCGACGTCCCACGGGTGTTCCGGTACACCGTTCTCGGACCACAGGAGACCGTCCGCCCGAAACCGTAAGAGCGAGGCGTCTTCGTTGCGACCCACCGAAGGGCCGCCCTTGGCGTGATGCTCGGAACCGAAGCGCAACTCGCCGTCGACAACGAGCACCTCGCCGTTGGTGTCATCCACCGCGACCCGGCGAGGCCAAGATGGGCCCCGCATGAACGGATCGTCCATCGAGCCACGGAAGGTGGATGCGTACGGCGTACCCGCACCTTCGTAGGCGAACTCGATCAAGCCCCGAAAGTCTTCCGTGCTCGTGATCGCGGTCAGCAATCCGTCCGCACGAACCGCGATCCGCTCCAAGGAAACGCCATAGGGATGCTCGCGCTGTGGATCGACGAGCTGCCTGCGACGCGAGACGTCGTACACGTTGCCGTTCTTGACGACGACGGCAGCGCTCGCGTGAACGGCGACGTCGTAGAGCCCCGAGTCAGCCCACGTATCCCGGACTCGGCCGTCCGGGCCGATGACGAGGAGCCCTCGGATGCCGACGCCGCTCTGTTCCACACCGTGGACGCCGTCTTCCCGGTTCCCGCTCGCTGGCGCGCCGCGCACCGCGGCCTCGTGCACGGACGGTCGAGGCGTCGAGGTCGGGCGGGGCGTTCGCGGCGGGGATACCGGCCGAGTGATGTTGCTTACTCTGGAGAGAGCAAAGATCGTCCCGTCGCGATGCACGTCGATGGCGTACGCGTGACCGAGTTCCGGCGGGGCGATGCGCGTAAGGCTCGAACCCTGCCCGATGGGCGAGAGGATGTCTACGCTCGTCTGATCCAAGTACGCGCTCGACGCGTATCGGGCCAAGAACACCATGTCACTGTCGTCGAGCGCAAGATCCACATACGATCGGCTTGGCTCCTCGGGAGCGGCGTGGGTGACGTTCCAAGAACCCGCCTCGTCCGCTTGGAGGACCAGGTACTCCCCAGCCAGGGTCGCGTTGCCGCGGGTGACCTGGCTGACGTGGGCCAATACCCCGACGAGCCCGTCCGGGCTGGCGTCGATCCGAAGGAGGGAGTAAGCGCGAACGTCGCCGCGATGCTCGATGGTGCTCGGCAGGAGGGACACGGTCCACGTGACGTCGTCAGGGGCAAGGTGATGGATGACCTTGCGGTAGTGCTCCAGCACGTGACGCGTCCCGTCCGGGGTCGTCGTGACATCGGTCGGACTGTTGAAGAAACCTGGACGCAAGCTCCAGGACTGCTTCGTCCACGTGTCCGCCAGCCGATAGTCCAGCTGCGGTCCGCCGGGGCCCGTCGGGCCCTGGGCGAACACCGTGCTCGACGGCAACGAGCCGTGGTCCGTGATAGCCGTGGCCGAGGCCAAGACGAACAGGGCGAGAAGCATGGGTGTAAGGCAGCGAAGTCGTGCGGTCATGAGTACCCCCCTCGAAGCAGGACCTCGCGGGACGCTTGCCTGCTTCGGGGGTCTTAACGCATTCCGGACGCGCTAAGGGACCGGTGGTTGGTGAACTCGCATCGCTGCGGAGTACTTGGCGGGGGCTATCTGGGAAGCCGTGCCGACACCCAAGCCCTCCTATTCGCCGAAGGCTACGCCCTGTCCCTGTCCTTGTCCTTGTCCTTTTCCCCGACCGCGCCCTTGCCCCTGCTCCTTTCCTTGCCGCTACCTCTGTTCGACTTCCCATCCGCCTTCCCGCCGTCCACGTCCGCTTTGGGCGCAGCACGCTCCGGATGGTCGATGGCGGACTCGAAGGCGGTGAGCATGCCGCGCAGGAGGGCGACCTCCCAGGCGTCTAGCGGAGACTTGGTGAAGATGCGGCGCACGCTGGCCTCGAAGCGGTCGGCCCGTTGCTTCTTGCTGAAGCGGACGCGGTCTAGAAGCGCAAGTAGCTGCGCGAAGTAGCCTTCGAGCTGCTGGTGGCTCACCGGGTCGCGATCGGGCGCGAGGGAAGGTGGGGCCTCCGCGGGGCGGCGCCAGGTGAAGACGTTGGCGCACGCGAGGAGCACGGCCTGCGCGAGGTTGAGCACCGGCGATTCGGGCGAGCAAGCCAGCTGCGCGGCCACGGTGCAGCGTCCGATCTCTTCGTTGCGCATGCCATCGGCCTCGCTGCCGAAAACCAATGCGACGGGTCCCTGGCGCGACGCCTCCGCGAGGCGCGGAAGCACGTCCTCGAAGGGCTCGACACGGTAGCGCGCCCGTTCGCGCGCGCTCGTTAGCCCGACGCTGAAGACCGTATCGGCGAGCGCCTCGTCGAGGCTGTCGACGACCTGCGCGTGCTTGATGACCTCCCACGAATGGCCGGCCGGGCGGCGTGCGTCGCTGGAGAGGTGCTTGAAGCGCGGCCGGACCAGCCGCAAATCGGTAAGGCCCATGTTCAGCATCGCCCGCGCCGTGCGGCCAAGGTTGCCGGCGAATTCGGTGCGAACAAGAACGACGCGCACGCCGTCGAGGCGCACGCCGTCCGGAGCGGGCTCGGCGCCGACGGCGCGGCGGTGCGGGCGCACGAGGCCGAGGTGGCGGGCCAGGCGCTGCTTGCCGATGCGGGGATCGGCGGGATCGTCGGTGGTCTTGGCTCGGGTCATGGCGGGGATGGTAGCAGAGGCAGCCGCGCGAGCAGGACGAATTCGACCCCGTGACCGATCGCGGGCGCGTGCTTCCTTTGCGAGCGCGGGAGGGGGTCGCTAGCATCGTCGCGGTCGAGTGCGTCGGCCGCCCCGTGCTCCAGCGTGGCGGCGAAAGGGGAGGGTCCCATGCAGGTGCCACCCGTTGTTGGGCTGTTCGGTTGGTCGATCGGGGCCCAAGCCGTGGCGGCTTGTTCGTCACACGTGATCTTGGCGTGGTCGAGCGCTTTGTTCGGCACCGCGGGAACCGCGCCACGGGTCACTGCCTTGACGCGAACGCGCGCGCTCACCGCTCGTGCAATCCAAGGTTGCACGTTCGCATGACGAGCGATCGCACGGCGTCGGGCTTGGAGCCACAACCCTCGGCCGAGGGTTCAGAGAGCCATGCCCCGCAGAACCGAGGGTCCAGCGGAATCGATCGCCGCCGACTCTTGGGCAGTGCTGCGGGCGCGCTGGGCGGCCTGTGGATGGGCGTCCCAATTTCGCGCACTCCCCGCGCACTCCTGGCCCGCGAGCCGCTGCAACCACCCTTACAAACCCCGCACCGGGTGTACCTCGCGCCGGACGATCATACGGACTACATGTGGAGCGCGGACGAGGAAGGCTATGCGCGCGTGTTCGTCGAGACGCTCGACTGGGCGCTCGATCGCGCGGACGCCACGGCCGGTGCGCCGGCAGCGCATCAGGCGCGTTGGAACTGCGACGGCTCGCTGTGGATGTGGACCTATGAGCGGCAGCGCGATCAGGCCGCATTTCTGCGGCTGATCGAGCGCATTCGCGACGGGCACATCAGCGTGCCGCTCAACCCGCTCGTTTGCTGCTACGGCGGTGCGCCGGCGGAGGCCGTGCTGCGGGGCATGTACTACCCGGGCCGGATCGAACGACGGCACGGGCTGCGTTTTGCGCTCGCTCATTCCGTGGAGAACCAGACGCTGCCCGCGGGCCTGGTGTCGCTTTTCGCCGGCGCGGGCGCACGCTGGTCGTGGAAGGGGATCTGCGGCTGCGCATCGAAGGTGGAGGATGCCGGCGACCGGCTCTACGACATCTATTGGTGGGAGGGCAAGGACGGCCGACGTCTGTTGATGAAGTGGCATTCGCTGCTGGGCGACAATCGCTCTAGCGGCGGCTATGCGGAAGCGCGCATGCCGGAGGAAGCCGTCCGGCTCGTCACGGACGATGCGCGCACGAGCGGCTTCGCAGCGCGCTATCCCTACAAGGTCATCGGGCTCTTCGGCCAGGGCTGGGACGATCTGCAGACCCAGGACGAGCGGGTACGCGACGCAGCCGTCGCGCTGACGGACCGCGAGCGCGAGGTGATCGTCTCGAACCAAGAAGACTTCTTCCGCGACTTCGAGGCGACATACGGCGAAGGGCTGCCCCGTTGGAGCGGCGCCTTCGGCAACGAGTGGGATCTGCTCGTGGCATCCATGGCCGAGCTAACCGCGCGTGTCCGTCGCGCGACCGAGGCGCTGCGCTCGGCGGAGGCACTGGCTACGATCGCGTGCCGGCTCGACGCTTCGTTCATGGATAGCCGCGAGACCGTGCGCGACCAGGCGTTCATGGACCTCGGGCTGTACTGGGAGCACGACTGGACGGCCAACGGCCCGGTCGCACGCTCGGCGCGCGCCGCGTGGCAACGCGCGTTGGCCGAGCGCATCGAAGGCTACGTCGACGGCCTTCGCGCGGACGCCACCTCCGTGGTGAGCGCGGCGATTCCGGCCGGCGACGAGCCGCGTGTCGCCGCGTTCAACCCGCTCGGCTGGACGCGCGATGGGGTGCTCGAAGTACCCTGGGCGCCGATCGCGGCAGCGTTGGGAATCGATCCGGAGGCGCTGCGATCGTCGGGAGCGGAGGCCCCGTTGCCGGTGCATGCGATCGTCGTGAGTGACGGAACCGATGGCCGTGCCGATGATCCCGACGAGCGCGAAGAGGAAGCATTCGGATCGCTCGCGCTGCAGCCGGTGCGCAGGGACGGCGCCGATTGGCTGCGGTTGTGGGTGCCCCGCGTGCCCGCCATCGGGTATCGGCTCGTCGCGTTTCGGGCGGGTCCTGCGCCGGGTCCGGTGCGGCCGCCGGCGGCGGTCGTCACCGGGCGCACCGTTGTCAGCGATGCCTTTCAGTTGGAGCTGGACGAGCACGGGCGCATCACGCAGTTGTTGGACCGGGCACGGGGCAATCGCGATTTAGTGCGCGAGGTCGACGGTCGGCCGATGAACGCCCTGGCGCCGGGGGAGCGGGCCGGGCCGGGTATCGTCGAAGTGGAGAGCATCGGTCCCGTCTCCGTGACCTTGCGTGCGGCCAGCGACACCCCGCTGCGCCATGTCACGCGCATCACGCTCTACGCGGGTTCGCCGCGCATGGACATTGAGAACACGATCACGGAGAACTTCGCGAGCACCTACGTATGGGACTTCGGCTTCAATCTGGACGGGGCTGAAGTGTGGCACGAAGAGGTCGGCGCGCTCCTGAAGGCGCGTCTTGAGACCGACGGCGGACACTACGCGGCGCGCAATGCCCGCTATGACTGGATGAGCCTCGGCCACTTCGCCGCGATCGGGAACGCGACGCATTGGGCGGTGCTTTCCAACGCCGATTGCGCCTTCTTCAGGGTGGGGCGCAGCACGGCCGACCACCTGGACGATCGCACGCCGCGCCTGTCGGTGCTCGCCGGCGGGCAGGTCGATGGGCCGGAGCTTGGGATCCCCGATCAGGGTGGCGACGAGCGCTTCACGCAGCGCTTCGCGTTGTGGACGGCCGATCGCTACGACCCCGTAGCCGCCATGCGCGGTGCGCTCGAGCACCAGAACCCGCTGGTGGCCATCGCGGCGACTGGGGAGCGCGGACCGCTGCCCGCGAGCGACTGGTCGTGGATGCAGATCGATGAGCGCGCGGTCTTGCTGTGGGCGCTCAAGCCTGGGGAGGACGATCCGGCCCGCGAGGTGATCGCCCGCGCGTGGAACCTCGGCGCACGCCGCGCAGACGCCACGGTGCGCATCACGCCGCCGTGGACGGTGCGCGAGGCGACGCGCACGACGCACATCGAGACGCCGATCGCGGATGAGCCGACTGGCGGTGAAGGCGGCGAGCCCGCGGGTGTAGCCGCGGCGCAAGCGGTGCGCGGCGCGGTGCGGGTCGGCCTCGAGACGGGCGCGATGGAGACGTGGCGCATGCGCGTCGGCCGGCTCGGCGTCGAAGACCCCGGTCGCGTGGCGTATCTACCGGTCGTGCGCAAGGACTGAGGGCTCGCGTCGACACAGAGCGGCGGTTCGCCCGACATCGATGATCTGCATGCCGGTTTGAATCGACCGTCTGATCGACGGAGATGGTGCGAATCGGGGGAGCCACCCACCTATCACGCGAGTCACGCGCAGTCTCGAAGCCCGTTACACCCTACGGCGCGCGTCTATCCTGGCGTGGGCTGGATGGCGGTGGCATCCTCGCTACGGATGCGCCGCCGGTGGCGGGTTGGCGGCGCTGCGCCCCACGAGGTCCCGCCGCCTCAATAACGGGAGGAACAATAGCGATGAGATTACGACTGCTCGCTCTGCTGCTTGTCTTGCTATCCGCACCCACCGTTGCTAGTGCCAGCACGGTGGCCGGATCGGGTGAACACGCCAGCGACGCCCCCAGCGCCGTGACGTTCACCACGCAGACGCATCGCGTGATCGTGCGTCTGGCCACGCCCGCGCTCGCGCGCTACGCGGCCTCCGGCGCCGTCGACCGCGCAGCCATCTTCGATGACGAGGGCCTGCTCGACGAAGACAGCCCGGCTGCTCGTAGCCACTTGGCGCGCATCTCGGCCGAGCAAGAGGCCTTTCTGGCCCAGCTCGACAAGCAGGTTCCCGAAGCGGTGGTCGACCACTACGTCGACGAGCTCGGCGTGCAGCAGCCGCTGCGTTGGAGCGTGGTGTTCAACGGCATGACGCTCACGGCCGGGATGGACGCCGATGCCGACGCGCTCGCCGCGAAGGTGCGTGCGTTGCCGGGTGTGCTTTCCGCCGAGGTGGAAGGCCTGAACGAGCTGCACATGTTCGACAGCCTTGGCGTGGTGAAGGCGATCGACGCCTGGAACGACGAGTTGGTGGGCGGCATGGAGAACGCCGGTCTCGGCATTCGCTTTGCTTCGGCCGACTGCGGAGCGCACAAAGATGCGCCCATGTTCGACGGCGCCGGCTTCGACTACCCCGACGGCTACCCACTCGGTGACGTGTCGAACACGAACGGCAAGATCATCGCCAGCCGCAGCTACTTCCGCAGCTACGATCCGCCGGCACGCGGCGAGGAAAACCCGTGGCCGGGCCCCGCGAGCATCGGGCACGGTGTGCACACGATCGGCACGGCGGCGGGCAATCAGGTGGAGGTACAGCCGCTCAACAACCCCACGTATCCGAAAGAGACGATCGCCGGTGTAGCGCCGGGCGCCTACATCATGAGCTATCGCATCTGCTATCAGGGTGTCTACGTTTCGGGCCGCAGTATCGGCGACGCCGAGGCGATCGCGGCGCATGAAGATCTGGTGCTCGACGATGCCCAGGTGGTCAACAACTCGTGGGGCGGGGGGGCGGCGAGCATCGGTGGCGTCGCTGACCTTACGGAGGTCGCGCTTGAGAATGCGTGGCACGCCGGCGTCTTCGTTGCCGTGTCCAACGGTAACGCCGGCCCGCGCGCGGCCACGATGGACCATCCGTCGCCGCTCTATGTCAACGTAGGGAACACAACCAAGGGTTCGCGCTACGGCCAGACCGGCCTGAGCGTCATCGCGCCGGAAGGCGTGCCGCCGATTCTCAGCGGCATTCCCTTCACGCTGGCCGGGTTCGGCGCAGCATTTGACCAGCCCAAGTACGGTCCCTACTTCTACAAGACGGCGGCTTCGGTCGACGAAACGAACTTCGAAGGCTGCAATCCCTACCCGGAGGGCACCTTCGACGGTCAAGCTGCGGTGATCAGCCGCGGCACCTGTTCGTTCCACCAGAAAGTTTGGAATGCGGAGAACGCGGGCGCCATCTTGGCCGTCGTTCATAACGACGAAGCGCGCGGCGAAGAGTTGATCACCATGAGCGCCGACCCGCCCATCTCCGCGACGATCCATGCCATGTTCGTGCCCTTTAGCGCGGGCTCGGCGATGACCGATTGGTACGCGGCGCACCCGGGAGAGGCCGAGCTTCTGCTCGATTCTGCTTCAGCCAAGCTGACCTTCGCCTCGAATCCGGGTGCGGTGGTTGCACCCGATACGGTCAACGCGGGCAGTAGCCGTGGACCGGCTGCCGGCAACGTGCTCAAGCCGGACTTGGCCGCGCCCGGTACGGACATCTTGTCTCAAGGATTCGGCCCCGGTCCCGGAGCGGCAGCGCACCTTCAGTTCGGCACGGCGACCGGCACCTCGATGTCTGCGCCGCACGTCGCGGGCGCGGCAGCCGTGTTGCGCGCGGTTTATCCGGAATGGACGATCGATCAGATCAAGTCCGCGCTGATGGCAACCGCGCAGTACATGGACATCATGCTGCCCGACGGCAGTGCCGCACAGCCGCTCGATATCGGCGCGGGCCGCCTTGATGTCGCCGCCGCGCTGGATCCGGGCGCGATCGCTTCGCCGCCCTCGTTGAGCTTCGGCCAGGTGGTCGAAGGCGTAACGGCGCAGATGACCTTCGAGCTACACAACGTCAGCGACGCGGCCGCGACCTACACGACCGGCTCCATCGACACGCGACCCGGGTTCGCTGCGACCACTGACCTTGCGGGTGTGACGGTTAGCCCGGCTGAGGTGGAGCTCGCGCCCGGCGGGAAGGCAACGGTCACCGTCGAATGGGACACGACGGCCGCGGGCGGCTACGGCGATCAGCAAGGCTACATCACCCTCGATAGCGACGAGCACAACGTGCATCTGCCGGCGTGGATGCGCGTCGCGTATCCCCCGACGGGCAAGCAGGTGCTCCTGATCGACAATGACGGCGCGCTGGATGACAACGAAGCCAACCTCTCGGATTGGTATGAACAGACGCTGGACTCGGCGTTTATCAGCTACGACGTTTGGGATGTGGATGACCAGATCGTGAGCGGCGCCCCGCTGTTGCCGCGCCCGGAGCATCTGAGCGCGTACGATTGGATCCTATTCCAGAGTGGAACGCACAACGTCCAACTTCCTGGGATCTACACGCAGCAGCTCAACGAGTACATGAACGCCGGCGGGCGCATGGCCATCTTTGGTCAGAACAGCCACGCGATCTTCGGGGAGGGTACGGATCAGAGTTTGTTCTGGGACGTCACGTTGGCGGCCAGTCCGGCCATGATTCACTCTATCACCGGCGAAGAGGTCGTTACAACGACCTTGCTGCCCTTGATCGCGCCGCCGAACTCGCCGCTTGCAGGGCTGAACATGCGCTTCGACGTAAGCGGAACGGGTGACGGCGCGGGCAACCAGAGCATCATCCACGAAGTCGACTTCGACAGCAACGCGATTCCGCTGCTGATGCACACGCTCACGTCGAAGACCTACGACGGCTACGTGGCCGCGGCGCGCAAGGAGTCGGCGTCGCTCGAGGTTCCCGGGGTGACCTATCCGGGACGTTCGATGCTGTTCAACCTTGGGCTTGAGGGCATCAACGACGACATCCCCAACCACAGCAAGCGCGAAGATCTGATGTTCGCGATGGATGCGTGGCTGACCAACGAAGCGGAGGTCAGCGTCGGCGTGGACGCAGCTCCTGCCAACGCCGTCACGTACTTCACGATGACGGTGGGCTCGGACGCGGGTCGGCCGACGATGGCGCGCATCGACTACGGCGACGGCTCGCCGATCGGCGAATTCAACGCGGTGATCACCGGCCAGCCTTACAACGCGCTTGGCTTCCACGTCTACCGCCAGCCGGGCACCTATACGGTGCGCGTGCAGGGCGTCGACTCCTTCGGCGAGGTTGCATTCGCCGAGCTGGATGTCGATATCGAGGTCGGCGAAGATTACGTGCCGAGCTTGCCGCAAGGCGGGCGGCTCACGCTGCCTTGGTTGGCGCAGAACGCGATCCTCGGCGAGGTCGAGGGACCATAGTCGTCGGATCGTGAATTGAACCGGCTCAGGCCGGCGTAGCGAGCATTGAAGGGGGATCGCCCACGGCGGTCCCCTTTCGCGTTCAGGGGGGAGGGCGCGACCCGATCGCAAAACTAGGGGACACGCTTTGGTCCCGCTGGGCGTTACACAGGGCCGAACGGCTTGCCGTAGCACGGACAACGCGGCATCCTGGCGCGGTGAGGACTGCGTAAGAAGCAGATTCCATCCGCGTTCCAACTCCTTGCTGAACCAAGCTTCGATCCCCGTTCCATTCGCTCCCAAAAACGAGAGGAATTCGAAACAATGCGCCTTACCCTGCTCGCCGTCTTGATGACGGCTTTGCTCTTCGCAACACCCGCGGCCGCTGCGCCTGCGGCGCAGCCCGCCCCGACCGACGGTCCGGTTGCCGCGGACCATTCGCATCGCGTGATCGTCCAGCTGACGACGCCATCGCTCGCGGAACTCGCGGCGTCCGGCGTCGTTGCCCGTGATGCATTGTTCAACGCGGAGGGCCTGCTCGACGTCGATTCACCCGTCGCGTTGGACCATCTCGCGACCATCGCGAACGAGCAGGCGGCCTTCGTCGCGCTGCTCGACAAGCACGTTCCGGGCGCCCAGATCGCGCGCTACGTGGACGAACACGGTGCGTCGCGCGCGTTGCGCACCCGCATCGTGCTCAACTCCGTGACCGTTGAAGCGGGCCTGAACGCGGACGTGGACGCCCTCGAGCGGGCGATTCTCGGCTTGCCCGGTGTGCGCGGCGTGGACCGCGACGCGCGCAACGATCCGGATATGTACGACTCGATCGACTTGGTCAACGCACCGGCCATTTGGGATCACGAGGACGCAGGCGGCGTGGATAGCGCCGGCTCCGGAGTGCGTGTCGCATCGATGGACGGCGGCGTCCATCACGCCGCGGCGATGTTCGACGGCGAAGGCTACGACATGCCCGCCGGCTACCCGCTCGGCTACGTCGAGAACACGAACGGCAAGATCATCGTCAGCCGCGCCTATTTCCGCAGCTGGGATCCTCCGCAGCCCGATGACGACACCTCGTGGCCCGGCGCGTTCGGCACGTCGCACGGCGTGCACACGGCCGGCACGACGGCCGGCAACCGGATCGACGTGCACTTCCCCGGCGCCGAGGAGATGGAGGAGCCGGAAACGATCAGCGGCGTGGCCCCCAAGGCCCATCTCATGAGCTACCGGGTCTTCTATAGCAGCGTGAACGGCATCGGCAGCTTCTACAACGCGGAAGGCATCCAGTGTTTGGAAGACGTTGTCATCGACGGCGCGCAGGTGCTCAACAACTCCTGGGGCGGCGGCCCCGGTAGCGTCGGCGGCGAGTTCGACAGCCTGGACACCGCGTTGATCAACGCGTGGGAATCCGGCGTCTTCGTTTCGATGTCCAACGGCAACGCCGGTCCGAACCCGGGCACCGGCGACCATCCGACCTCCTCGGCCTACATCAACGTTGCGGCTTCCACGAAGGGCTCCTTCTACGCTTCGGTCGGCTTCGACGTCACGGCGCCAGAGCCGGTGAGCGACACGCTGAAGGGCATGCCCTACGGCACGGCCGGATTCGGTCCGCAGGTGCCGGTCGGCGAGACGGTCGGCCCGTTTAAGTACATGCCGGCCATCAACGTGGATCCCGCGAACTTCGAGGGCTGCGCTCCCTTCCCAGATGACTCCTTTACGGAGATGGCTGCGGTGATCAGCCGCGGTGCCTGCAACTTCACCACGAAGGTCATCAACGCCCAGAACGCCGGCGCCACCTTTGTCGTGGTTCACAACGACGAAGCACGCGGCGACGCGACGATGGGCATGGGCGGCGCGGATCCCGAGGTCGCGATTCCGTCGATTTTCATCGGCTACGGGAACGGCCAGCGCGTCATCGCATGGCACGGTGATCACGGCGAAGAGGCCGAGTTCACCCTCGACAACCGATTCTACAAGGTCAGCTCGTGGGACGAGGACGAGGGCGCAACCGCGCCGGACCAGATCGCGAACTTCTCCAGCCGTGGCCCCGGCGCGGGCAACACGCTCAAGCCCGAGATCGCCGCACCGGGCGTGGCGATCATGTCGGCCGGCTACGCGCCGGCTTCCGGTGAAGACCGGCACCTCGGCTACGGCCAGGTCGGCGGCACCTCGATGGCCTCGCCGCACGTGGCGGGCGCCGCAGCCATGCTGCGCCAGATCCACCCGGACTGGTCGAACGACGCGATCAAGTCGGCTCTGATGTCGACCTCGAAGTACATCGACATCGTCAACCAGAACGGAACGCCGGCGCAGCCGCTCGACATGGGTGCGGGTCGTTTGGATCTGGCCAACGCGGCCGATCCGGGCGTCATCCTCTCGCCGCCCTCGCTTGGCTTCGGCATGGTCGTGACCGGGACCACGGGCGCCATGACGATCGAGGTGACGAACATCACCGACGAGGCGGAGACGTACTCGCTCGGCGTGATCGACACGCGCGGCGGCTTCGACGCCATCGTGCCGCTGGCGGGCGTCAGCCTGTCCGCAGAGAGCCTGAACATCGGCGCGGGCGAGACCGCCAGCTTGGACGTCGAGTGGGACTCGACGATGGGCGGCTACGGCGATCAGCAGGGCTACCTGGTCCTCGATGGCGAGATGCATCAGGCCCACGTGCCGCTTTGGGTACGGGTCGCGCATCCGCCGGCCGAGGCCGAGGTCTTGATCCTCGATAACGACGGTTCGAGCGTGGACGCCGCGATGGCCGACTACACGGGCGTCTACACGGCGGCGCTCGAGGCCATGGACCTCGCGTACGACGTGTACGAGGTGGACGCGCAGGACGGCGCCAACCGCATTCCCCCGGCCGGGTGGCTGAACCAGTACCCGTGGGTCATCTTGCAAACGGGCGACAATCCCGGCGTCAACGGCCCCGGCGGCCTCGGCCAGAATCGCTTGATGGAATACGCCAACGACGGCGGGCGCATCGCGGTCTTCGGCCAGGACGCGGCCGCAGTCCTTGGTTCGAATGCGAACGACGGCGGCAGCTTCTTCTTTAACGTCGCCCTCGGCGCCAACTGGCTCGCCGATTCGGTCAGCGGCAACGCGGTCTTCACGGACACGGTGCAGGTGCTGACCGGCGTACCGGGCTCGCCGCTGGATGGCATGGCGCTGGACGTCAGCGCAACCGGCGACGGCGCGGGCAACCTCAGCAGCATCGACATGCTCGAGTTCAGCGACGACGGCGTCTACGACAACCCCCTCGCCCTACTGCACTTCGCGCAGGGCGGCGGCGTCGTGGCCGGCGGCTACCGCGACCAGCCCTCGGTGGACCGCCCCGGCCGCAGCTACTTCGGCCAGGGCCTGCTCTTCGGCTTCGGCCTGGAGGGCGTCAACGAGGATACCGGCCACGACACGCGCATCGACGTGCTCAGCGCCGTGCGCGCTTGGTTCACCGACGAGATGACGGTCGGCGTCCAACCGAGCATTCAGCCGGCCTATCGTGTGACCTACATACAGGCGCTGGCCACATCCACCAACGGTGGACCGGCCACGCTCTATCGGGTCGACTTCGGGGATGGAAGCGGCATCTTCGAGACCGATGAGATCAACGGCGAAGGCGCCGCGACGGTGGGGCACGTCTACACCGAGCCCGGCACCTACACCGTGACGGTCGAGGCGCGCAACGGTCTCTGGACGCGCAACGTCGGCACGGCCGAGGTCGTGATCGAGGCGGGTCCGGAGTATGCGGGGCCGGTCGACGAGACGCCGGACATCTACCTACCCTGGACCGCGGCCAACGCGGTGATCGGGGACGGTGTGGACGGGCCGTAGCTGCGGGAACCGCGGGCCGGACGTAGGTTCGCGGGACATACAGGTCGGTAGTCGGTAGTATGTAAGTCCAAGCGGACGGCGAATTCAGCACCATCGCCGCACGGTTTCAAGAAGTGGTAGTGGCAGCAACGAGACAGCAAGCTCGAACGGGGAGGCGCGGCACCGGCCTCCCCGTTCGCTTGTCGTAGGCCGGGTCACGGTGCGCACGAGTAGGTCGATCGAATCGCGGACATGGCAGTCGTGCGTAGTGCAGTGGTGCAGTGGTGCAGTGGAGGGCGAGGCGAACGCGACAGGAACGCACTGCCGAGAATCACGTGGGCGTGTTCGACGAGGGTGCGGGAGCGACAGTGCGGGAGCGACGGTGCGGGAGCGAGCGTTCGTAGCCGTGTACGATCCGACGCGCCCGCCGACGCTGGCATCACCCCAGGGGCTCGGTTATGCTCGCGCGCATGATCGATATACGCGTACTGCGCTTCCCCGTCCATCCGTTCGCTCTCGGCTTCGCACTCACTCTCGCTCTCGTCCTGGCCCTCGGGTTGGCGATCGTGCGCGAGCCGCGCGCCGGCATGCTGCGTGCGCAGCCCAACACGCCCGGCCCGCCGGCCACCGCCGTGCGCTCGCCGACTCCCGAACCTTCGCCGACGCCCGTCGATCTGATTGTGGACGGGCGGCGCGTCGAGCTGGGCGGCGAGCATGTGTTTCAGCGGATCGTCGTGCGCAATCGGGGTCGGATCGAGATCCAGCCTTACAGCGGGACCGATTCCACGGGGCAGCTGACGTTGCGTGCCGAGCACATCGAGCTCGACCGCAGCTCGTCGATCTTGGGCGTCGGCTTCGGCTATCGCGGCGTGCCGCGCAACGTCGGTGAAGGGCCCGGCGGCGGTGAGGGCGGACGGCGCACCGTGGACGGCGGCGCCGGCGGCGCATACGGCGGCACCGGTGGCGACGGCGTGCTCGACGGCAGCCCGACGGTCGGCGCACGCGGCGGCCGGCCCTACGGCACCGCTGGCGGGCGCGATCTGGAGATGGGTTCCGCGGGCGGCTCGCCGGGAACGGCGGACGGCGACGACGCGGCGGCGGGTGGCTCCGGTGGCGCGGCGGTCACGCTGATCGCGGACACGGTCTTGATCACGGGCACGATCGAGGTGGACGGCGAGGAAGGCCGGGTGTCGGCCAACGACTCCGGCGGCGGCGGCGCGGGCGGCGGCGTGATGATCGTGGCCTGCCACCTTGAGCAGACGGGCCGAATCACCGCCGACGGCGGCATCGGCGCCGTCAGCGACGACGGCGGCGGCGGCGGCAGCGGCGGGCGCATCAAGCTCTTCCACGCCACGGGCAGCGTAAGCCAACGTGCGCTGAGCGCCGATGGCGGCCGCGGCGACGGCAACGGGCGGCGCAACGACGGCGGCCGCGGGTCGATCCACGTGGAGGAGCTGCCGCCCTGCGGCCCGCCGACGCCGACGACCACGGCTACGCCCTCGCCGACGTCGACTCCGACCGTCGGGCCGACCCCGACGGCAACGTCGCCCGCCACCGCGACGCCCACGGTCACCCCGACGGCGCTGCCAACGGCGACAGCGACCGTCACGCCTTCGCCGACCGCTACGCGTACGCCTGCGCCGGTCTGGCTTCCGCTCGCCCTACGTGAGCGCTGCCCGAAGGAGACGGCGCGGCCGGTAGCCGTCGCGCTCGTGCTGGACACGTCCACGAGCATGGGCGGGCCGACGCGCGACGGCCGGCCGAAGATCGACGCGGCGGTGGAGGCGATGCGCGTTCTGGCCGGCCTGCTGGAGGGCGCGGCGGGCGGCGGGCATTCGATGGCATTGGTGACCTTCAACGCGCGGGCGGACGTAGTGGTGGCGCGGACGGATAACTCGGGCGATATCGCGCGGGCGCTTGGGCAACTGGCCCTGGCGCGAGGCTCACGGCTCGACCTGGGTATCGCCGCGGGCACGGCAGCGCTCGCGGCCGAACGCGCCGAAGGTCAGCCTCCCGCCGAGGCGCGCTTGCTCGTCGTGACGGACGGTCTGCCACCGCCGGAGCACAACGAAGCGTCGGTGGCAGCAGGCGCCGCGGCACGTGCGCGCGGCGTGCGCATGGACGTGGTGGGTATCGGGGCGGACGTGGACGGCGCGCTGCTCGCGCGCGTCGCCGGCGTCGACGACCCGTCGGGCGCCCGAGGCGCGTACCACGAAGCACCGGATGCGGAGGACCTCGCGACGCTCTTCGACGGCCTGCGCTTTGTCCCACGCCCATGCGGCGGAACGCCGGTGTGGCCGAACGATCGCAGGGGCGAGGCTCGTGCGGGCGAGGCTCGTGGGGGCGACGATGGCCGGGGCGAC
>JAJCYU010000177.1 GCA_029262755.1 Anaerolineae bacterium
TCAGACCGGCGAGCGCGGCGAGCGCGAGGAGGGCAACGCGAATCAACATGCGGGCAGTGTAGGCGCAGGCGCGGATCAAACAAACACCACCCACACAGTGTGACGCCCATCACACTACGATCATCGCCGCAGGCCCTACGCTGTGTCTGACGGTGGACCTCGGTCGGAATCGGCGCCGCAGCCAACCCCGCACTCTTGATTCAATCGCGTCCGTGGCAATCGAACCCAACAACCAAGCCGCCACGGACGCCACCGTCACATCGAGTATCAGTGCCGAGTACCGAGTACCGGGATCTCGCGATCCCACCCTACAAGGCAGCGACGCGGAGGCCGGCGACACCGCCTTCGCGGCTCACACACAGGCGGTCGTCGGCCCCCTCGCGGGTCGGAGGGCAGGCCGACCCCGAAGCGCGCACCTGGGGGGGAGCGCTGGGGCCGACGAACCGCCACCTCCTCCTTGGGAGAACGGGGCCTCCGACAATCGTCGGGGGCCTCGTTCCTGTTCCCGCTGCCGATTACGCTCTCCGCCCCCCTCCAGCACGATGCAGCATAGAAGTGCGCGAATGGGGATCGATCCTGTGCTCGACCGCGTCGTTGCGCCGGTGAGCGACGTGGCGTCCGCCTGGTGATACCATCCCGCCATGAGCCATGACCCGAGCCGAGCGACGGAGCCCACGCCGCCTTCGTCGACCTCGCCCGCCACCCCCTCGGACCACCCGGTGGCAGACCTTCCGTCCGCCGGCCCATCGACGCCGGCCGCGATCCCGTCCCGCGACGAGATCGACGCCGCCGCTGCGCGCATCGCGCCCTACGTGCGCCGCACGCCGGTGCTCGACCTCGCGCCCGGCGCGCTCGAGCTCCCGCAACAGCCCGCATGTCTGTCCCTCAAGCTCGAGCAGCTGCAGGTCACGGGCACCTTCAAAGCGCGGGGCGCCTTCCACCTCCTCCTGGCCCGAGATGTCCCGCCGTCGGGCGTCGTGGCCGCGTCCGGCGGCAACTTCGGCCTCGCCATCGCCCATGCGGCGCGCACGTTGGGGCACGCCGCAACGATCTTCGTGCCGGAGCTCACCGGCCCCGCGAAACGCGCCCGCCTCGACGCCCTCGGCGCCGACGTGATCGTGTCAGGCGCGGCCTACGACGACGCGCTGGTGGCAAGCAGGGCGCACGCCGCGGAGACCGGCGCGCTGCTGTGCCATGCCTTCGACCAGCCCGAGGTCGTCGCGGGGCAGGGCACGTGCGGCCGCGAATTCCATGCGCAGCGCCCCGACCTCGACACGGTGCTCGTGGCCGTCGGCGGCGGCGGGCTGATCGGCGGCATCGCGGCCTGGTACGCCGGCGACGCGCGCGTGCTCTCCGTGGAGGGCGAGCTGACCCCCGCGCTGCACGCGGCCCGCGCGGCCGGCGCGCCCACGGAGGTCGCCGTCTCCGGCATCACCGCCGACGCCCTCGGCGCACGCCGGGTGGGCGACATCGCCTTCGCGGTGGCCCAAGCACATGTCGCGCAAACGTTGCTGGTCTCGGACGATGCCGTACGCACCGCGCAGCGCACCCTGTGGGATGCCCTGCGCCTCGTCGTCGAGCCCAGCACCGCCACCGTGCTCGCCGCCCTGCAGACCGGCGCTTATCGCCCCGCCGCGGACGAACGCGTCGGCCTCGTGATCTGCGGCGCGAACACCGACCCCGCCACGCTCGCCGGCTGACGACCGTACGAACTCCGATCGCGATCGCACGGCCGCGATCGTGCGGTCACCACCCCACCTCACCCCCAGGATGACGACATGGCCCTCCCAACCTCCGTGCCCATCATCACGTCCGGCGACGGGACGCGCGTAGAGCGCGACTCGCTCGGCTCGCGCGAGGTGCCGAATGCGGCGCTATACGGCATCCAGACCCTGCGCGCGCTGGAGAACTTCACGATCACCCGCGTGCCCATCGCCCACTTTCCCGACCTCGTGATCGGCCTCGCGCTGGTCAAGCAGGCGGCCGCGCGTGCGAACCGCGAGCTGGGCGAGCTGAAGGACGATGTGGCGGTGGCCATCGACGCCGCGTGCGCGGAGATCGCGTCGGGCAAGCACCACGCGCACTTCGTGGTCGACATGATCCAGGGCGGTGCCGGCACCTCGACGAACATGAACGCCAACGAGGTCATCGCGAACCGCGCGTTGGAGAAGCTCGGCTACGAGCGTGGCGACTACGCGCACTGCCACCCGAACAACCACGTCAACCGGTCGCAGTCCACGAACGATGTCTATCCGACCGCCATGAAGGTCGCGATCCTGCGCTATCACCGCACGTTGGTGCGCGTCCTCGGCCAGCTGATCGACTCCCTCGCCGCCAAGGCCGAGGAGTTCGCGGACGTACTGAAGATGGGCCGCACCCAGTTGCAGGACGCCGTGCCGATGACCCTGGGCCAGGAGATCTCGGCCTGGGCCGAGACGCTACGCGAGGAGGTCGAGCGCCTGGACGTCAACGTCCGCCTGTTCCATGAGGTGAACTTGGGCGGCACCGCCATCGGCACGGGTCTCAACGCGGATCCGCGCTACGCTACGCGCGCGGTGGCACACCTTGCCCAGCTGTCCGGCATGCCGATCACGCTGGCCAAGGACCTCGTCGAGGCTACGCAGGACACGGGCAGCTTCGTAATGTACGCCTCGTCGCTCAAGCGCCTGGCCGTGAAGCTCTCCAAGATCAGCAACGATCTGCGCCTGCTCTCCTCCGGCCCGCGCGCCGGCATCGGGGAGCTGAAGCTGCCTGCCGTCCAGCCCGGCTCGACGATCATGCCGGGCAAGGTCAACCCGGTGATCCCGGAAGTGGTCAACCAGGTCTGCTTCAAGGTCATCGGCAACGACCTGGTCGTCACCCTGGCCGCGGAAGGTGGGCAGCTTCAGCTGAACGCCTTCGAGCCCGTCATCGTCCACAGCCTCTTCGAGTCGATGGGCATGTTGGCCAACGCCATGGACACCCTACGCATTCGCTGCATCGACGGCCTTGAGGTCGATCGCGAGCGCACCCGTTTCCTCGTGGAGCGCTCGATCGGCATCGTGACCGCCCTCGTCCCCGAACTCGGCTACGACGTATGTGCCGAGCTCGCGCACGAAGCACTCGAGACGGATCGTGGCATCTTGGAGTTGGTGCTGGAGCGGGGCTTGATGGACCAGGACCGGCTGGAGGCGCTGCTGGCACCGGAGAGCATGGTCTAAGAGCCCTCGTTCTTCAGCCGAAACCGCCCGTGGCATAGTTTCGTCGAGACGAGATGCCGAGTCGGAATGCCGATCCGGAGCTTCTTGTTGCACCTAGAACGCGAGGCGAACGCCATGGCATCCATCTCCATCCTCCCACCCAGGCTGGTTCGCGCCGCGGCCGTGGCCGTTCTCGTCGTCGCATCGGTGCTCCAATCCGCCGCCGCGCCGGCCGCAGCACAGACGGGTCCTGGTCCGCTCGACGTCTCCGAGCCCCCCACCGGCGAGCTCTGGGTGCAGAACCTCGCGCCCAACCCTGGCTTGCAGAACCTCGCGCTCGGCCTCTTCGACGACGCCGGCCGGACGTCGTTCCCCCCCATCGGCCTCCTGCCCAGCCCGCGCAGCAACGACCTGCTTTGGACGGGCCAGCTGCGCGCCTCGCTCGCCGACGGCTCCTACGGTGTCCACATGCGCTCCTCCGCGCAGCCGGAGTTCCCGAGCGTCGCCGTGGTGCGCAACGAATGGCCGGCTAGCGGCGCCGCTGCCCTCTACGCGGCGCAGCCCGGCGCCCAGGAAGTGCTCGTGCCCCTGGTTGCGCGTCAGGTCGGCCCCTCCGGCCTGAGCTCGCGTGTGCACATCCAGAACCTGCACGTGAGCCAGCGCAAGGATGTGCAGATCACGGTCTACGCCATGGCGACGGGCGCGGAGGCCGTGACCTTTGTGCGCACGATGCCGTGGGGCGCTTCAATCACGCTCGACTTCGCAACGGACCCCAGCCTCGTCCACCTGCCAGAGAACTTCATTGGCACCCTGACCGCCCGTGCCGAGACCGGACAGCGCATCACGGCCGTGTCCACCGGGCCGCTGCGCAACCGCGCGCGCGGCGTCTTTGCGATCCCCGCCCTCGCCCCCGACGCCTTCGACACGACGCTATACCACCCCCGCTACGTCACGCGGCGCGCCGAGCAGCGGCGCAACGGCACCACGGTGACGACCTCTACATGGCTATCGGTCGCCAACCCGAACCCCAATCCCATCGATGTGAACGTCACACTCTTCGGCTCCGACGAGCCGGGCAACACCTGCGCCGGCCAGACCTTCTTGCACTCCGCGTCGCCGGCCACCATCCCAGGACACGGCCTGACCTCGTTCCTGAACGGGCTACCGGACAACTGCGCGGCGAGCGTCCTGATCGAAGCGAGCGCACCCGTTGCCGCCACGGCGATCGAGTCGGCCACGGACGGTTCGCTCACCGCCGCGACGATGGCCGTCGGCGCCTCCATCGCCCAACGGGACGCGCACCTGCCGCTCGTGCGCCATGACTACGACGACCTGAGCACGAGCGTCCACGTTGTGAACGCCTCCTCCGAGGCAGCCGTGGCCACGCTCACCCTGACCTACGTCGCCGACAGCACGACCAAGTCGTCGACGCGTACGGTTCCGCTCGCGGGCGGCGCGTCGGCCCGCTGGGATATGTGGGAACCCGACGCCATGCCGCCGGGCTCGGTCGGCACGGTGCGCGTGCGCTCGAACAAGACGGACGCGCCGATGACGGCCATCGCCCGCGAGAGCTCGGACCGCGGCCTCAAGGACGATGCCGCCTACAACAGCCTCACGGTGCCCGTCGGCGTGGACATGCCCCCCGCGCCAGACCCCTTCTTCCCCTCCCAACACGCGCCGCTGCTGCATTACTCGGGCGTCTACGACCTCGGCCTGATCGCAACCGGCACCACGGAGGCGGAGCGCCAGCGCATCCACACCACGCTCAACGACCAGGCCTGGCAATACGCCAAGCGCACGGGCGTCACGGTGGCGGTGGCCGTCGTGCCCTACGTGATCGACGGGCTGCCCTACCAGGACTGGCTCGCCGCCCAGATGGACACCGGCTTCCCCGATTTACCCATCCGCGCCCGCACCTGGGTCGCCGGCCTGGAGTACAACGGCGTCACGCGCTTCGGCCGCGCGGGCAAGCTCCTGCCGGTCGACGCCGGCACCTTCCCGACCCGCGGTGACTTCCTCGAAGACGCCTGGGAGGCCAACCTGGTCCTCGGCAACGACCGCCCGGCCGCCGTCCCATGGCTACGCATCGGCTGCGCGCCGAGCTACCGCAGCCTCGCCGTCGTCACCGGCGCCAAGGACGTCGTCCAGGGCAACGAGCTTATGGCCTGGCTGACCGCCCCCGACCAACAGCGCCAGAACTACGCGCCGACGATCCCCGGCCGCACCCGCATCGGCCTGCCCACCCGCGCCCCCCTCTACGCCGACCTCGCCATCGATTGCGGCGACGCCCCCGAAGTCCTGCGCACAGCGCCCGACTCCGTCGCCGAGGTCGTCGACGAGGCCGACGCCGCCGCCGACTCCGTGGCCGCCGCCCTCGCCGCGCTACAAGTCGACGCCCTAGGCGACGCCGCCAACCCGGCCAAGGCCGTCGGCGTCCCGGCGGGCGCCCAGTTCGTCCTCGCCCAACCGATGCTCGACACCCTCACCGACGCAGAGATCCGCACCCGCCTGCGCTCCGACGCCGGCCTGGTCGTCGGCGTCCTCACAGTCCGCGAATCCCCCCCACCCACGAGCACCCCCGTCCCAACGGCGACCTCGACAACCGTCCCGACCGCAACGTCCACCGTAACGCCGACCGCCACCGCGGAGCCAGTGACCCCAACGCCCACCGACGATCCGCTCCCGCCGTCCGCCACGCCGACCGCGACCGCCACGGACGACGCCCCCTCGCCCACCCCGGACGGCGAACCGCCGACCGCTACGCCGACACCGGACGATGGCGCGACCGTGACGCCGACGCCAGAGGACGTCCCACCCACGGCGACCCCCACCGACGAAGGCGCGACACCGACGCCGGACGGCACCCCGACTGGCCCGATCTATCTGCCCTACGTATTGCGCAACTACGATCCGTCGATCGGCAGCGTCGTAGCAAGCGGCGAGAGACGTGAGGGCACGGTCGCGAGGCACGTGCGTATCGCGGGTGGGGTCGATACCGCGGGGCACGCCGCGGATGCACGTCCGGTCGACGGCGCGCGTTCGGTCGCGAGCGAGCGTTCGGTTGACGGCGCGCGTCCGACTGCAGGCGAGCGTTCGACTGCAGGCGAGCGTTCGGTCGACGTCGCGAGGCCGGTCGATTCCGCGCGTCAGACTGCAAGCGAGCGTCCGGCCGACACCGCGCGGCCGGTCGACAGTGGGCGTCCGGTCGCCAGCGCGCGTTCGGTCGACAGCGCACGTTCGGTCGACAGCGCGCGTCCGGTCGACACCGCGCGTTCGGTCGACAGTGGGCGGCCGGTTGTCTCGACGTTCGCCGCGTCACCCGCGCTCAAGCGATTGCGCGCCGCCGTCCGTCCTGCCGCGAGCAACGCTCTCGCCGCCACAGCGCAGGTCACTTCCACGACGGTCATCGTGGTCTGGAAGGAGACCTCGCCGGGCGTCATCTCCACCACGCTCGTCGCCGACGACGGCATATCGCCGATCGCTCCCGCCACGCTGCGCATGGCCGTACCGGTTCCGGTTGAGTCTGGATTCCCGGGCGGAGGCGCGGAGCCGGAGGTGTGGATTGAGACCGGGTCGACGATCTATTGTTTCGCACAAGGCTCGAACCGGGGATGTCTTAGATTCGAGGATTGATTCAACCGCGCGCGAGCCTGAAGCCGATGTATTCGGCAATGAGCGTCGCATGATTTGAGTCTCGGAGCCCCGTTCGTACGCCGTCATTCAGATCGCGCCAGCCACCTCCTCGCACGACCCTATATGGTGCGCCCGCGGCACTCTCGTTCTCTCGACCGTCCGCAGCGATGTACGGATAGGCAAGCGCTGTATCAGACGGCGAAGAGCCGAAAGCCGTGCTTGTCCAGTCCGCGGTGTTGCCGCTGAGATCGGCGACTCCCTCTGGCGTCGCGCCGCCGGGGAAGAGTTCGGCCGGCGTAGGGCGGCGAACGTGGGAGTTCAGGACATTGCCCTGCATGGAGTTGAATGCGTCGCCCCATGCGTACAAGCGCTTCGCGGACCCGCCGGCAGCCGCCTCCCACTCGACCTCGGTCGGCAGACGATACGAAACGCCGGCTTGCCTGGTCAGCCACCGCGCATAGGCGACCGCCTCGTACCAGGTCACCCCTACGACCGGCTGAGCCGGATGGTTGTAGCGACTGTCGTGCCAAAATCGGGGAACTGTAATCCGGCCCCCCGGATATAGTGCGCGGAGGTGATCAGCGAAATCCGCGTCTGACATCTCAATGCGTTCGCGCCAGCGTTCAAACTCTTCTTCTGTATAAGCACCCGACTGGAATATCGACTTCAAGCGGTCAGGACGCTGGACGTACAGGTTGCGGAACAAGGTGATAGACGCGTGCTTTCCCGCCGCCGTCGTCTCCCCCCGCCGCCAGGCCTTCGCGTCCTCCGTCGTCCACCAGCGCTCGTCCTCATACCCACCTGCTTCGATGAAGCAGGCGTATTCCGCGTTCGTTACCGCGAATTGGGCGAGGGCGAAGGGGGCGATCTCGACTTCGTGGCGGGGGACGTGGGCGTCGGTGGTGATGCCGTAGATTTCGTAGGGTTCGTCGTCGCCGATGGGGTAGGTGCCGCCGGGGATGTCGATCATGGGCGGCAGGAGGTAGCGGTCGCCTTCGGGGCCATCGCCGGGGGTCAGGCGGGGGTCGCCCAAGTCGCCGAGGGCGAAGCCGGCCGCGATGCGCTCGCGTAGGTCGGCGTCGGGGTCGCGGCTGCGGTCGAGCAGGGCGTGGCGCAGCGTGTCGAGCAGCGTGGCGGGCAGGCGCGAGCGCACTTCGGCCTGGGCGGCGCAGCGGGCGGCCACGACGAGGTTCGCGTCGATCAGGCCCGTGACGAAGGCCGCCGGGTCGTCTGCCATGGCTGATGCGAGGACCATCGTTTCCTCCCAGCCCGTCGAGGGCAGGGGCGGCAGCGGGTCGGCCGGATCCAGGCCGGCGATGACCTCCTCGACGGTCGGGCTCACCGCGTCCGCGCGCCACGGGCGCTGGACGAGGGCGGGATCGGGGTCGGCCGCGACGTGGCGGGCGGCGAAGTACTCCTGGACGAGCTGGTGGATGTACATCAGCTCACCGGCCGCTTCGTCCTCGTCGAGCACGGCGAGGGCGGCGCCCGCGGCGACGATGCGCTCGTCGGCCTCGTGGTCGAGCAGGTCGAGCGCGTCGTCGAAATCGACCCGGACCTGCGTGTGCTCGCCGTCGATGCGGGCCTCTTGCATGGCGTGGGCGAGGTTCGACAGCTTCGGCACGAGCAGGCCGCGCTCGGGCAGGTCCCACGGCGTCTTCCAGCGCCAGTTGGTGAGGCGGCGCAGGTCGCGGCTGGCCAACAGCTCGCCGCTCTCGAAGAGCGGGTTGTCGCGCTCGATCTCGCGACGGAGGGCCTGGCGCACGAAGCCCGTGAAGAGCCCGGCGCGGCCGGCGGGCATCTCGCCGGAGGCCTCGACCTGCTCCACGAGGAGCGAAAGGAAGTAGGGGCTGCGCAGGACCTCCAGTTGCGGCCGGCCGGCCAGGCCCTGCCAGATCTCACGCCAGCGCGACGGACTGTAGAGCTGCAGGAAGTCGCGGACCTGGTCGTCGGACAGGGCCTCGATACGGATCTGGGGCACCCGCAGCTCGGGGGAGGACAGCGACTGGCTGTAGTCCAAGGCGCGGCAGCTGAAGACGACGCGGTTGCCG
>JAJCYU010000178.1 GCA_029262755.1 Anaerolineae bacterium
TGTGATCTGGGCCGACAACGCCCCGGCGGAAGGCCCCGACCACGCTCCCTTTCGCCTTCGCCGCCGCGGCGAAGCCCTCTTCCTGGCCTCCCAAAACGCCATCGTCGACGCGATCGACTACCCCGAAGTACCCGAAGGCGCGAGCTACGGCCGCCGCTGGGACGGAGCCGCTGCCTGGGACGGCTGCTTCACCCCCACGCCGGGCCGCGCAAACGGCTGCTGGGGCGCGACCGGCGATCCGCTGTGGCTGCCGTTCGGGGTGGTCGGGCGCTAGCGGGCGAGCGGGACCCTGGTCATGGTTGGGCGGAATGTTCGGAGTTCGGCAACCGTGACCGTGAACCGTTAGAGCGCCCGAACTCGATCCGGCTGCACATTGTCCGCAGCTCTAGGCCGTTCCCACCGCGCCTAGCAACGGCATCGTCATCTGCCGCTGTGTCAGCCACGCCACACCGTCCGCGGTGACGCGCACCATCTCCTCGATGCCTAGGTAACCGCGCCCCTCGACGACGACGCCCAACTCCACGGTGTAGACCTCTGATGCGGACGATTCGGCTGCAGCGGCTGGTACGTCGGCGCGAACGTGGCGCAAAGGTACCACGTTGATGGCGGGGACGGGGTCGCCATGGTGCGACGAGCGCGGGTAGCATGCAAGGGGATCACGACTCTTCACGGCTGCGGTCGAACCCGACGATGTAGACGTCCTTACGTTGACCGCATCGGCATCGGCATCAGACATCGACGTCGGCCCCGAAATCAGCATCGATTCAGGCATCGGCGCAGGCTACAGCGAAGTGCTAGCAGAGTGCTTGCACGCACGCTAACCCATCGCTAGGCTGTGACCAGACACACGAGAGGTCCGCGATGGGAGTTTGCATGGCCACGATCACGATCCGCCGGGTTCCGGACGACGTCATCGGCCGCATCAAGGAGTCCGCAGCGAGGCGCGGCCATTCCATGGAGGAGGAGGTGCGCGAGCTCCTGCGGCAACGCTACGCCGAACGCGCCGAGACCGTGGCCCGAATGCGCGGTCGATGGTCCAAGCTGAATTCTCCATCGGCCGAAGATATCGAGTCTTGGATCGGCACGGGACGTGATTGATCGATGGACATCGTCCTAGACACCAATGTCCTTGCGTACGCGTTGCTCGGCGTGCCGCGTCATGGCGCTACAGCAACACGGCTCCTATCCGCGGCGCAAGCGATCGTCGTGCCTGACGTTTTGCGCGCGGAGCTCGCCAACGTCCTATGGCAGTGGGCGCGATCTTCTCACGTCGCCCCGTCCACGGCATTGGCGCTGCTGGATGACGCGGAAGCGCTGCTGAGTGAGGTCGTGCCCTCGGATCATCTGTGGACGGAGGCGCTGCTGCTGGCCATGGATGCCGACCACCCCGTCTACGACACGCTCTTCGTCGCGCTGGCGCGCCAACGCGGCATTCCGGTTGTCACCCACGACCGCGCTTTGCTGCGGCGCTTTCCCGACCACACTGTTTCGCCGACGCGCTTCTTGGCCACGGTTTCGTAGGTCGCCGATTCACCGGGCCTGCGCAGGGTGCGTCGCAGCGCGGCACCCGTGACTTCGTTGCGACAGTCCATGTCCTTCGCGAAACACGAGTGATCATCTACCCGTCCTCGACTACCCGCCACGTCGCGCTCTCGTTCGCGCCGCTTGCGCCACGCTCGTCCGCACCATCTTTGCCCGCATCACGCTCGCCCACCGTATCCGCCGCAACAACGGAGATCACGAAGGTCCCCGGCGGATCGTCAGCCGCCGTGTAGATCGTCGCCCGTGCTCCACCTTCCGCGAACGTTCGAACGGGGAGCAGGCCGACGCGCTCCGTGGTGCCGGACGGCGTCATACGCAGGACCTCGAACTCGACGTCGGCCTCCGGGGGCAGGCCAAGCGCACGTATGTGGAACGTTGTCCCGGGCGGCCCCTCGGGCGGCCACACCTCGATGGCACGCCGCTGCAGCGTGAAGCGTGCTGCGTTGGGGCCGATGGCAAGCCCTGAATCCATACCCATCTCGTCTAGGCCGAAGGGATTCAGATTATCCGTTCGAAACACATACTCCCCCGCTGGATCGTCCGCCCGCGTAGGAATGCGCTCTACCGCGTGACCGCGCGCGTCTGTTCGCAATTCCAGGCTCGTGAGGTAGCGCGCCGAGTCGAGCGTGGCGAAAAGCCCTCCGTCGCGCATCGGCCCCTCGTCCGCGCGATAGACGTCCACGCGCACCACCGAATCGGGCGCACGCTGGGCAACGACGAGCGTCACATCGTCGCCCGCAACCCCCGTGGATGGCACGGTAAAGATCGCGGCATCAGCCTCCGCTACTACCTGGAACGCCGACTCGGTCGCATCGCTGCGGACGACCGTGTCTTGCACCTGCATGCGGTATTCGCCGAGCGGGTCGTCCGGCATCGGCCGCCACGTGAACGTGGAGGTGCCGTCGTCGCGCACCTCTAAGGGCCGCGCCGCGATCTCGCCCGCTTCGTCGGGTCCGAGCACGCGGGCCACCACTTCGCGGCCTGGAGGAAAGCCAGTAAGGCACAGTTGAACGCTCTGCCCGACCCACACCGTCCCGACCCTGTCTGTACCGGGCTGCGCCGTCAGCCGCACGCTCGGTTCCACTTCCCATCGACAATTCCCGACCCTAGCATCGACCACGAGCTGCTCGGCCACGTCCTTGGGCGCAAAGCCCACTGGGGCGAACACGCTAGCCTCTCGGCTCATCGCACCCTCCCCTGGCGTTGGGCCGCGCAGGGACAAGCCCAGATCGATTTGCGACCACCGAAACGAATCCGAAGTCGACAGCCGCGGATCGCGTTCCCGGGCCAACTCATCCATCCCGTCCGTAAGAAAGTAGTAGGTTCCGATCGGGTCATCCGCCGCGGTGTCCAGCTTGAGGAGTGCCTCGCCGCGTGCATCGGCCTGGACGTCCACCGTCGTCCGGTAGGCGGCCAGCGTCGAGCCATCCCGTGCTTTGTGATAGACGGGAATCGTCAGCAGTTCCAACGGCGGAACACCGGCAACGCTGAGCTCAAATTGCATACCGGCCGGCCCCCCGGCGAATGGAGCGAGTATCAGCCGCAGATCCTCGCGCGGTACGACCGCGAACGTGGTCCGTGCCGTAGCGCCCGCCTGCTGCGCCCGCAACGCGTAGCGCCCCAAGGAAGCCCCAACCCCCGGTTGCCACGCGATCACGCCATCCTCGCCAGGCTCCGGCACGTGAGCGGGCAGTCCGTTGGGCCGCAACAACTCGAGTTCGATCGGCGCGGCCGCATCGAAACCGCAAGGCAGGAGCGAGATGACATCGAGCACCGCAACGCGTGCAGCGCTGCGTTCGACACTCGGCCCCGGGTTCCCATCTTTCGGGCACGAGACCAATCGAAAGTCCGTACTGGCCCACCTACCCACATTCTGTCCACTGGGCCCAAGGACCGCTGCCACCCCCTCCGGCACCGGATCGGCTCGCCCGAGGACTGAGTCTTCGGTGGAGGCATCGGATGCCGCATCGGTCGTTTCTTCGGCCGAGGCTTCCCTCGTCGCGTCCGGCTTCGCGTCCTTCGACGCGCGCGCGTCGTCACCCGACGGCCCCGGCGATGCGTCGGGACTTTCGGCATCCCCTTGCTTCGCAACCGCATCAGCCGTCGCCGTCGCGGCGAGCGCGAAGGCCGCTGGATCCGGCGTTGGAGTTGGCACTGCGACCGGATCCGGCCTTCCGCCGCCACCGCAAGCCGACGTTAGGAGAACACCACATAGGATGCTCAAGAGGACGAGCGGCGAAGGCCCTCGCATGGGCGATGCCCGCGAAACAACGCCGCGATGCCATCGCCACCCAGCCCAGCACGTGGTTCGCGCGATTCGAGCCGCTTGTCGTCCGTAGTGGTCTTGTCGCATGCTGACGTCCTCAAGGTGGCCGATGAGCGCGTACTGCATGCTGTAGCTCGCGCTTCACGCCCTACGCCCATCACAACAGCGAATTCAGGAGCTCGCGTCCCATGGAACCCGTCCGCGCCGTCATCCGCTCCCAATTCCATGCCACGTTGGACATGCTCGATGCAGCCGTCGAGGCCTGTCCCGACGAGCTGTGGGACCGCCGAAGCGATACGAACGTGACCTGGAAGCTAGCCTACCACGCCCTGTTCTACACCCACTTTTACCTGCAGCCCACCGAGGGTGACTTCACGCCGTGGGAGCGGCAATTGGACCACTACCGGCCCATGGGACGCCAGGGGGCGTGGGGCCGGTCCGCTATCGCCGCCGCCGCCGCGGAAGCCTCCACGGACAAGCCTCCGCTGTCCAAGGCCGGCATACGCGACTACCTCGCGTTCTGCCGCGGCGAGGTCGATGCACAGACGGCGACGGTGGATCTCGATGCGCCGTCCGGCTTCTCATGGCTTCCGATGAACAAGCTCGAGCTCCAGTTCTACAGCATGCGCCATGTCATGCAGCACACGGGCGAGCTGTATGAACGCCTCGAGACCCACTGTCCGAATCTGCCCTGGGTGGGCATGACGAAGCAGGACGCGTAGGACGGCGCGGGACGATACTCACCGATGAAGCATGCATACACCACTACCGGGAGCTCCGCATACATCCTATGAACGACAGTCCCAAGCCTTTCCCACTTGCCATCGCGCAAATGCCTATTACGGGCGATGCGCGCCGGAACGGTCACACTATTCGAGCTTTGATGCGCGACGCTGCGGCTCAAGGAGCGCGTTTGATACAGTTTCCTGAAGGGGCGCTCTCCGGCTATGCCAAGAATCCGATTCAAAGTTGGGAGGAGGTGGACTGGACGGATGTCAAGGACGAGTTGAATTGGATCATGAGGCTGGCGAAACAGCTCCAACTCTGGGTCGTGCTTGGTTCCGCTCACCCGCTAACGCCACCGAACCGGCCACACAACAGCCTATACATCGTGTCAGATCGGGGTGAGCTTGTCACACGCTATGACAAGCGTATTTGCTCGTACACCGAGACAACCACGTTCTATTCGCCCGGCACGGAGGCGATCACCTTCGATGTGGACGGCATTCGATTCGGGTGTCTCATCTGCATTGAGATCAACTTTCCCACCCTCTTCATTGAGTACGGCGAGCTCGGTATAGATTGCTTGCTGCTTTCATCCTACCCTCTTGATGCATTTTTCTATACGAAGGTCCGAGCCCATGCTGGAATTCACACCTTGTGGATTGGCCTGTCGGTGCCAACAGAGTGCGCGCATCTGATGAACGCCGGATTGATAGGCCCAGATGGCCAGTCCGTGGCTGAAGTTGACACAGAGATTGGGCTAGTGGTTGCGAGTCTTGATCCGTCCGCAACACAGTTCCAGATTGCACTTCAGCACGCGCGCCCCTGGAGAGCAAGCGCCCTAGCCGAATTCAACAAGGGTCGATCGATCGTCGACGCGCGATCTGCCGATCGCTCTTGTCTGTAGAGCGAGCGTTTCAACCCCATCACCCCGCTTCTGCGCCCGTCCAATCCCCTACCGCAAAAGCACTGCATCGCCCGGTTTGCGCGACAGCAGCGATTGGGGGAGCGTGCGTTGCGCCGCGCCTTCGGCGAGGAAGAGCCACGTGATCGCGCCAGGGCTGACCGTCGCGGAGATGCGCGACACGGTGCCGTCGCGGGCATCGAGGTTGCCGATGGCATCGAACGAGCGGACGAGGGCGGGTGATATGCGCTCTATCTCGACCCCGGATTCGTCCTCGCCCACGACCACACCCGCGACACCGCTGTCCCGCAGAACGACGAGCTCGTCGGACCGATCGTCCGATCCCACATCGCCGGGCGCATTCGAATGCACCGTCGCCGCCTGATCGTCGCTTGTCGATGCCGTTTCAGGCGCTGCGAGCTCGATCGATGCGATGCTCGACTCCACAGCCTCGACCAGGACATCGCCCTCGGGACCCTCTTCAGGCCTACCCTCCGGCGCAACGGGCTCCGCCGGCTCAACGGCGGCCGGCGGTTCCGAAGACTCCGCCGGCGGTTCCGGCTCGCCGGGCGGCGTCACGGGCTCGTCCGCCGGCGGCGCGTCCGGCTCCACGTCGGGGATCGCGTCGGCTTGATCGTCCGAACCCGCGTCCACCGACTCCTGCGACTCCTGCGCGTCCTGTCCATCCACGGCCTCAGCTGCGCCGTGATCGTCCTGATCCTCCGCGACCGCTTCACCCTCTACAACCGCCTCGGCCGGTGCCACTTCGTTCGATCCGTCCGCAAGCGCCGGTAGTGGCGCCGTCGTGTCCGAACCGGCGGCGAAATTCAGGGCCCACATCGGACCCCATGGGCCGTTGGGGTTGAAGCCGACGCCGATGTGCGTGAAGTTCTGATGCAGAAGGTTTTTGCGGTGCGGCGTGCTCGTCTTCCACCAGGCCAGCGCGCGCTCCGGCGTCTTGCGGGCGCAGATGATGTTCTCGCCGGCCCAGTTGTTGTACGGGTAGCCGTAGCGCGCCATCCGGTTCCGGGCGCTTGAACCATCGCTACCGGTGTGATTGCAGCGGCCCATGGCCGCCATGTCCGCGGCGTGCGCGGTGGCCGAGGCCGTCAGCCGGCCGTCGAGGGCCAGCGGGTACAAGCCGTTCTCAGCGCGGTAGCGGTTGATGAGATCGTAGAGTTCGAGCGTCATGCGCTCGGCGGTGGACAAATCCGCTGCGCCCAACCGATCCCGTGACGCCGTCCAAATCGCATCCGAATCCGGCGCGGGTGCGTTGGCGGGTCGCGCTTCGGGTGCGGTACTGGGTTCGGTACTGGGTGCGAGTTGGGGCGCAAACAGAGGTGAGACACTCGGCGCGGACTGCGGCAAGGCCACGGGCGCGCTCAGCGGCGCGGCTCCGGCGGACGAGGGCGCGAGTACCGGTGTGAGCGCGCCGGCCAGGCCGAAGGCAACGGCTATGGCAAGCACAGGCATGCGCGCGAGCCCGCGATAGTCGGGGGCCCGTCTCGGAGATACGTGGTTCGCCGTCTCTAGGCTGCGAGAGCGCGTACGTATCGGCTTGAAGTGGAGGTCGGGATGGGATCGAAACGGAACATTGCGTTTGCTACTATACATAATCATGCCTCAACGGTAGCAGGGCACTTCGCTTCCCCCCAAGCGTGGGTCGTTCATCGTCCGGCCGCTCTACGTGACGAGTTGCGGCCCACGGGACGTCCCAGCCGGCACATGGTGGCTCGAATTGCGCGAGCGCGCCAACGCGCACGATTGCCTTGCCGACATGCCCGCATCGCCCTAGTAGTCCAACCAGCTTGGAGATGCGGGAAGTGAGGGAGCCAATGCGCCGCGCCGGTGGTTCGCAGAGAGGAGGGAATAGCATCGCTATTGCCGACGAGCGGCGGGCCGCCGGCGTGGATGCAGTGGCTCCCGAACCCGCAGATTCAGGCTGGTTGGACTACTATTATTTTGGCTGAATCGTAACTCCAACCTCGCTCTCCGACCGCCCTCGCAGGAGCAATTCCATGGCGTCCGATAAGGAGTTCGTCGCGTACGCGGCGAGCCAGATGGCCGCAGCCGGCACGATCACGTACCGCTCCATGTTCGGCGAGTACGGGATCTACTGCGACGGAAAGTTCGTCGCCCAAGTGAGTGACAACCGTCTGTTCATCAAGCCGACGGCGGAAGGTCGCGCCTTTCTCGGCGACGAGATCGAGGAGGCTTCGCCCTATCCTGGCGCAAAACCATCCATCTTGATCGGCGAACGGATCGAGGACGCCGCGTGGTTGAGCGAACTACTCCAGATCACGGAGCGCGCCCTACCCGCACGCAAACCGAAAAAGCCCAAGAAGGCGAAGTCCGCGAAGACTGCGAAGAAGGAATAGAGCAGAGAAGCCTGAATCGCGACGAGCGGGGCCAGGGTGCAGCGACCTCCCGGTTTCTACCGGTTGAGCCGAGATGAGCCGCCTGCACGTCGGATCCGAGGCCGTTCACGCTATGGTTTGCGCCCGTTTGTCGCATTCGGGAGCGGATGCGGCACCATGAGGTGTGCGGCTGGAACTCGTGGCGTGCGACCGCGGGTGTAGCGGCTAGGACAGCCGCAAGGCGACGGGCGAACGGCGAACGGCGAACGAGGATGTCATGACGAAGCCGACCAACCTACGAAGTCAGCCGGAGCTTCCGGAGCGATGGGAGGAGCGGGTGGCCGACGCCGCCCAGATCCTGGCCGCGATCGCAGCCGACCGCGGGCTTCTGGCGTTCGTGGGTCACGCGGACCGCGAGCTCTTGCTGCAGTCCGCCGGACGCGTCATGCATCCGGAGCAGGTCGAGCGGCTACGCCTGTCGCGCGTGCGACGGCGCAAGGACGTGCTCGAGAAGCGCCAAGCCGACGAGGATCTCCTCGACAAGACGGGGATCCGCCTCGCCCGCTCCAAGCCGGTGTTCGTGACGCCGTACCGGCCCGCGCCGGCCGAGATGCCGCTGGAGCGCGAAGAGGGCGAGGAAGCGCCCCGCGTCACGAATGCGCGCAACTGCTACGTGTGCAAGACGGACTACGACGAGATCCACGCCTTCTACGACCAGCTCTGCCCTGAGTGCGCCGCATTCAACTGGACGAAGCGCTCCCAGACCGCGGATCTCTCGGGCCGCACGGCCCTGATCACCGGTGCGCGCGTCAAGATCGGCTACCAGGCCGCGATCATGCTGCTGCGCGCCGGCGCACGCGTGATCGTCGTGACCCGCTTCCCGCGCGACGCCGCCCAACGCTACGCCCGCGAGCCCGACTTCGATACGTGGCACGGGCGGCTGAGCATCTACGGCCTCGATCTACGCCACACGCCGAGCGTGGAGACCTTCACTACCTTCCTGTGTGAGACGGAAGATCGGATGGACTTCATCATCAACAACGCGTGTCAGACCGTGCGCCGCCCGGCCGGCTTCTACGAGCACCTGATGCTTGCCGAGACCGAGCCGCTCTCCGCGCTGCCCGAGAAAACGCAGGGCCTCGTCGAGGCCTACGAACGCTTCCGCGCGGGTAGCCTGCGGGACGCGATGCCGGGCCTCACCGACCACCCACCGGCCGAGGGCGCATCTGTGGGCACATCTGTGGACCCATCGGATGATGCGGGTACGGGAAACGAAGGACCCGACGGTGCGCCGCGCATGACCGGCACGTCCGCATTGCTCGAGGACCCGCTCGCGACGATCGCGCATGCCACGGGCATCCTTCACGCGGCCGCGCTCTCGCAGGTGCCGCTGTTGGACGAGGACGAGCGGCGCGACCCCACGCTCTTCCCCGACGGCCGGCTCGACGCCGACCTGCAGCAGGTGGACCTGCGCGAAAAGAACAGCTGGCGCCTCGGCCTGTCCGAAGTACCGGCCGTCGAGCTGCTCGAGGTCCACCTCGTCAACGCCGTGGCGCCCTTCATCCTCAACGCGCGCCTCAAGCCGTTGATGCTGCGCCACCCGAGCGCCGACAAGCACATCGTCAACGTGTCGGCCGTCGAGGGCCAGTTCTACCGCGCCTTCAAGACGGACAAGCACCCCCATACCAACATGGCCAAGGCCGCGCTAAACATGATGACCCGCACCTCGGCCCCCGACTACGTGCGCCACGGCATCCACATGAACTCGGTGGACACAGGCTGGGTGACCGACGAGGACCCCGTGGCACTGGCCGAAGCGAAGCGCGAAGAACACCGCTTCCACCCCCCGCTCGACATCGTCGACGGCGCTGCCCGCATCATCGACCCCATCGTGGACGGGATCAACACGGGCGAGCACGTGTGGGGTCAGTTCCTGAAGGACTACAAGCCGACGGATTGGTAGGCGTACCGTCCTAACTTTGCCGATCTCGATCCGCACGGACGTCCCGGAGCACGGCTTCAGCAAGCGGCACGGTGTGGGCCCCCCGCCGCTCGCGAATGGACTGCCCAAGGGCGATCGCGCGATCCAGCGCGTCAGTTCCTTCGCCCGAGGCTTGCTGCGTCAGACGCTCATACTGCGCCACCGACATCACCACCACCTTCGGTCGCCCTCCGCGCTCGACGATGAAGGTTTCGTCTGTTTCCACGTCGCGGCGCATCAACTCACCGAAGCGCGCCGGCGCCTCTGTCGCCGTCCACATAACGACCATCATCGCTCTCCCTTCGGATCCGCGTGTCGTCGACACCACGTGTGGCACCGTTCATCAATCGATACGCTACTCGATGGATCGAAAGTACACAACGTGCCTACGCTCCGCGAACGACCAACCCCAGCGCGAGCGCCCACATGACGACGGCGATCGTCGCATCGAGAACGCGCCACGCGCCCGGCCGCGCGAAGACCGGCGCCAATCGCTTCGCGCCGAAGGCCAGGCCGAAGAACCACAGCACCGAGCCCGCCATCGCGCCCGCCGCGAATAGCCATCGATCAGGCAGTGGCAACCGCCCGCCGACGCCGCCAAGCAGCACCACGGTGTCGAGATACACGTGCGGGTTGAGCAGGCTGAAGCCCAGCGCCATCAGGACGGCGTCGCGTAGTCCGGTCGCCGATGCGTTCCCCTCGGCAGGACCACCCGCGCCGCCCACCCCCGCGTCCAACGCCTCGTTCCCACGAACGGCCGACCACATCGCGCGGGCACCGTACACGACAAGGAACAACGCTCCGCCTAACGTCACCCAGCGCAGCGCCTCGGGACGCTCGCCGAGAAGCGCGCCCATGCCCGCCACGCCGAGGGCAATGAGGCTGACGTCGCTGAGCGTGCTCACCGCCGCGGTAACAAAGACCCGGTCGTGGCGCAGCCCCATGCGCAGCACGTGCGCGTTCTGCGCGCCGATCGCGACGATGAGCCCGAGGCCGAGGCCGAAGCCTTCGAGGAGGGGGCGGAGGGTTAAGGGTAGGGGCGACACGCAGCGCTGCTCCCGCGAGTTTCTTGGACGCCAAAGAGAGACGCCGATGATGCCACGAGCGGCGCCGAGGCGTCTGCGACCGCGTTGGCGACCGAGTTGACGACCGCGCTACTCGACCGTCTGTGACACGCCCCAAGCCCACCCACTTTCGGCACCCCACCTCCATAGCGTATCCTGGCGTCTCATGTTTCCACGCCCGTGATTCCCGTTGGAGGCGGAGCCCATGGCCAAACAACTCGTGTTCCGCCTGGACGACGAAGAGATCGCCCTGGACATGGAGAAGGTCGATCGCAGCAAGCTCTACGGCTACAAGGATCGGCTCGTGCTCGACGAGGACGGCGAGCCTTGCGAGCTCGTCACGCTCGCGGGCGATGGGCGCACGATGGTCGGCAAGGGCGGCATCGCGATGGCCTATGTCTCGGCCGACCGTGAGTGGTGCAACAAAGCTGACCTGACGCCGATCGACCTCGACGGCGAGGTAATGCGGCCCGTGCCCTCCACCTTCAACGCGCCCGTCGTGCTCGATCAGACGGCGGGCATCCAGGACTATCTCGACCACGACATCCGCTCGGTCTACCTGCTCACCAGCGAGGACGAGCTCGGTGCTCTACGCGCGCGTCTCGAAGCCGGCGCGATCTTCCGCTTCGACTTCTCGTATCGCGGGGGCTTGGAGGCCGACGCGGCCTTCCTGCTGACGGGCAGCGACGGCAACGTATTCATGGCCATCGGGCGGCCGGCGACCACGACGTACGTCGGTCTCCAGGAGAGCGCGGGGATGGCCGCCCAAGCGGATTCGGAAGACGATGAAGATGAAGACGAGGATGACTTCGGCTTCGGTGTGATTTAGAACGCGGGGAGAACGGCGACGATGGGCGAGCTCAACATCAGCAACAGCGCCGGACGCGACGCGGTGGTCAGCACGGACGCCGACGCGCCGCCGCCGCGCGTGCGGTGGCTGGACGACCTGGGCCGGCAGGCCTTCCCGACGCGCATCCTCAAGTCCGAGATCGGCCACGACTACCCCGCGCTGCTCGAAAAGCACGGCGATCCCGAGGCCGTGGCGCAGGCGCTCGTCACGGGCGACCCCGAGCTCGACATCGAGACCTTCGGCTCCTTCCTGACCGAGACGTCGCGGGTGTACATCGACCAGCACGGCGAGATGGCCCACCGGGTGAAGCACGTGGAGATCATCCGCAACCCGGACGGCACCGAGCGTGAGCGCCGGCCGCGCGCCCGCGTACGTCAGAACATCGCGGCGCCGGACCCGCTGCTCTGGAGCGGACGCATGATCGACAAGGCCGAGGCCTGCCGTCGTTTCGTCTTCTCCGCCCGGCTGCAGCTGACCCACGTCAACGGCCTGACCTATGACTTCCTCTACGCGATGGCCAAGGAGCTGGAGGAGAAGGACGCGCTCATGCTCGTGGGCGCCGGCCCGAAGTCGAACCAGCCGCTCATCGTGCGCAACGGCGGCATCCCCCATCGCGGCTTCCTGGAAGGGCGCACGGACGGCGACCGCTACCTGCTCGTGCTGCACCTGTCGATGCAAGAGCTCAAGGCGCCCGAGCCCGGCGACGAGGATGAAAACGGGGACGAGGGCGGGGACGGGGACGCCGACAATGGGTAGCGCGAACCTCGTCGATCCGGGCCGCATCAAGGTCCGCATGGGCGCCTACGGTACCGCACAGTCCACGGCGCTGGTGGAGACGGTGCTCTTCAGCCGCGTGCAGGACTACCGGCGCCAGCTGAGCGCCCGGATGATCCCGCTGGACCCGGCCGACATCCGGCGCAAGATCGCGACCAGCGAGTACCACGTCAGCCGCAAGCTCGACGGCGAGTTCACGGTGCTGCTCTACAACCACGGTGAGGCGGTTTCGGTGAACTCCGGCGGCACGGTGCGCATCGGCCTGCCGTGGATCGAGGAGGCGGCGAAGCGTCTGGACGAGGCAGGCCTGCTGGAGGCGATGCTCGTCGGCGAGCTGCACATCGAGCGCGACGACGGGATGCGGGCGCGCATCCATGACGTGATCTCCGCCGTTCGCACCCCGGGCAGCCAGGACGATCTGGACCGCGCGCACTTTGCGGTCTTCGACCTGATGTCGGTCAACGGCGAGCGTTGGACGCAGCCTCTGCGCGAAACGCGCGCACGGATCGAGGAGCTCGTCGGTGGCGGCGAGCGCATCGCGCCGGTCGAGGGCCAGTGGGTGCAGGACGCGCGCGGCATCGAGGAACTGTACAAGACCTGGGTGAACGGCGAGGAGTGCGAGGGCATCGTCGTACGCGGCGACAGGGGCGGCCTGTACAAGATCAAGCCGCAGCACACGCTGGACGTCGTGGTCGTCGGCTTTAGCGAGGGCCAGGGTGACCGCGAGGGCATGCTGCACGACCTGCTCGTCGGCGTCCTGCGCGAGGACGGTTCGACCCACCTGCTGACCCGCGTGGGCGGCGGCTTCACCGACGAGCAGCGCCGCGACTTTCTGCTGCAGCTCAAGGAGCTGGTCGTCGAAAGCGACTACGCGGCCGTCAACACCGCCCACGTCGCCTACCAGATGGTACGGCCGTCCTGGGTCATCGAGATCACGGGCCTGAGCATCCTGGCCAAGACCACCCGCGGCGGCCCCATCAACCGCATGGTCCTGGACTGGGACGCGCCCGCCGACACCTACCGCGTGATCCGCCGCCTCCCGCTGGCCAGCGTGATCTCGCCGCGCTTCGTCCGCCGGCGCGAGGACAAGCAGGCCCACCCGGACGATGCCTCGATCCGCCAGATCGCCGACGTCGTCGAGGTCCCGCTCTCCGACCAGGAGGCGGGCGGGCTGCGCCCCCAAAGCAGCACGATCCTGCGCCGCGAGGTCTACACCAAGGAGCTCAAGGGCGCGCTCATGGTGCGCAAGCTCGTGATGTGGAAGACGAACAAGGAAAGCGAGGAGGAGTTCCCCGGCTACGTGGTCCATTACACGGATTACAGCCCCAACCGCAAGACCCCCCTCAACCGCGACATCCGCGTCTCGAGCTCACGCGAACAGATCGACGACCTGTGGGACGAACTCCTCGACAAGGCCGTCAAGGGCGGCTGGGTCCGCCACGCGGGCAGTGGTGGTGGCGGGGTCGCGAGCGAGAGCGAAGGCAAAACGAAGACGGACGGTGCGGCGAAGAAGCCCGCCGCCAAACCGAAGGCGAAGTCCAAGACCAAGTCCGGCGAGAAGCCCAGCGCGACGTCCGATTCCAAGCCCAAGCCCCCCACAAAGCGCAAGCCCAAAGCACCCAAGGCCGACGGATGAGCGATCATCTCTCAATCATCGCGGACCAGTGGCGCGAGCGGGCCGGCGAGCTCGGGCATTGGGCGATGCGCGCCTTGGTCAACCGGACGGATGTCTGGGGGCGCTACCTCAACTTCAAGCAGCGCAAGGTCGACGCGGACGGCGTAGTGCACAACGCGATCACGGCGCCCTTCAAGCAGGAGCGCGGCAAGATCTTCTTGCAGGAAAGCTCGCTCGTGAAGCACTTTCAGGCCAAGAAGGAAGGCGAAGCGCTCGGCCTACACAGCATGAGCGCTCACCGCAGCTCGCGCTGGATGGCGATCGACATCGACCTGCACGACTCGCTGGACGATTCCGTCACGCCGGAGGGCAATTTTGCCGCGGCGCTCCACTGGTGGAACGCGCTGCGCGAGATGGGCCTCGACCCCCTGCTCATGGACTCCAACGGCCGCGGCGGCTTCCACCTGCTTGTCCTCTTCGCCGAGCCCATGACCACCGAGAGCGTCTACTACTTCCTCAAACGCTTCGTGGCCGACTACGAGATGCGCGGCTTGGACCAGATGCCCGAGACCTTCCCGAAGCAGCTACGCGCCAAGGCCTACGGCAGCTGGCTGCGGCTTCCCGGCCGCCACCACAGCCGCGCCCATTACACCCGCGTCTGGAACGACGACCCGGCCGAGGACGAGCCCTGGCTCGAGGGACACGGCGCCATCGACCGCATCCTCGAGATCGGTCAGGCGCAGCCCGAGGTGCTCGTGGCCATCGGCCTGGAGCCGGCCATCGAGACGATCTGCCTCGACTTCGACGGCGTGCTCCACTCCTACGTCTCCGGCTGGCAGGGCGAGGCGAACATCCCCGACCCGCCCATCCACGGCTCCGACAAGGCCGTTGCCCGCCTGCGCAAGCGCTACCGCATCGTCGTCCACTCGGCCCGCTGCTTCAACAAGGAGGGACGCGATGCCGTCCGCGCCTGGCTCAAGCAGCACGGCATCGAGGTCGACGATGTCTGCGAGCACAAGCCCCCGGCCAAGGTCTACGTCGACGACCGCGGCGTGCGCTTCGACGGCGATTGGCAAGAGACCATGGTGGCGATCGACGCGTTTCGGCGGTAGCGTAGCCCCGCACGCGGGCTCGCAGACCGCGACGCGAACCATGGTTTTGGAGTCAGTGTCGTGCGCTACCCCGTAACCCCCGACGGCCGCTACTTCGTCGTACGCGGACGCCTCTGGCGCCGAAGCGACCCCTCGATTCCCGAGGACGAGCGCCGCAAGCTCGTGGGCGAGCTCATGCGCCACCGATCCGCGGTGGGCCACGCGAAACGCGCCGGCGACGCAGCGGCGGAGAAGGAGGCCCGCCGCGGGGTGCACGCGGCCAAGGTCGCCCTCGGCGAACGCGGCCCCGTTTGGTGGCAAGACGGCGCGCCGGATTTCAACCGCTACCTGGTCAAGAACTCTCCCTACCAGGCGTGGTTCGACGACCTGGACGTGAAGGGGCCAACGGGTGCAGCACCGGGTCGATAGCCCCTCCGTTGGGGCTCAGCTTGCCGGCAATCCGGCGCAGGTCGGACCCACATTATCCATCGGGCGGGCTCTCGCTCGCACCGTACTCAAGGGCGGCCGGCAACGAAAAATGCCGAAACAGCGAGCCGTCGAGGAAGGCGACCATCGCGGCGATGCGACCGTCGACGATCTCGATCAGATGGAGCGAGTAGGGCAGGAACGGCCCCGCGGGCTCGGACCGGTGGTAGAGCGCGCACGCAGGCAGACCGTTGGCGCGCGTGGGCAGCATGCGGAACGTGCCTGCCATGGCCGGCATCAGCACCATCGCGGCCAGGGATGCGCGGATCTGCTGCGCTCCGAGCAACCACTCTGGCAGCGGCGGCATTGCGAGGGTCGCATCGTCGTGCAGCAAGGCCACGAGCGCGTCCACATCGGCCGTTTCCCACGCCGCCATGTAGCGCGCGAGGAGCGCGGCGGTGACGTCGTCATCGGCCGAGGGCGCGCTGTCAGCCAAGGAGCCTGCTCGGCGCTGAACCGTCTCGCGCGCCCGCTGCAGCGCGCTGTTGACCGCGGCGACGGACAGCTCGAGCAAGTCTGCGCATTCGGCGGCGCGATAGCCGACTACGTCGCGTAGCAGCAAGATGGCGCGCTGCTTGGGCGGCAGCAGCTGAAGGGCGACCAGAAACGCGAGCGCCACGCTCTCCCGCTGCGAGTATTGGGCTTCCGGCGTAGCGGCCGCGATCTCGGCGGCCTCGTCCGGCCAGGGCTCGATCCAGATGGGATCCAAGCGTGGCGGCTCGCGCATCTCGGCCGCGGGCGTCGCCGGTCCGAGATCCATCGGCAGCACGCGCCGCCGCCGCTTCTCGAGCGCGTCGATCCCCACGTTCGTGGTGATCTTGAACAACCACGTTCGCAGGCTCGAGCGGCCTTCAAAGGAAGGCAGCCCGCGCCACGCCTTGAGCATGCTCTCCTGAAGCAAGTCCTCGGCCTCGTGGAGCGAGCCGGAGAGCCGGTAGCAATGTGCGCTCAGCTCCCGCCGATAGGGCTCCATGAGCGATGCGAAAGCGTGCTCATCGCCCTCACTCGCCGCCTGGAGCGCAGACGTCTCCTCGAAGCGCAACCGGTCTTGGTCGTGCCGAGCTTCCGTCGAGCGCTTCCAGGCGGGCAAGCGTGGATCGTTAGGCGTCGTCAACGGCGTGGCGTTCGGGCGTTTACCATTCGGACCACTCCCCTGCCGCGGGCTCCCAGATGCCGGACGTCGGCGCTGCGGTGAAGGCCTCGCGCATGACGGAATTGTGCTTCGCGTCGCCGTAGTGCTCGTTCATGCCATCGCGGTCATGCCAGACGTCGAGCCCCAGCAGCTCGAGCGGAGCGTCGCTGCCCGGCGGGTTCATCTTGACGAACATCTGGTGCGAGATCAACCCGCGTCGGCGTGCATCGCGCTGCGCGTTGATATCTGCCGCGCGGAACTTCGCGATCGCCTCGTCGGGCGACCCGATCTCTCCCCGGACCATCGCAAGATAGCGATCGGGACGGCTGCGCGGCACGGGCAGGTGGTAGGAATACGACCCCTCCGCGTTCATCCAGATGTTGGCCTCCCGCGCGCTGAACAGCTTCGTGCCCTGCTGCACCACTTGTTCGTTGGCGAAGAAGTCCATGATGCCCTGCGGGTCGGCCCACACGTCGAGGAACATGAGCTTGCCTGCCCCGCCCCCCGTGCTCGGGCCGGCCGACATGGGCGCATAGACCATGTGGCTGAGATCGCCGAGCGACCGCGCCGCGGCGATCCCCTGCGGCGAACCAGCGGTCTGGTTGTGCAGGACGCGCATCTCTTCCAGCGTGCTGGGCAGCATATCGCCCTGAACGGTGAGTAGGACGGGCCATTGAATCGATGTGCTCACGGAATCTCCTTGGGGGACGCGCGGTTCGCGCCTTCTCTCTGCTCTTCACGCGGTATAGACGGGCACGCGCGCGAAACTCATCGGTCGGGCGAAAACTCGTCGGGTTTTGGGTCCCCGATCTCCTCCCCGGACGATCTCGTTGGCCGCTCTGCCCCTCCCGCTCTTCCCTTCACTCTGCTACTCTTCCGCCCGCTCCGTTCGCGCAGCTCCGACGCGAACCCACATGTACGAGGTGAACAAAGGACGATGCTCTAGACCTCTCCTGCCGGCCCGATCGGCCGCTCCACGGCCGCTGATCGACTCCGCCGCTTCCGTTCGGCCACGACCCGCGCTGCTGGATCGCGCATAGGCTTCGTGGCCACCGGCCCAGGAGAGACGCGCATGTTGTCTGCGCATGGCATCCAGTTGTCCTTTGGCGAGCACACCCTCATCCAAGACTTGAGCTTCGACCTCAACCCCGGCGATCGCCTGGGGTTGGTCGGGCCGAACGGCTGCGGCAAGACGACGCTGCTGCGAGCGGTGGCGGGGCGCGTCCATCCCGAGCGCGGCACCGTCGCCGGCGCCATGGCGCAGCGTATCGGCTACCTGGCCCAGGGCTGGGAGCCCGAGCCGGGCCTTCGCCTCGGCGAGGTGATCGAGCGCGCGGCCGGTCCGCCGCCGCAACTCGTGGCGGAGTTGGAGCGGCTCGCGGTCCATCTGGCGGAGCGTCCTGACGATCGCGTGCTGCAAGCACGCTACGACGAAGCCCTCGAAGAGTTCACCGTTCCGGCCCCGCCCGATCGCCTGCCCTCGCTCCTCGCCCGTCTCGAGCTCGACCGTCTCGACCCGAACCAGCTCGCGACGAGCCTGAGCGGCGGCGAAAAGACACGCCTCGCCCTCGCCCGGCTCTTGCTCGGCGAGCCCCGTGTCCTGCTCCTCGACGAGCCGACGAACCACCTCGACACGGACGCGCTCGCGTGGCTCGAAGACTGGCTGGTCGGCTTCTCCGGCGCCGTGGTCACTGCAAGCCACGACCGGCTCTTCCTCGACCGCGTCTGCACCCGCATCCTGGCGATCGATCCGGAAACGCAAGCCGGCTCGGTCTTCGTCGGCAACTACAGCGCCTACACCGAGACGTTGGACACCATGCGGCGCAAGCAGTGGCAGGCCTGGCGCGAGCAGAACGAAGAGATCCGCCGCATGCGCAGCGATATCCACCGTACGAAGGAACAAGCGCGCCACGTCGAGATCACCACGAAGCCCAACCAACCGAACGTTCGCCGTCTGGCCAAAAAGGTCGCCAAGAAGGCTATCTCGCGCGAGAAGAAGCTGGACCGCTATATGTCGGCCGAGGAGCGCGTGGACAAGCCCGGCCGAGCCTGGGACATGAAGGTGGACTGGGGCCAACGCCCGCACCTGGGCTCCTCCGTCCTCACGCTCGAGCGGCTGGCGGTCGGCTACCCCGGCCACCCACCGCTAATCGAGGGCGTCGATCTCCGCATCGAGGCCGGCGCGCGGATCGCCGTTGTGGGCGCCAACGGCTCGGGCAAGTCCAGCCTCCTACGCACGATCCGCGGCGAGCTCGCACCGCACGCGGGCCGCTGCGTGCTCGGCGCAAGCGTCGTGCCGGGCTATCTGGCCCAAGAGCAGGAGACCCTCGATCCAACGCGTAGCGCTTTGGAGCTCATCCAAGAGGTCGCGCCCCAATCCGAGACCGACGCTCGCAACTTGCTGCACCACTTCCTCTTCACCGGCGACGCACCCCTACGCCGCGCCGGCACCCTCAGCTACGGCGAACGCGCCCGTTTGGCGCTGGCCCTACTGGTCGCCGGAGGCAGCAACCTGCTCCTGCTCGACGAGCCCACCAACCACCTCGACATCCCCTCGCGCGAGCGCTTCGAGCACGCGTTGGCGCAGTTCCACGGCGCGGTGCTCGCTGTCAGCCACGACCGCTACTTCGTCCGGTCGTTCGCGACGGAACAGTGGCGGCTGGAGGGCGGGCGAATCGTTGTGGACGGAGCCGCGTAGACAGCATCAGTCGCAGGATCCAACCGCACCCCAGGAGCCTTGCCGTGATGATCAGGACCGTAGACCAGCCCGACTTGGAGCCCCTCTGCCCACATTGCTCCGAGAGCCTCGAGACCGTTTGGACGCGCGTGCTCCAGAGCACGCTCGGCAAGCGATACGTCTACTTCTGCTCGAAGTGCCGCAAGGTCCTCGGCGTGTCCCACCGCAAGGGTTTTTGGATGGGCTGAGGGCGGCCCGTACCCGCGACTCGACCTCAACATCGGGCTGCGGGGTCCCTCTCGAAATCCCAATATAAGCTCCTGGTTATATAACCCGGGAGTAATATAGACTTTTCGAGAGGGACCACAGCGAGCGCCGAGATCGGCGCCACCGCTCACCGCTCACGCCGCCGAGAAATCCCGATGCGCTGCGGTGATCTCCATGCACGAACCGGTCCGTGCTCTCATCTCTCACGCTGTGTTCAGTGATAGCGCCTATAGATACGGTGCCTCGGAGCCCACCACCCCCAACCGATCGGATCCTTGCGCATGAACCAACTCCCGCCCGTTCGCCATTCAGTTCCCCACGTCCATCTGTGGTCGCGACGCCTGCTCCTGCTCGTCGCGCTTGCCGCACCCGGCATCGCGAGTTGCGCGAAACAAGGACCGTCGGAGCTCCTCGCAGCAGCGACGCAGACACCTCGCGCCGCGCAGGCGCCACCCGCTGCCTCGCACATCCGCGCGCAGGCGACGGCCATCCCCGCGCGACCGGTGCTCTCCCCAGCGCAGCGGGCGACCGCGCGGGCGACCTACGTGGCGGAGGTCGACGCACACACGCCCCTGCCGACGTGGGAACCGAAGCCGACCTCGACGCGCTACACCAGCGATGACGTGATGAATGACATCGTCAGCTGCTGCAACTGGGCGGACTTGGCTTGGGACCCCGACGTGATCGTCAGCGCCACGTTTGGCGCGGAGCTACCGCGAACCGTCAGGACCCGCGCGCACGAATTCCCGGAAAGCCCGGTCGCTCTGCCCACCTCCTTCTGGTACACGCGACACATGGAGGTCACGGTCACCGAGGTCTTCAAGGGCGGCCCGCAGGTCCAGGTCGGGGATACGCTCGTCGTATCCGACTCACACCCCGACAACGAAATGCATGCGATCGTCGAATACGGCGGTTGGCGCCACGATCACCCGGAGCCAGGCAACCGGTACCTCTTCTTCCTCATCGAAGACCCCGAAGATACTGCACACGGGCCGGGGCATTACTACGGTTATCCCGTGCAACGGCTCCTGGTGACCGCCGATGGCTTATGGATCGCCACCCCGGAACGGAACCGGATGATTTCTGTGATGGATACGCCAGGACCCGTATTCCTCGATCAACTGCGCAACGAGATCGTTCGGGTGCAGGAGCTGGTGGGCGACGGCTAGTTTGTCGCCTCGAACGCGCTAGGGGCCTGCGCCTCGAGGACCATATCAGTTGCGCCGCCGGCGATCCG
>JAJCYU010000179.1 GCA_029262755.1 Anaerolineae bacterium
TCGTCTTGCCCGCACCGTTGGGGCCGATCAGCCCAAAGACACTTCCTCGCGGAATCTCGAGAGACAGTTTCTGCACCGCGATTTTGGACCCGAAGCGGCGGGTGAGGCCGCGGGTCTCGATGGCTAGTGCGCTCACGACCCACCTCCCCCGTTGCCGCCACGGGACCGCATCGTCCGGCCCTGCCCTTCGATCGGTACGCGCCCGAGCAGCAACGTCGGCCGATCGACCGCCGCGCGACGTCGCTCGATACCGATGGTCACGGGTGGATCGTCGGACCAGCCGGCGAGCACGGCTTCGCTCGGAGCGAATCGAGAGGAGCCCAACAACCTTCTGGAAGTAGAAGGATTCCCGTAGTACCCGTTCTGCGGATCGTAGAACGCCGAGGCTAGGCGACGCCGTTCGGGCCTATCGCCGGCGAACGTGTACGAGTTGGGCACCTGACCGATCGCGCCCTCCACGTTGATTCGTCCCGAACCAGACCACGCCGGCAGCGGCATGGATCGCGGACCATAAAACAGATAGGCACCGTCAACAGGGCGATCGAAGGGCGAGCCGACCGTGCCTTGGACGTCTGACAAACTTCTCTGTTGCTCGCTGAACCTGAGCCCGTCGCCGGCGACCTCCTCGACAAACGGCCATGGGACGACCGCTTCAAACGCGAAGCCGCCGTTCGACCATTGCGCGACGCTCAGATCGCGCAATGCGCCGTCGCCGCCGAAGATCAATTGCATCTGGCCGGCCTGGGGGACGCTGCGTCCCTCACTACGCAGAGGGTGCGCCCATGCGCCGTCCAGGTCGAAGTCGTAGTCCCTGCTCGCGGGCGAGCTGAGGTCGACCCAACCCTGGACGTGGGCGACGCCGCCACCGACGGGAACGCGAACCACCGAATATTGCGTCTGTTGCAGCGTGCCGCCGTGCAACCACAACCCGAAGGCGTAGCTCAAGCCGGTGAAGGCCAAGGTCAGCGCGGGTATCGTCACCCACGCTAGATCCAAGCGACGCCGGGATCGTAAGAGCATGTAGTTGATCGGCCCGACCACGACTACGTAGCTGGCGAGGACCAGGAAGAGCGCCATAGGCGAAGGCAGCCCGGACTGCCGCTCAATTCCGGCTGCCGCGGCCAAACTCTGCGGCATGAAGCGCTCATCAACGAGCGCCTGGTGCACACTACCAGGACGCTCCACGTGCAACCGCATCCACATCGTCTCGTCGCCCGCCCATCCTCGAAGCGGCGGCACCCCTGGATCCACGGCCAGGGCCACGACCACACCGTCGCCCACGTCCCGCTTGACGATGAGCGGGAGGTCGGCCAGCTCTTCGCCACGCAAGGTTGCCGCCGCGAACTCCTCCGGAGCGCCCCCATCGACCTCATTCTCGGCGGCCTCATCCCCGGCGACCTCGTCTTCCAACGCGCCGTCGTCCTCCGCGGCAGCCTGTCCTTCCTCATTCTCGGACTCTTCCCTGGATTGCTGTTCGCGCAATATCTCGGCTATCGCTCCCTCGCCCGAATCCTGCTCCTCAAACGTCGCCTCGACGGTGGCGCCGTCCACCGGCCTCAACCGGGCGACGGTCGCGGGACGGGCGAGATCCTCAGTGCCCATCGAACCGCTCGCCACCCAGCGCCCCAAGGATTGGAGCCCGGGGACGATCTCCACGCCCGCCGACTCGGCCGCCCGCAACTCGGGTGGCAGTCCTGCCGTGGCTTCGGCGCCGCGCGTGCCGCCGAGAACGGTGACCTGTCCACCAAGCCGGACCCACTGGACGAGCGCTTGCCGCTGCGCCTCGGTCGCGCCCGCAAGGCTGTCTGCGACGATCACGTGCTCGATGGCATCGAAGAGCAGGGGATGGTCGGGTAAGTTCTTCGCCGGTTCGCGCACGATACGGGCGGGGCTGTTCACGCGACCCGTGGCGATCGCCAGGCCTTCGAGGCCGACGAGACGCGGATCATCGTCGCCGATTACGAGGATCATGAAGAGGTCGTCTTCGCCGTCCAACGTGAGCCGGCGCTGTTCTCTCTGCCGTCCCTGGGTTTCGAGATAGATCGCCCCCCCGCCGTAGCGCGAGGGCAGGAAGGGCAGGATGAGCTCCTTGCGGGCGCCCCGGGGCAACTCGACGGACGTACGATAGTCGACGTTTTGACCGGTGCCTTCTATCACGAGCTCGACGTCCCGCGCAGGACCGTCGTTGTTCAGGCTCACCGCCACGCCGGTCCACGACTCGTGCTCGTAGTTGCCGCCGAACAAGGGCTTCGCGTTCCAAGAGAGGCCGCTATCCGCGATCGGGGCGTCGTTCTGCGGCGCGGGCGCGGACCAGACGGTCGGCGGCGGCGCCGTTACGCCCGCGGCGGCCAGCATCGCCGCAAGCAGCCCGACGACCGCGAGGCGGCGGCGCACGGGCCGCGAAGGCGGGAGAAGGGGTCGATGCATGGCAGGCCTCCGAATGGCGGCGGGGTGCATATTCGTCTCGCGCACGGTCTCCAGTGTGCCACCGTGGAACCCGGATCACCATCCTCCGCGCGGAAGCAGGCTCGTCGCGCAGGATGCGCTGCCCCACGGCATAGACGTATGAGCGAGCGATGAGGGGATGGTTGGCAAGAGACGTTCCACGGCCGACGTTCCACCACATTCGGATCGAACCGAAAGCCTCCCGGTGCGGTTCGGAAACCAGACCCGGACGGTCTACCCTACTTGCCGCCCGAACCGCCCCCCATGCGACGGCGAAGGACCACCACCGTGACCGAACCACAATCGCCGACCCCGACCGCGACCCCGGCGGCGGCCGACACCGACAACGGCGCCACCGACGTCGAGCAAGCAGCGCTCATCGCCGCCCTGCGCGCCGGCGACGAGGAGGCCTTTGCAACCCTCGTGGATCGCTACCACGAGACCATGGTGCGCGTGGCGCAGATGTACGTCGCGGATCGTCCCACGGCCGAAGAGGTCGTGCAGGAAGCCTGGCTCGGCGTGCTCAGCGGCATAGAGCGATTCGAGGGCCGTAGCGCGCTCAAGACCTGGATCTTCCGCATCGTCACCAACCGCGCGAAGACCCGAGGCAAGCGCGAGAAGCGCACGATCTCCTTCTCCATGCTCGGCCCCGTCGACGATGAGAAGAGCGGCGAGGACCCCGGCATGTTCCTACCCGAAGGTCATGAGTGGGCCGGCGCGTGGTCGGCCGCCCCCGAAAGCTGGATCGGATTGGAGGATCGGCTCCTCCAGCACGAGGCGCGCAAGGTGGTCGAGCAAGCCATCGCGGAGCTACCGGAACGACAACGGATGGTCATCACCTTGCGCGATATCGATGGGTGGTCCTCCGACGAGGTTCGTAACGAGTTGGCCGTAAGTCAGACCAATCAGCGCGTATTGCTACACAGAGCGCGCGTCAAGGTCCGACAGGCACTTGAGAACTACCTCGCACGAAGGGAGGGCGTGAACGCATGAGTCACGAAGATCACGATCACCTCAGGTGCCGCAAGCTGGCCGAGTCCATGACTGCGTACATCGACGACGATCTCACGCCGGATGACCGGCTGCTGATCGACAAGCATCTGGGCGAATGCGGCGGCTGCCACAACTACCTCGATCAGATGCAGCACACCATCGACACGATCAAGGCCCTACGCGGCTCGGCGCCGGCGCCCGAGACCAGGGCCAAGCTGCTCGGCTTGTTCCGTCAATGGAAGCAAGACCGCGAGGATTGCTGACGGAGCGGCAGGCTGGGTCCGGCCGCGGGGGACGGTTGCGACGCGCCGGTCGCCGCGGTAGCGGAAGAAGCCGCCGGAGAATTGGTCCCGCCCTAGCAGCCACCATCACCGGTTTGCTCGTCGGGATGCTGCTGCTCCCCGCATCGCGCCAGGCCATCGGGGTCGCGCTCTTCCTGCCCGATCTCGTGCCTTCGGTCGCGGCGCGGCCGCTCATGTGGGTCACGCGGTCGCCGGAGCGCAGGACGGTCCGCTTCGAAGCCGGCACGGCAGCATCGGTACAGGCAGCCGCAACGGAAGGCTCCGGTTCGGCCGTCGACAGCGAGCTTCGACCCACCGACAACACCCACAACAGCGACAATACGGACAACAGCTCCGGCTGGGACGGCGAGCTGTATCTGCCGGCCGGCCCCGGCCCTCACCCCGGGCTCGTGATCGCGCTCGGCGTCACGCCCGCCGGACGCAACGACCCGCGCGTCGTGAGCCTCGGCGACGGCTTGGCCCGCCTGGGCGTGGCGGCCTTCGTGCCCTACAGCCCCAACCTCGAGCAGCGCCGCGTGACACCCGACGAGATCGACTTCATGGTTGCGGCGCACGGCACGCTCGCGGCTCTCCCCTCGGTCGACCCCGCACGCGTCGGCTTCTTCGGCCTCTGCGTCGGCGCTTCGCTGAGCGCGCTGGCCGCCGGCGACCCACGCATCGCTGACGACGTCGCGGTGCTGGGCTGGTTCGGCGGCTACCACGATCTCGCGCGGCTCGTGGCCTCCGTGGCAAGCGAGAGCTACATGGACGACGGCGCGGTCGTGCCGTGGACGCCCGACACGTTGGCGCGCGAGGTCGTGGGCGAGCAGCTGCTGTCCCTGCTCGACGAGGACGAACGACGCGCGGTCGAGCTGTCGGTGGTGCAGGGCGTGCCGCCCGCGGATGTTGACGAGGCCTTGGGCCGCACATTCTCGCCACGCGCACACACCGTCCTCGCGCTACTCAACCACCCGGACTACCCGACCTCCCTCGCCCTGCTCGAGGCATTGCCTGCCAAGGACCGCGCCCTGCTGGCCACCCTCTCGCCTACCACCCGCGCCGCCGCGGTCCGTGCGCCCGTCTTCGTGATGAGCGACACCGGCGACACCCTGATCCCGCACGTGGAGACCGACGCGCTGGCGTCGGCCCTGGGCGCACGCGTGCAGCGCCGCACGGTGTTCACCGTGTTCAGCCACGTGGATCTGGACCGGCTCGACGAGCCGCTGCGCGTCGCACGCGAGCTTGCGGCGCTGCATGCCCAGGTGCGCGGGATCGCGGGGACGCTGCGCTAGGGGCGAGCTCCACGATCTTCCCGGACGAGGACGTCGAACGCGCCGGCCATACGTATCGCGGCGACCATTCCAATCGCGCCGGCTACGGGAATTGTTAGTGGCCTGCGCTTTTCCACCGCGACCGCCCCGATCAGCGCAGCCCTGCCTCGCGCGCCAACCACGGCAGCCACGCGGCCCATCCGGGTGTGGCCGTCGGCTCGATAGCCGGCGTGGCGCTCGATTCGCCGGTCGGCGTGGCGGTGCCCGTTTCGGTCGCGCCGGGCGTCTCGGTCGGCGACGGCGTGCTCGTGGGCGAGTCGGTCGGGGTCGCCGCTACGGGCGTAGCCGTCGGGAGCGTCGTAGCCGTCGGCGCCGGAGTCGGTGGCGGGCCGGAGCGAGAGACGAGCACCTGCTTCACCACCAGCGAGGGGGCGTCGCCCTCCGGGGTGGTGTCGCCGTTCACGGAGTTGCCCGCGCCATACATCGTCACCTCGGCGCCTTCCCCGATCGGCGCCGTCCACGCGAAGGAGAACGTCGCGGCGCCCGTGTCGGGGTTCACGATCTTGGGGTTGGAGTGGGTCAGCTCGCCCTCCAAGACCTGCGTGTCGGGCCCTAGCGATTGGAGAAAGCCCGCGGTGACCGAGACATCAAGCCCGGCCGCGAGCAGCTGGCCCTCCGCGACGGTGAGCGTGAACACGCGCTGCGCGCCGGGCGGCACGAACGACGGGCCCTCCAACGTCACCTTGGGCGGAAAGCCGCCCAGGTGGCAGGCCGTGCAGTCTTCGCCGTCGTTCGTGGCGGGGTTGCCTGAGTAGCCCACCATCCCACGCCGGCGCGCGTGCGAGGCCGGGCTGTGTAGGGCGATGACGGTGAAGGCGAAGAGGAAGCCGCATAGGGCTGCGGCAGGCGCGGCGTAAACGGGGACTCGCATCATCGCATCCTCTTGGACCGGCAGTGGGTGAGCACGCGTGCAGGCGCGCGCCACCGCATTATGCGTCGCCCAGGCCTGCGAGCGCATGCCTGGTCCGTACGATACTCGTCAGGAGGAACGCTGTCGCGAATCGCCGGGTCGCACGCTGTCGCAACGTTCGTCTCTTCAACCGTCACGAGCGACATCCCTACGAACTACGGCATCCGGGCGCTACCTACACCTTCGACCACACGCGCGTGTTGAGCGCGAGGCCCTCCACGATGTCTTCGGCGAGGCCGATCTCGGCCAAGTAGGTCGCGAGATCGTGGACATCGATCGTGGCGTCGCGCGACCAGATGGAGGGCGGCTCGAAGCTGTCCTCGTCGTTCTCGATCGCGAGATACATCCGATCACCGACGAACGACAACCACAGCCGGCGATCAATCAGTTCATGGAAGTCCAGAAGGCGTCGCATCAGGCTCGTTGAGAGCAGGTAACGCGCTTCCACCTGATCGCTCCCGAACACGGCGAAGGCATCTTCGAAGTCCGGGTCTTCGAGCCGAACGTCCTCGAAGGTCTTGGCCGCCGGATGGTCGCGCTTCAAGCGCCCGCGAATCGCCGAACGCGCACCGAAGCTACCGGATTGCGGCACGACCGCCGTGACGCCCTGGAAGTGCTTGTGGAAGTCACCGACAAAGAACAGCCCCTGGAAGATCGTGTGCCAATGGGTAGTCGTGTTGCCCTCGCTATCGGTGCTCTCGGTCTTGTACAAGGCCTGCACCTCGGAGACTTCGAAGTCCGTCTTTCCCAGACGCCCTGCAATCAAGTCCTCGTGGTCGTAGCGATCGATCGCCTGTCGGAACAAGCCACTCGCCCGGAAGTCCTCGATCGCGATTCCGTCCTCCGCCGAATACGCGGCATCGGGATAGCGCCGTGAAACGAGCCGGCCAATCACGCGCTCCTTGAAAGAGGCACGGTATTCCTTGTGCGCCGGCCCGACGGCGAACGCCCAGATCCCGCTGCCGATAATCGCCGTGACCACCAGGCCGAAGATAACGAAGAAAAACGGAAAGGATTGCGCGATCACGAATCCGAAGAGGATCACGGCCACGAGGGCCCCCACGGCCAGTAAGACCCCCAAAACACGCAGCGCCTTCGCGCGCACCACCGCGTGCTGAGCGGCGAGATCCTCGAGATCGGGCGCCAGCATTGCAAGCGCCTCGGACGCGGCCGCCAGGGCCGGCGCGGGCAGGTTGCCACGCTGCCCGCGCTTGGAGACGCTCACGTGCGGCTAAGTCCAATCACGTGCGGTCGCCGAACAACGCCCCCACGTCCGGCGTTGCGGTCTCGCCTTCGTCGACCTCGAAGTACGGGCGTCGCGCGAGGTTCATCATGCCGGCGACGATGTTGCTCGGGACCATCTCGATGGCGTTGTTGAATTCCGTGACCACCGCGTTGTAGGTGCGGCGCGCGGCGGAGAGCTGCTCTTCGATTTCGTTGAGCGCGGCCTGCAGCTGCAGGAAGTTCTCGCTGGCCTTGAGGTCCGGGTAGGCCTCGACCTGGATCATCAGCTGGCCGAGGGCGGCGCTCGTGGCGCGATCGACCTCGGCGCGCTCTTCCGCGCTGAGATCGCCCGTCATCGCGCGGGCGCGCAAGGCGGTTAGCTCGCGCAGCACGCCGCTCTCGTGATCCATGTAGCGGTCGACCGCGCCGACCAGGTTCGGGATCAGGTCGAAGCGCTTCTTGAGCATGACGTCGACGCTGGAAAGGGACTCATCAACGCGATTGCGCTTGCCGATCAGGCCGTTGTACAGCCCGACAAAGACAAGACCGAGCACGATGAGGAAACCGACAAAGAGGTAGACGAATAGCATGATGGGCGCGGCGGGCACCCACGACGGGCTCGAAACGGCGGCACGTGGCGCATGGCACGGTGCGACCGGTTCGAGACGCTGCGGTGGGGCGAAGCCGCAGACCTCCTTGGATGGGGGCCGCGAGAAGATTCGGAACGCGGCCGTCGGGAGCGGTTTGGCTGCCACGGTAGCGGCAGGCGATACGATGATACGTGGAATCGGGCACGCGGTCTCACGAGTCGAGCTCGGAAGCCGGCTCGAGACGTTCAAGGTCGTCGATGAGATCGACGTCGCGATCGAAGGAATAGATCGTAGCTATCCCCTGACGCTTCATGTGTAGGGCACAAAGAGCGTCTTCAAAGTCCAGGGTAGGGTGGGTCGCCATTAGATCGAGGGCACGCAGGAACACCTTCTTGTGGTCAAGAAGAAGTGCCGGCATGGCGATGATGGGCGCCAGGAGATCGCGAACTTGTGGGGCGGACACGTTGTAGTGGCGCTTGGAGCGCAACACGAACACGATCTCGGCGATGATGGCCTCGGTCGTGACGACCTCCTCCTCGCCGGTTTCCACGCGCTCGATGAGTTGCCGAGAGGCGGCGGCTTTATCCGTGTCGTCGCCCGTGAAATAGCGGAGGAACACGTTGGTGTCGATGAACCTCATTGCTCGCTGCGCGCGTCGTCGACAATCTGCTCCGCTCGATCCTCGCGCGCCTCTTTCGAGACCGTCTTCAGATCGTCTTCTCGACCGATGGGCGCAATCGCACCGTACGCGGACTGGACCGTGTAGCGCATCGGGATCAGGCGCACCGCACCAGACTCTTCTACCTGGAAGATAACTTTGTCGCGCGGCCCAACACCAAGCAGGCGCCGCACGGCGGCGGGGATGGTCACCTGGCCTCGCTCGGTAATGGTGGCTTGGAGTGCACGCATGGCCGCCTCCTTCATGTTTGTCAGCAGTTACAGTGTATTTTAGCGGTAGCAATGCACGCTTTCAAACGCTGTTGGATGTGGCGGCTCGGAGCGCGCGCGATCACCACCTCACTCGCGCCGCGCCCACGGTAGGTACACCGACGCGCGATCCGGCGCGTCGATGGTGGGCGTCACCTCGGGCGTCTCTGGCGTAGCGGGCGTCACGGGCGTCCCCGTTGCCACCGCCGTCGCAACCACCGTCGCCGTCGGGCTCGGCGCACCCGTCGGCGTCGCCACGGGCCCCGCGCCGCGCGCGGCGTCGAAGAAGTCGAGGACCGCGACGTTGGCGTCCGCGAAGAAGACATGGTCGGCCCAGCTTACGTCGAGTTGTTCTTGCACGCGGCTGCGTAGGGGCTGGATTTGCGCGGGTAGTTCCGCGGACCAATCCCAGGCCTTGGGGGCGCCGGACAGCCAGTTCCACGGCACGAACGAAGGCGAGAGCACACCGGAATCGACCATTGCCGCGTGGACCTGGCGCGAAGTTGCGTTGTCGATCCCCGGCTCGCGGGCGAACCGTGTTGCGTAGACCGGGGTGGCGCGCAGCGTGAAGAGGCCGGTGGCGATGCCGCGCGCGAGGAGCGTTTCGTGGTTCTGTACCGCCTGCATCGTGTCCACCCGGCTGTCGCGCATGCCGAAGGCGAAGAAGTAGGGCACGTCCGTCTCGCGCATCACGGAGCGGCGACCGCCCGCGCTGTAGACGGCGCCGGCGGATAGGTCGAGCGCATCGGCCAGAATGGAGGCGAAAGCGCCGCCGTTGGACATGCCGAGCGCGAAGGCCGGCAGATCATCCGGCACGGCGGGCAGGGCGCGCATGCGGGCGATGGCGTCGGCCACGTGCGCGATGTCCGGGTTGCCGGGGTGCGGCGAGGTCGTGTCCCACTGCCGTGCTTGCCGGTCCGTGCTCTCCGGCACGAGCACGGCGTAGCCGCGCGCGACGGCGTCGTCCAAGAGGAGACGCTTCTCCGCGCTGCGCTGGCGCTCCACCCAGCCGTCCGCGCTGCCTCCCGAACCGTGCAGCGCGATCACGATGCCGACGGGATCGGCCGGGACGTGGGCGTGGACGGCGCCGCCGTCGAGCGCGATCGTCTGCGGCGACCAGCCCGCCGCAAAGCGCCAGGTCGCAGAGACGGAACCGGAGGCGCGCAGCGTCACGTAGGTGTTGCGCGCACGCGGCTCGTCCAGCCGGACGGCGTCGGCGTCCGCGGTCACCCAGCGGTCGAAGGTGCTGCCAGCCGGATCCGGGTCGGCGAAGATCGCCACGCGGCCGTTCCAATCCTCCGGACCATCGCAGCAGCCGCCCTTCACGCTCACCAAGTCGGGCGCGCGCGCCGGTTGGGTCGGCTTGCCGCGCGTGTGGCGAAGCATCCGCGCGTCGAGGAACTCCGTCACCGTGTGGAAGACCTCGGCCGAAAGCGTGTGGTCCGCGTAGGCAACCTGGAGCTGCTCGTAGATCGCCCCTTCCTTGTCCCGATGGGCGGCACGGATGGCCGTGCGCCAATCGCTGCGCCGGGGGCTCTCGCGCAGGAAGCCGCCGGCGTCCAGGTAGCCGCCGCTTGCAATGTCGTCGTAGATCTCGCGGCTATGGCCGGGATGGGTTCCGAGGATGCTCCAGAACCGCAAGGGGTGAAGCGGCTGCGGCTCGAACCAGGCAACGTCCGTCGGGATGCCGCGCCGCGCCAACGCATCCGCCGACTGCTGTCCGCGTTCGTTGGCACCGGTGGTGTCTTGCCTTCCGAGGACGAACAAGGTCGGCGATTCCATCAGGCCGTCCAGGGCCGGAGGAAGACCGTTGCCGTAGAGCACGGCCACGTCGAAGTCCATGGCCTCGGCGAGCAGCCCGGCAAAGCCGGCACCGTTCGAGAAGCCGATCGCCGCCCGCGGCCAGGCCGCGTCGAGGATACCTTCGTCGGTCAACGCCTCGAGCGCGCCGCGCACACGCGCGAGGTCGTCGTTGGCGTCGGCGGGCCACGTGGTGTCCCAGGAATTGGAGCTGCGATTCAGGCTGTCGATCGCGACGACCGCGTAGCCGTGGTGCACGAGTTGGCGGGTCAGGTTGCGTTGCTCGGGCCGGTCGCCGTTGAACCATTCCTCCGCCTCGCCGCTGCCGCGGTGGGCGAGAAACACGACGCCGACCACGCGTTCGACCCAACCACCGGTCGCGGCCCCGTCGCCCGGCACCTCGACGTGGATCCGGACCCCGTCGCGCATGAGCGTCGTGGGCGCCCATACGGCGGAGTCCTCGAGCTCGGCACGCACGAGCACATCGGCAGCGGGCATCCGCACGACGGTGTGCGGCGCGTAGATATCGGCCACGGCGGCGCGATCGCCGGCCCACCAGCGGAACAGGTCGCCGTGATTGGTCGGGTTTGCCCAAATGTGAACCAGCGCGCCTGGCGCATAGTCGCCGGAGCCGCTGCCGTTGCGCACGGTGAGCGCGTAGGTGTCTTGCGCCTGCACACGCGACGTGCCCGGTAGCAACACACCGGCGCCGGAAGTTCCCGAGAGCACTACTGCGAGGCCGATCACGAGGCCGGACCAGGCAGCGAGTCGGAGAATGGTACGAGACATGGTTGGCTCCCTTGCTGCCGGCGGTTGTGCCGGCATGGTGGGCGGACTCTGTGTTGCGGGATGCTGAGTGCGATGCTGAGTGCGATTCGTTCTGATGGGTAGTGATCCACCTGTATCTGGACGCGATCCGCCCGCATTTAGGGACACGGACGCCTTCCGCCGTTCCCCTTGCCGCGTCGTCCAGCAGACCATCCTTCGCGGGCCGGTTCACACGCAGCAACAGGGCGAGACCGGATTCCGACCCTGCGGCCTAGTAAATCGCGTGGCGCCCCCGTACCATTCAGTGCGTACGACACACTTGGAGCGCAACCGCACGCGCGGGGAGCACAACCGCAACATCCTGCGCGTCCTAAACGCACCAGTTCCTGCAACAACTACGTGCACTTTGTGCACGCGTCTCTTGTCCATCGCGGCATCCCTATTTCGAGGAGTTGCATCCCCGTATGGCCTACCACCGCAGCGCAGCCTCGCTCACCCTGCTCGCCACGATGTTCGCCGCGACGCTCGCCCTCTCCGCGTGCGGCGGCGCGGGCAACCGTACCGTCATCCAGAACAAGGGCTCCGACACCTTGGTCAACGTAGCCCAAGCGTGGGCCGAGAACTACCGTGCGGTAAACCCGGACGTCGCCGTCGCGGTGACGGGTGGCGGGTCGGGCACCGGCATTTCGGCCATGATCAACGCCACTGTCGATATCGCCAACGCCAGCCGCACCATGAAGGACAGCGAGCTCGAGGCGGCCCGCGCCAACGGCATCGAGCCGATCGAGCACATCGTGGGCTACGATGCCCTCGCCGTCTTCCTCCACGAGGACAACCCTCTCTCGGAGATCACCCTCCCGCAACTCGCGGGAATCTACGGTGACGGCGGCGAAATCCAGTCGTGGAGCCAGCTCGGCGTGACCGTTCCCGGCTGCGACAGCGACGAGATCGTGGTCGTGAGCCGGCAGAACAACTCGGGCACCTACGAGTATTTCCAGGAGACCGTGCTGGGCAAGGACGGCGACTTCCGACTCGGGACCAACGACCTGCACGGTTCCAAGGACGTCGTCGATCTCGTCGAGAACACGCCGTGCGCCATCGGCTACAGCGGCCTGGCCTACGCCATCCCGGAAGTGCACATGCCCTGCGTCGTGGACACGAGCGGCAACTGCATTACGCCATCGAGCGAGACGGCGATCGACGGCAGCTACCCGATCGCGCGCCCGCTCTTCATGTATACCGCCGGCGAGCCGCAGGGCGCTGTCGGCGACTATCTGGCCTGGGTGCTCAGCGCGGAGGGACAGTGCATCATTGCCGAGAAGGGCTACGCGCCGGCAGAGCCGGTCGACTGCGGCTGAGCACGAAGCTTGGCACGACACCTACGACACCTTCGGCGCCGTTCGCGTTGAGCCCCCACCACGGAGGGCCACGATGACCCATTACGACCGACGCATCGAGCAAGATGAGCAGACGATTCGCGAGCGCGTGCGCAAGGTGGCCGACAAGGTCGAGCGCGCGTTGGACGACGCCGTGCGCGCAATCCTGACCGACGACCGCGCCCTGGCCAACGCCACTATCCTCGGCGACCTCGAGATCAACCGCGAGATCCGAGACATCGATCACCTGTGCCTTGCCTTCGTCGCGCGGCACCTACCCACCGCCGGGCACCTGCGCTTCGTGTCCGCCGTGCGCCGGCTCATCATCGAGCTGGAGCGTGTGGGCGACTACGCGGTGACGATGTGCCGTGCGGCAGTCCAGCTCAAGGCGCCGCCGCCGGGGCCGATCCTGCGCGACATCGAGATGATGGCCGATCACTCGCGCCAGACGCTCAGCGAGTCGATCAAGGCCTTCAACAACGGCAATGCCGATCAGGCGCGGGTCGTGCGCAACCTCACGCGCCAGATGGCGAGCAGCTTCCGACGCGCGATGGCCGATCTCGTGCGCGAAGGCGAGAGCGGGGAGCGCGACCTGGCGGACATCTTCGCCCTGCAGTCGATCCTCGGCCGTCTGGAACGTGTCAACGACCAGGCCAAGAACATCTGCGAGGAGACGATCTTCGCCGTCACAGGCGAGACGAAGCCGCCCAAGGTCTACCGCGTGCTCTTCATCGACGAGCGCGACGACTGCCGCACGAAGCTCGCCGAGGCCGTGGCACGCAACGACTTTCCCGACAGCGGCCGCTACGCTAGCGCGGGCTGGAAGCCGGCGGCCGAGCCGGATGCCGCGTGCCGCCGTGCGCTCGACGACGAGGGGCTGGACTTGGACGAATACGAGCCCAACCTCCTGCGCCCCGTGCGCGACGTCCTCGACGACTATCACGTGATCGTCGGCGTCGGCGCCGACGCGCGGCCGCATATCCCGGAGTTGCCCTTCCATACGGTATTGCTCCACTGGGAACTGGCCCCGGCCGAGAGCGCCACCGCCGCGCTGCCCGAGATCCGCGAGCGCGTGCGCGGGCTTATGCGCACCCTTCGCGGCGAGGACGCGTCTTGAGCTCTCCGTTGGCGACGACAACGGGGTCGAACCCGGCGCCGCGCGGGCGCGGGGCTTCCTCTGCGCCCGATCGCAGGGACCGGGCCTGGTACGTCGACAGGGCGATGCAGGCCGTGGTCTTCGTGGGCGGCATTTCCGGCATCGTGGCCATCATCGGCATCTTCGTGTTCATCATGCGCGAGGGCTTCGGCTTCATCGTCGGGCCCATGGATCCGGTGGAGTTCTTCACCTCGATCGCGTGGCGACCGACCTCGAGCAACCCGACCTACGGCATCCTCGCGCTTGCAGCGGGTACGGCGAGCGTCACAGGGTTGGCCATGCTCATCGCCGTGCCGTTTTCGCTCGGCGCCGCCATCTACATCGGTGAGTTCGCCACGGGCCGCACACGCGAGACGCTCAAGATTCTGGTCGAGATGCTGGCCGCGATCCCGTCGGTGGTCTGGGGCTTTATCGGCCTGAGCATCATGAACAAGCTGATCATCCGCGTGTTCGACGTGCCCATCGGCCTCAACGTGCTCAACGCCGGCGTGATCTTGGGGCTGATGGCCGCACCGATCATGACCACGATTGCCGAGGACGCGCTGAAGGCCGTCCCGGACACCTACCGCGAGGCGGCCGAAGCCATGGGCGCCACGCGCTGGCAGGTCGTGCGCCACGTCGTCCTGCCCGCCGCCAAGAACGGTCTTGTCGCCGCGGTTCTGCTGGGCGTCGGCCGCGGCTTCGGCGAGACGATGGCCGTGTTGATGGCCAGCGGTCACTCCATCAACCTGCCGACGAGCCCCTTCGATTCGGTGCGCGCTCTGACCGCGACGATCGCGGCGGAGATGGCCGAAACGGCCAACGGCTCGGAGCACTACCAGGCGCTGTTCACCCTGGGCATCCTGCTCTTTGCGGTCACCTTCGTCATCAACCTCACCGCGGACATCGTCGTTCGCGGAAGGAAGGCGTAGATGGACACCATCGAGGCCACGCAGTCCACGCTCTTTGCACGAACGCCGCTCGACGGACGTAACGAGCGGCACGAACGTTGGGTGCGGCGCCTGTTCCTGGCCATGACCCTGCTCTTGATCCTGCCGGTCGCGCTGATCTTGCTCGTGCTTGTCGTGCGGGGCTCTTCGGCGCTTTCGTGGGAGTTCTTCTTCACCTACCCGAGCGACGGAATGACCGCCGGCGGTATTCTGCCGGCGCTGGTCGGCACGATCTGGCTCGTCGCGGTCGCCCTGCTGGCCTCCGTGCCCGTCGGCGTCGCGGCCGCGCTGTACTTGAGCGAGTACGCGCCGGACACCTGGCTCACGCGGCTGATCAACCTGGCGATCATCAATCTGGCCGGTGTGCCGTCCATCGTGTACGCGCTCTTCGGCATCGGCGCCTTCGTGCTCTTCTTCCAATTCGGCACGAGCATCCTCGCGGCCAGCCTCACGCTGGCGGTCATGACGATGCCCGTGGTCATCGTATCAACACGCGAAGCATTGCAGTCGGTACCGCAGGCCTTCCGCGAAGCCTGCTGGGCCATGGGCGCGACGCGCTGGCAAACGATCCGCAAGGTCGTGCTGCCCAACGCGATCAGCGGCATCTTGACCGGCATCATCCTCGAGGTCTCGCGCTCCGCGGGCGAAACGGCGCCGATCATGTTTACGGGAGCTACCGCCTATATGGCTTTTCTTCCGGAATCCGTATTCGATCAGACGATGGCGATGTCACTGCATCTTTTTGTCATCTCAACGCAGATCCCGGACGTGCCGGATCACCTTCCCTATGGAGTCGCACTGCTGTGGATTTTGATCGTTCTGGTCTTGAACGCCACGTCCATTGGATTCCGTGTTTACCTGAGAAAAAAGAAGAAGTGGTAATGCGGATGACGTCAACTCCAGCATCACAGCCCACGCAGACGACCAGGAAT
>JAJCYU010000180.1 GCA_029262755.1 Anaerolineae bacterium
CGACGATGGCCGGGGCGACGGTCGTGGGGTCGGCGGAGCATCGGCCGGCGATCGTGGGAGCGACGATCGTGGGAGCGACGATGGCGGGAGCGACGACCGCTGAGCGCCGATCTGGGTTTCCGGCACCGCGTGCGCAAGACCGGCGAGGTCGAGGTCCGTCGCGACGGACGGACCGTGATCGTGGTGCGCGGCGACGCGGCGGCCAAGCTGGCGCGCAAGCTCAAAGGGTGCACGCCGGACGGGGTGCAGCAGTTGCTGGCGCGCGCCACGGGGAACTACAAGCGCGGGAACGAGCGCGATGCGAGGCGAAAGGAGCTGCGCGAGGGCTGAGGGTCGCAAGGGCCTACCTACGTTATGCGGCGACCGCCACGTACTTTCGTGAGGCCTTTCCATCCGGTCGTGGCAACGTTCGCAACGAAGTCCGCGCCTCCTTGCGACGGAGTCGGGCACGTTCGAATCGCCGATTCCGACGGCTTCCCTATTCGCCGCCCCCGGGCCCCTCTGGTACCCTGCCGCGCTATCGCGCGTGGTCGCATCCGGCCGCCGCACCCGGGAGAGCCAGCCGATGAACTACGGCTTTGTCATCGACAACCGCAGCTGCATCGGCTGTCATGCGTGTAGCACCGCATGCAAGGCCGAGAACGAGGTGCCGCTGGGTGTGAATCGCACCTGGGTGAAGTACGTCGACAAGGGTGCGTTTCCGCACGTTCGTCGGCATTTTCAGGTCAATCGCTGCAACCATTGCGCGAACCCGCCTTGTGTTTCGATCTGTCCGGTCACCGCGATGTACCAGCGCACGGACGGCATCGTCGAGTTCGATCCCGAGATCTGTATCGGCTGCAAGGCCTGCATGCAGGCCTGCCCCTACGACGCGATCTACATGGATCCCGACACCGGTACGGCCGCCAAGTGCCACTACTGCGCGCACCGGACGGACATCGGACTGGAGCCGGCCTGCGTCGTGGTATGCCCGACGCAAGCGATCATCGCAGGCGACCTGGACGATCCGGACAGCCGCATCTCGACGCTCGTCGCGCGGCACAACGTCAGCGTGCGCAAGCCCGAGCAGGGCACGTTGCCCAAGCTCTTCTATATCGACGCCGACGAGGTCACGCTCAGTCCCTCCTCGGGCATGGCGCCCAGCTCCTTGATGTTCAGCGAGCTGGACAGCGAGCAGGACGTAGCGGGCGCGCGGATGGAGAGCCTCAACCCGCGCTACGGGCTGGATCAGGGCGCCGCGGACTACACCCGGCCCATCGTGCTCGGCGCCGGCACGCAGGCCGGGCACATGGTGCAGACCAGCTACACGGCGCAGCATAAGGTGCCGTGGCATTGGCCGGTACCGGCCTACTTGGTCACGAAGGCGATCGGCGGCGGCATGTTGATGCTGCTCGCCCTGCTCTTTGGGCTCGGCGCGACGCCGTTCAGCCGCACGGTCGCGATTGCCGGCGCGCTGACCGCGCTGATTGCGATCGGCGCGACCACGGCGCTGTTGGTCTTGGACCTCGACAAGCCGAGCCGCTTCTTGAGCGTGCTCACGCGGCCGCAGTGGAAGAGTTGGCTCGCGCGCGGCGCGTACATCCTCGTTGGATTGACGGTCGTCGCCGGCGTGTGGTTGCTCGTGGAATCGGCGGCCGCCCTCGGCCTGCTGCCCGCAGGCGTCGCCGACCTCGCCCGACCGTGGCTGCTTAGCACCAGCGGCGTGCTCGGCCTGCTCGCGGCGGTGTACACGGCGTACCTGTTCGGGCAGGCGGAGGGACGCGATCTGTGGCAGAGCACGTTGCTGCCCGGTCATCTCGCGCTCCAGGCCGTGATGGCCGGCGCCGCCGGGCTGTTGCTGCTGCTTGGCGGCGTGCTACCGGCGCTTGGGGCCATGTGGCCGGCAGGGCTCGGGGCCGCTTCCGTCGGCGGGTTGGCATGGCTCGCCGAGGGGGCGGGCATCTGGCTGGTGGCGATCCTCATCGGCACGCTCGTGATCGATCTGGGGGTGACCTGGAGCGGCGAGCTCGGCATGCCGCACGCCAGCACCTCGGCGGCTCGTGCGGCGCACGAGATCCGCAAAGGCAAGTGGTCCACACACTTCTGGGGCGGCGCGGTGGGTATCGGCCATGTACTACCGCTAGCGTTGTTGGTGCCGGTCATGACCGGCACGATTCCGAGCAGCTTCGGCATGCTCGCCGTGTTGGTTGCGTCTGCTGCGGCGATCGGGGGGTTGTACGTGTACGAGCTTTGCTTCGTCATGGCGCCGCAGGAGGTGCCCAATTCCTAGCAAGAAGCCCGCTGTGGGCCTGTCTCCCTATCCGCCGGTCGACCGCTGGAATGACTGGACCGAGCACGATCCACGGGCGTGGCCGCGGCGCGAAGAGCGCAATTACACGCTGGTGCCCACGGTGTGCTTCAACTGCGAGAGCGCGTGCGGCCTGCTGGGTTATGTCGACCGCGAGACCCTCGAGATCCGCAAGTTCGAGGGCAATCCACGCCACCCCGGCAGCCGCGGTCGCAACTGCGCGAAGGGCCCGGCCACGCACAACCAGGTCTACGATCCGGAGCGGATCCTGTATCCGTTGCAGCGGGTCGGCGAGCGCGGTGCTGGCCAGTGGAAGCGCGTGACGTGGGACGAGGTTCTCGACACGCTCGCGGCCCGCTTGCGCGCCGCATT
>JAJCYU010000181.1 GCA_029262755.1 Anaerolineae bacterium
AACAGGGGACCCGTACGATGTCCACGGACACCTGGTTCGCAGCTTCGTGTGGCGAACAACAGCATCGAGTTCTCCTGCTAGAATGCCGACGGCGGCGCGGCCGGAAGGATGCGAGGCCCGCGTAATCATTGTCGACGTCGGCGGAGGTATGGGCAAGATTTGTCCTCCCGGCTACGAGTTGACCCTACCGGCGAGGGTTGCCGCGGCAGGCGGCATAACGATTCTGCCCCGCGGCTCGCAATCGCAATCGCACGACGTCGACGTTAGAGTTCGCTTTCCCGACGGCCCCATCTCGCGCGGGCCGGCGCGCCCCACACAGGTGTGTCACGATGATGGATTCGCCCGACCTCCAACCGCAGGACTCGGATTCCAGCGTGCCTGTCCATCGGCCGCGCGTCGCATGGATTCGGCTCGCTGCGTTGGCCCTGCTACTGCTCGCAACCGCGCCGTTTTTCGATTGGCGGGGCCTGGTCGCGGATATGTCGCGCGCAACCGATCCGTGGGACGCCGAAGCGGTCGAGATCGAGGCGAAGGGGCTGGACGGGGTCTTGGTGGTGGGCGGACACGGCGTCGAGCGCATCGACGGCGCTAACTTCATCCGAGTGCGGGTCGCGTCGCCCGACGATCCGGCTGAGCCGCCGACCCTCCCGCCGGGACGACGCGTGCGTGCGACGTTCCAGGACGATATCGGTGCAGAGATCGGCTGGCGGGTCCTTGAGCCGGTGGATAGCGGCGCACATGGGGCGGACGGACGCGCGCTGCGGATTCCCATTCCGTCTGGGGCCGAGCCCGCCCGCATCGTGCTGGACTTCGCCCCGTAGGGCAGCGACGGGGGCCGGCGTTCCCGGGTCCCGTGCCGCGATCCCGTTGATGGTCCCGGCAACCGGCATCAGCGGAGGGCAACACGCTCCACGTCGAGCATCTCGCCGGGTCCCGCGCCCGGACGGCGACGTAGCACCGAGATCGAACGCACCCCGTTGTCCAGCAGGTAGTCCCTGCCTCGGTCGAGGTCCATTGCAACCTGCTCGGGACCGTGACTGTCGTCCCCAAAACAGAAGCCGATGCCAAGTGCATCGGCGCGGCGGACGAGCCAGGGTGCCGGGTACGGTGCGTCGAGCCCCTTGCGCCAGCCCGCCGTGTTGAGATCGAGGATGGCGCCGACGCGGGACACGGCATCTAGCGCCTCTTCGGCCGCGGCGCGAATCGGATCGGTGTCCAACGCCCCGAGCGCCGCACCGTTCTTGCGGATCAGATCTAGATGACCCACGACCTCCGGTCGTAGGCGAAGCACCATGTCGGCCACGGTGCGGTAGTAGCGCACGGCGAGCGCCTCCCGTCCGCCGGCCTCGTCCATCGCGAGCCGGAATGTTTCCGGCCGCCCATCGATGCTTCGCTCCCCGACGTAGTGAACCGAGCCGACCACGTAGTCGAAGCGGTAGCGCTCCCGGTAGGCCTGCATCCGGGACAACCAGTCCTCAGGAGGCACAACCTCGGCCTCGAAGCCGCGCAGGACGTGCAGTCGACCGGCGTAGCGCGCGACCAGCGCAGAGGTCTCGTGCGCATACGCCGCAAAGTCACGTTCCAGCTTGGCTACATCCCAGCCCATGGACCGCTCTTCGGAATAGAGAAAGCGCGCGGCGCCGCGCGGCGCGTGCTCGCTCAATCCGTAGGTGTCACATCCGGCGGCGACGGCGGCGTCGAGGATTTCCTCCAGACTGCCGACGGCATGATCGCAGTATGCGCCGCTATGTCCTCCGTGTAGCGAGACACGCCACGCCTTGCGAGCAACGCGTTCGGGCACGGACGGCGGCGTCGAAGAGGAGGCGGGCGTGTGGGTATGCGACGGAATGCGAGTCTCATCGGGCTGGGTAGTGGCCGGTTGATCACCCAATCGTGATGGCCTGGGGTTTTGGGCCGGGACGGCCTTGTCTCCGGTCGTCATGGATTTTGCCACCTATGGGCGCGCCTTGAGAGCGCATAGGGGGCGCTCGGTGACTACGGGCGAACGCAGCGAACCCGCTCGTAGGCGCGAGAACATGCTCCTCGAAGCATCGTGGGGAGCATGTGCCCGACAAACGTCCCCGGCCTACACCAGCCGGGGGGCACCGAACACGAGTTGCGGGCACAAGCACAGTGCGTTCGCCCGTTCCAGCAGCAGCATGGTCTCCAGGCTCGCCGCCAACGACGTGGCGGGCGCGAGACCGGATGCAACGGCCGCGGCCGTTGCGAGGCCGGCAAGAGGGCCGATGCGGTCGCGCCGCAGGTGGATCTCGCGGCGCGCGGCACGCGGGCCGAGTCCGGCAAGCTCACGCGCCATGGCGTAGGCGTCGTCGAGGCCGCCAAGCGTGTCGATCAGCCCGTGCGCCAGAGCCTGACGCCCGGTCCACACGCGACCCGCTGCGACGGCTTCCACGTCTTCGATGCTCATTCCCCGTGAGGCAGCGACCCGGGCTACGAAGACGTCGTAGGTACGTTGGATCCCGCGGCGAACGATGGCTTCTTCCTCGGTGCTGAACGGACGGTCGCCATCGTAGATGCGAATGCCCTCGCCGCGAGCGATGACCTCCCGGTTGATGCGCATCCGGTCGAGCAGGCCCGAGACGACCATCTTGCCAGACAGCACGCCGATCGAGCCCGTGATCGTGCCGGGACGGGCGAAGATGTGCCTGGCCGGGGTCGCGACGTAGTAGCCGCCACTGCCCGCAACAGCGCCCATGACCGCAAGCACGGGCTTGCGCTCCGCGACGGCATCCAACGCGGCGGCCATGGCCTCCGACGCCGTCGCGCTGCCGCCGGGTGAGTCGATCCATACCACGAGGGCCGCGACGTCGTCGTCTTCCAAGGCCTTGCGCGCCTCCTGGACGACCGTTCGATCGCCGGCCCGCGCATCGCCTCCGAGCAGCGGGATACCGGGGGCGCCGCGTGGCGCATGTCGGCTCTCACCGTCGACGATCATGCCCTCGATGCGCAACAGACCGATGTGCCGCGCTCCGCGCGCGGGCGGCCGCGGCACGACCGCCTTGCGCGCACGCTGCCAGCGCTCGACGACCGCGGGTTCGTCACGGTCCGCCAGATGGGTCGGCAAGCGTTCCTCGGACACGATCGCGTCGACCAGGCCGTGCTCGACCGCCTCGAGGTCCGTATAGGGGGCGCCGTCGATCACCGCCTTCAACGCACCTTCCTCCAAGGAGCGGCCCTCAGCGAGCGCCTGCACGAATTCCTCGTAGGCCCCTTCGATCAACCACGTGGCCATGGCCCGCGATTCGCTCGACATATCGCGACGCGCCAATGTATCCGCCGCAGACTTGTAGGGCGAGATCGGCACGGCGTCGAAGCGCAGGCCGACCTGTTCCAGCGCGCCGGCCAGAAAAGGATACGTGCGCATCACACCGAGGGGCGCGATTCCGCCACCCTTCTGTAGGAGAACCTCGTCACACGACGACGCGACATACAGGGAACCCGTGCCGTATTGCGTGGCCCACGCGATCACCCGCTTGCCCTGGGCGCGCAGCTCTGCAATGTGGCTACGCAGCGACTCCAACGTGGCCGCGGGCAGTTCCAAGGCCCGCAAGTGCAGGACGACGCCACGGGTACGAGGATCATCCCCGACGGCGCGCAACGCGTCGGCAAGATCGTGCATCGAAGGCTCGTCGGGCAACAAGAGGCGCTGCCACGGTGGCCGCACCGGCGGCAGCTCCGCCAGATCCGGCTCGATGACGATCAGCGCATAGTCCGGCGCCTCGGAGGCCCAAGCCTTCCGCTGTTCAACGGCATAGCTCGTCCACTCGGCGGCGTAACGCAGGCTGTCCTTCATGATGGTAGTCTCCGGGCGGCGGTCGCTCGCGAACGAGCCTCGTTGCGGCGTGCGGGTATCTGGGGAGGACTTCGGACCGCGGAAGGCGGTAGTTGGCCACGGCAATAGTAGCGGGCGCCGGCCTCCCCGTCAGCGAACGTCGCCACGCGCCACGACCCACCCCGCTTGTGCCGGAACCTCGACGATCACCATCGCACCGGGCGAGGGTGACTCTCCTGCGGGGCCCGCCCACCGGCCTTCCAGCAGCGGCGGCTCGCTTGTATCACGCATTCCCCGCTCCGGATCCATCACGGCGATGTCGGCAAGCACCCCGTCCTGCGCTGGCCCGCCGGCCTGGTCCGCGGGGGCGTGGTCACCGCGTTCGCTTACGCGAACGCGCAGCGCGATATGATCGCCGGCAAACCGTCTGCTGACGACGGTGGCTGTGCACGGGAGGTCGTGCGAGCCCTGCGCGTTCGCAGGTTCGTTCGTGGCAGGTCCGTGCGCAATGTCAGCCCCGCGGTCGGCCGCATCGTGGATGTTGCCGACAACCTGCTTGGCTACCTTGAGGCGCGGGGACGTCTCTTCCCGGTCCTCGCTCTTCGCCGGTCCCACGTGCACGTCCTCGGGTCGCAGCAACCACCATCCCGTGCCTGCAACCGGCCCATCGCGGATCGGCGCGCGGGTGCCGAGCGCGCTGCGCAGCGAATCGAGGTCCCACGTTGCCGGGATCGCGTTGACGGGACCGAGCAGGCGAGCGACGGTTCGATCGACAGGACGGGCATAGATCCGTTCCGGTGAGTCCACCTGACGAATGCGTCCCTCCATCATGACCGCTACCTGATCGGCGAGGCCGAGCGCGTCGGCGCGGTCATGGGTGACGAGCACCGTGGTGACCGCGGCCTCCCGCTGTACGTCGCGGATGAGCCGACGCATCTCCCCGCGCAACTCGGCGTCGAGACTGGCCAGCGGCTCGTCGAGCAGCAGCACACGGGGTCGCGCGACGAGCGCGCGGGCCAGCGCGGCTCGCTGCCTTTGGCCGCCGGAGAGCTCGGCCGGTCGGCGCCCCGCCAGGCCGTCGAGGCGAACCCGCGACAGCATCGCTAGCGCTCGCGCATGGCGTTCTCGGCGCCCGACTCGCTGCATGCGCAGACCGAAGGCCACGTTCTCAAGCACGTTCATATGGGGAAAGAGCAGATGCGCCTGGGGCACGAGCACAGCGCGACGGCGCTCCGCCGGAACGCCGGACATGTCCTGCCCACCGATATAGATCTGGCCGGCCGACGGCGTCAAGAGGCCGGCAACGAGCCGCAGGAGCGTGGTCTTTCCGCAACCGGAAGGCCCGAGTATCGCGGTAATCTCGCCGTCCCGCGCGACCAGGCGCGCATCACGCACGGCCGGACCGGCCGTTCGTTGCTCACCGGGATAGGCGAAGCGGACTCCTTCCAGGCGTACGTCGCCGCTCTGCGAGTCGAAGCCCGGCGGGGACTCTGCGCTGTCCTCGTCGCGGACTGAGTCCGTCACGCGGCGCGTCGCGCGCTTCACGCCCTTGGCTGCGCTCGCCGCCCTGCTCGCCCTATCGCTCATCCACCGGCCTCCGCGGCGCTCGCGCCGACCGCAAGATCATCCTCGGCCAGCGAGCGACCCAGCAGCGCGAGCAAGAGCATGGGAGGAGCGATAAACACGCAGGCGATCGCCGCGGCTCGCGCGTGTTCGCCCGCGCCAACGTAGGCATACAACTGCAGCGGCAGCGTCACGACCCGCCCGCCGCCAACCAGGAGCGTAAACAGATACTGGCTCCAGGAGACGAGGAACGCGAAGGAGGTCGCCAGCCCGATGGTCGGCGCGAGCATCGGTGCCGTGACCCGCCACCAGCGGGACCAGCGGCCCGCCCCGAGGCTACGCGCCAGATCGTCCCACGCGGGGCTCAAGCGTCCGAATGCCGCAGCCGTGAGCAGGGTGGCGTAGGGCAGCGTCGGGACCAGATGCGACGCCGCAACCGCGGGAATCGTATCGACGAGGCCGACGCGCGCGAAGGCCGTTTGCAGTCCCATGGCCACCGCGATCGGAGGCACGAGGGCGGGGCCCACTACGAGCGCCCGCACGGCCGAGCGGCCGCGCCACGGTTCCGCAAGCGCGCGCCCGGCGGGCAGCGCGATCGCCATCGACACCAGCGCGGAGAGCCCGCTGACGGCCAGGCTGTCGGTCAACGCGCTCAACGCGCGACCGCCCGGATCCAGCACGGACTGCCAGGCGGAGGCGGACCACGTCGATGGCCACAACGAGGGCCATCGCCAGACATCGGCAACCGACCAGAGGAGGAGCGGCACGATGGGCGCCGCGAAGAGCAACACGACCATCCAACGCAGGAGCGCGGCCCTCGATGGGGCTTGGGTCGCCCCGGAGACCGATCGTATCCTCAGCCGCACGTGTGTCACGGAATCGCCCTCCGCAGCGCACCGGCGCGGTGCGCGACCACGAGCCGGGAGCCGCCCACGGCCAGCAAGAGCACCGCAGCCGCCACGAAGGCGATGAGGAGTCCCACCGCTGCGGCCTCGTCTCTACGCGCAAGATCGATGTCGACGAAGGAGCGCCAGGCGAGGACCGGTAGGGCCTGCGGCAAGCGGCGCCCGAGGAGGAAGGGCACCTCAAAAGACCCGAAGGCAAAGGCGAACACGAGCGCGGATCCGGCGCCGAGCGACGGCGCCAACGCAGGCAGCGTGACGTGACGGAGGCGCTGCCAACGACCGGCGCCAAGCGTGCGGGCGGCCTCCTCGGCTAGGGTTCCCGTGCGACGCATCGCGCCGAGTAAGACGAATGCCATGAAGACGCCGGCCTTCCAACCGTAGGCCACGATGATGCCGAATCCATAGGGGTCTTGCGTCAGCGCCGGCATCGCGGCAGGCGACCCGATGAGGCCCAGGGCGTTTCCGATACGGGCCACCAATCCGCTCTGGCCAAGGCCCAACGTGACGAGCACCGCGGCGACCGCGTAGGGGACCGGCAGCGCGACACCAAACAGGGCGAGCGCTACGCGACGAGCACGAAATCGTGGCCGAAAGAGCAGCGCCGCCCCCACGCCAATCGCGGCGGCAACCGCGGTGGAGGCCAGCGCAATCCATAGGGAGAAGCGGACGGACGCCCAGAGCTCCGGACGCCCGACCAACGTCCGGTAGGCATCGAGGCTCGTGGTGGATGGCCCGGTCATCGGCAGCCGGCCGACGCTCTGCAGTGCGGCCATCCAAAGTCCACCCCCGAAGAGCACCGCGATCACGAGCAACGCGGGGGCAAGGGCGATCGCACGACCGACTCGGGTCAACGGCCTAGGACCTCCGCCTCCCACCCCTGCTCGAGAACGGCAACCCATGACGCATGCGGTTCGGGACGAGCGGCCGCGGATAGCACCGGCAGGGGAAGCGTCGCGGGACCGCGTGGCAGCTCGTCTACGGCCACCTGCCACGCTTCGCTGAGCTTCGACCGGTCGAGGATGCTCAGATCTCCCCACTGATCGGGTTGCGCTTTGCTCACCTGCGCGCCCGGTTGGCCGAGCAGGTCGGCCAACGCCATCGCGCCGGCCTTGTTGGGGGCGTTCCACGGAATGGCCAAGTAGTGCGTATTGGCCAGCATCCCGTCGCGCAACACGAATGTCCGGGCCGTGTCCGGATAGCGCCCCTCTTCGATGAATCCGGATGCGGCGGACGGGTTGTAGTTCATGTCGAAATCGACCTCGCCGTTCGCGAAGAGGTCGTTGAGCTGGCCGAGACCCGCCGGATAGGTGTCGCCGGCCCGCCACAGCGATGGCGCGATCGAGCGTAGCCTCTCCCAGCAAGGTGCGGTCGCGGCCTCAATGACGTCCTGTTCGCGCTGCGGATCGACCGCAACGTTCATCACGTCGGGGTCCGGCGCCAACGAGCGACAGACCTGCCGCACGAACGCACTGCCCGTGAAATCGGGAGGGGCTGGGTACGTGAAGCGCCCGGGGTGATCCTCGATCCAGGCCCAGAGTGCAGCCAGGTCGTTCGGGGGCGTTGGGACCGTCTCGGCGTCGTGCACGAGGACGAAGACCGCACGGCCCCATGGCATCTCGTAGCCTTCGATCGGCACGCCGAGATCCAGCTGCCAGCTTGCGTCCATCCAGTCGAGGAATCCGCTCGCGGGCGTCCAAGCAGCCCACGGACCGTAGAGCAGATCGCTTTGCCGAAGCGTGTGAAAGTTCTCGCCGTTGATCCAGATCAGGTCGACGCTGCCCGGATCATGTCCCGCGGCTTTGTCGGCCGCCACCTTGTTGACGATGTCGACGGTATCCTGAAGCGGAACAACGTCAAGCTCGATGCCGAGCCGACCGATCGCTACGTCCGCCACGTAGTCGTCGACCCAGTCGTTGATCCGAGGATCGCCCGCCCAAAGCGCCCAACGCACGGTCGAACCTACGCCGGCGGCCTGCACGTCCGCCCACGTCTTGCCCTCCCATCCCGGAGGTGGCGCCACGCCAAACGGTGCCGCCTCCGCTCCGGCCACGATGTCCGGGCGGTCACCCGCGGTAATCGGGTGGCCGAGACCGCCCTGTAGTTCGTCGTCGCGCGCCTCCACCATGGGGTCGGGGGGGGTTGGAAGCTCCGAGGTCGCCGACGTCGTGTCGTCGGGCTCGGTTCGTGCCCCATCGGCATCCTGCTGCGTGCCGCATCCGGCTAGCCCGAGCGCGATCGCAACAAAGAGGGCACGGTGCAACGTGGCATCGCGCAACGCGTGGATGTCGAAGGGCCACGATCGGGTCCGCGCGCGCGAAGGGCCGAATGCCGACGTCGACGGCGCATCCGGAGCATCACAGGCAGGATCACACGCGAACTTGGTTGAACGGGCTGTCATGATTTGCTCCGGTCATGGGGACGGTGAGCGTTGGGCGTGCCGCGAATTTGTGGGAACCGGTCTATTGACTTCCGTAGTGTATGGATCGAGATGGGGACTACACGGGCGCGACGTCGGAAGATAGGAGGGGAGAGTAGGACCGGGACCAAGACCGAGACCAGTGCGGTGCCGAAGAGATCCGTCGCGCAATCAACGTGGCTACCATCGACGGGAAAGACGTAGCCAGCGGGCGACCCACCGGGCGGCTCGGGGAGTGAAGCGCGCACGCTGCCATGCGTCGCCAACCTTGCGCAGGGCCTCGGAGCGTGTGGGGTACGGATGGATCAACGCCGAGAGCCCGGACAGGCCGACGTCGTGTTCCATGGCCAACGTGAGCTCGCCGATGAGCTCGCCCGCGTGGCGGCCGACGATCGTGCCGCCCACGATGCGGTCCCTGCCGCGCGCCACGTGGACGCGCACGAATCCGGCATCGACGGCGCCGTCCTCCGCCTCGCCCTGTTCTACCTTCACACGATCGAGCGCAGCGAAGGGTTGGTCGAAGGTGTCGATGGCCATGCCCTCCCTGGCCGCGCTAGCGGGGGTCCGGCCCACATGGGCCAGCTCCGGGTCGGTGTAGGTGCAATGGGGAATCCGCAGCCTCGCGCGCGAAGAGCGTCCGGGAAACAACGCGTTGCGCACAACCATACGGGCGGACGCATCGGCCGCGTGCGTGAAGCGCTCGGCGAGGGCGACGTCGCCCGCGGCATAGATCCGCCGGTTCGTGGTGCGTAGGCCCGCATCGAGCTTGAGAGCACCGCGCTCATCGAGCGCAACACCCGCCTGGTCGAGACCGAGTCCGCTCAAACGAGCGCGGCGTCCGGTCGCGAGGAGGACGCGCTCGTAGGTCGCCTCCTCCGTCGACGCGGAGGGCGTTGCTTTCGGCGTACCCTCGCTCGGGGTCCAGCGTACGACGACCGGTGCCGGCGCCGCATTGTTGGGCGCAACACCGCCCGCGCTTTCGCTGCCAAGCGCGCGGAGCCCGCTCACCCGCGTACCGGTCTCGATGCGCACGCCGTCGCGGCGTAGCGCTGCTTCGACGACGGATGCGGCATCCGGATCTTCGAGCGGCAAGATGCTTGCGGCGCTCTCGAACAGGGTCACGGCGCAGCCGAGGCGCTGCATCGCCTGCGCGATCTCGCAGCCTACGGCCCCGGCGCCGATCACGGCGAGGCTCGCCGGCGGTCGTTCAAGCTCGAACAGGCTCTCGTTGGTCAGCGCCGAGACCGATTCAAGGCCCGGGATCGGAGGCGCCCACGGCGCGGCGCCCGTGGCCAGGACCGCGCGGCGAAATCGCAGGACGGTCTGGTCAACACGCAGCTGGTCCGGCCCCGTAAACGCGCCCGTGCCCAAGAAGACATCAATCCCCAACTCCGTGAATCGTTGCGCGGAGTCGTGGGGCGCGATCTCGGCGCGGATCCGGCGCAGCCGCGTGAAAACCGCTGCGCCGTCCACCGGCCGGCCGCGAGCCGCGATCGCGGCCGATGCGAGCAGCGCCTTGGAGGGAACACAGCCGTGGTTCAGACAATCGCCGCCCAAGAGCGCTCGTTCCACGAGGGCCACCCGCGCGCCGAGACCGGCGGCCACCGCGCTGGCGACGAGACCGGCGACACCGCCGCCAAGGACCACCATATCGTAGCGGTCCGCGGGCGTGGGATTGAGCCAGTCGGTTGGGTGGAGGGAGGCGACGAGGTCGCGGTTCTCCGGCGTATCGCGCAGGCGCGTCGGGCCGGCGACCAGATCGGTCGAGGGTCGGTTGCGATCGACGTTCATACAGCGAGCTCCGCGGGGCTCGTTCGACCGCGGACGAAGCGAGCGATCAGCAAACCGGCGAGCCCCAGGCCGAGTCCCGCGGCTGCATAGTCAAGCCGCAAACCCGGCTCCGCTAGGCGAAACGACTCGAGGCTTGCGCCAAACAACACGAACTGCACAGTGCCGGGTAAGGTACCGATCATCGTCGCAAGCACGAAGGCTCCCAGCGGCAACCGCAGCGCGCCGGCAACGATGCTCACCCCGTCGAACGGCAGATAGATCAGCCGCATGACCAGCACCGCTTCAAAGGGCGAGGCCTGCATTCGCTCGCGCCAGGCGTGCAGACGTCCGGCGCCGAAACGGTCTCCACCGGGCGGGCCGTCTTCCGATATCCATGCCGCACCGAGGCGTCGACCGATGTAGTACGCCGCCACCGCTGACAGGTTTGCGGCCAGCACGGTAAGCAACGTGCCGCGTAGAGGACCGAAGAGGAAGCCGCCTGCGAGGGTGAGCACCGTGGCCGAGAACAAGAAGGCAAGCCGTGCGACGTAGGCTCCGACATAGAGTGCAGGACCCCAGACGGTCTGCGAGACCACGTGGACGAAGCCAAGACCCACCGCCTCAGGGCCCATACCTCGGGCGCGCGCGAAGATCCATGCCCCGATCGCCGTTCCGAGCCAAAGCGCGAGCACGATGACGCGGGGACGTACACGAGGTGTGGGGCTATGGGTTCGGCTATCTACCGCAGGGCCATCGGTCATCCGGCTCTCCCTACCAGCCATGGTAGCGGCAAGGACCATGAGGAACAGGATTCGATGGGTCTTGGCGGTGAGTTTGGGCCGGGGCTGGTACTCGGGAGCAATTCCATCGATCCAAAGTGGGCGGCCGCTCCGACATCCTGTAGCAACGTCAGATCATGTCATGATGGACGCAAGGGGGGTCCGACTCGCAAGACTCCGCACGGCGGATGACTTGGGCCGGGGCCCGATTGTGACGCGCGTGCGACACAATCGGGTCATGATTCCTCTGCGATCCCGGGGATCGAGACTATAATGCGGGGCTAGTGCCAGCGCTCGATGCGCGACACCAACGATTGAATCCCCGACCTCCCTTTGGTCGGGCGTGGCTCTAGGAGAAGCGGGAGATGGCAGACAACGCTGAAGCGCCGATCAATGGCGCGCCGCCGGACGTAACGATCGAGGAGCGCGACTCCGTCATCATCCGTTTCGCCGGTGATTCCGGCGACGGCATGCAGCTGACGGGCACGCAGTTTACGAACACGGCCGCCGTAATCGGCAACGACATCAGCACGATGCCCGACTTCCCCGCAGAGATCCGGGCCCCTGCCGGCACGTTGGCCGGCGTCAGTGGATTCCAGGTTCACTTCTCAAGCG
>JAJCYU010000182.1 GCA_029262755.1 Anaerolineae bacterium
GCGCAGCCGTGGCAGGGGATCGCGGGAGCGTTCCAACGCGATCAGCTCATCATCCTTGTAGGACTGGTTGTCTTGGATGGAATGCCCCGACAGGCGGGGTACGACCAGGCGCAGCAAGACCGGGCCGTTGCCTTCACGCGCATGTCGGACGGCGCGGTCGATCATCGCGGCGGCGAGGGCGGGATCGGTGCCGTCTCCGTCGAGGATTAGCAGACCGGTGAAGCCGGCCAGGTTGGCGGCGATGTTGGCGCCGGCCATCTGTTTGTGGCTGGGCACGGAGATCGCGTAGCCGTTGTCCTCGATGAAAAAGACCATCGGCAGTCGCTCCGTCGCCGCGATGTTCAGCGCCGACCAGAATCCCGGTGTGGACGTCGAGCCCTCACCGCCCAGTGCGACCGCGATTGCGCCTTCCCACTCGGACTCGCCGAGCACCTCGCTGCGATAGCGAATGCCATGGGCCCAGCCGAGTGCAGGTGTGTATTGGGCGCCGACATCGCCGGACATCGGGAGGATCGTCTGGCGCCCTTGCGACGGCAGGGAGAACACGACGCCGATGTCGCGGCCACCATTCGGACCACCGGCTCGTGCCATCGAGGCTGCGATGGCCTCCTCCGCAGAGAGACCCGCAGTGAGGACGAAGGGGCGCGAGCGATAGTAGACGCCGGCTGCATCCTTTGGATGATCCAAGGCCTGCCCCAACAAGACTTGGGCCAGATCATGCCCGCGCGCCGAGAACTGGTAGCGCACGAGACCGGCGGGAACGAGCTCCTGCTCTTCGATGTCGTCGATCGCGCGCGATAGCAACATCGTGCTTGCCACCGCGGTCCAATCGACCTCGGGAACCGTGTCGTCGGACGTGGTGTCCTCGGGCGGGGCGTCGATGTCGGCTGGGAGCGCGTTGTCGTTGCTGGCCGGGGCCGACTCGTTGCCGAGCGGGGCCGCGTGTTCGTCGGCCGTTTCGGCGGAAACGGGCGCGGAAGGTGCGTCGGAAGGCGAAGCCTGGGCGGAGGCGGGGCCGCTCATGCGGTGGCTCCTTCGAGAGACGAGAGGAAGATCGAGGTGCGACGTGCAGGTTGGCATGTTGCCGGACGGTACATACGTTGGCGACATTCCATCAGTACGGGTGTGGCCAGCGCTACTGTCTGTATCAAGCGCAAGGCAGGCGTCAGAGTGTATGCCACAGTGACAAGGATACGAAAGTGACGGGACGCCCGCGGGCACAGGCTTGATCGGGACCGGACAGCGCACGTGTTGGAGTTGCCTACGGGCGGCGGATTAGGGGCTGGGGCGCAGATGGCGGGGCGGGGCAACGACAGAGACGGCCCCGCAGGGCCGTCTCTGTCAACGTATGTCGTAGGCTAATTGGATGCACGGACGCGGAGTCCATATTGTCGTCACGGCGTCCCACCGGCCGATAGCCTAGCCCTCTGCGTTATCACCTGCAGAGGTTTCGGTTTCGGACTGCGAACGGCCACGCGGTAGCACGTCTTCCAGCGGAATCGGCTCGGCCTCACGTCGATCGAAGCTCAGACGCTCGGCTGGGCGCGCGGATTCGCCCGCGCCTTCCTTGGCGGTGACAAGCACGCCGTCCAACTCGGACTCCGGAATCGGCTCCACGTCCACGATGATCGTGTCGCCCAGCTCGTACTCGCCGGCGATGATGCGCTTGGAGAGCGGTGCTTCTACGTTCCGTTGGATGACGCGCCGCAACGGGCGCGCTCCATAGGTCGGATGGTAACCCTCCAAGGCCAGCCAGGCGCGAGCCGCGTCCGTGATCTCGATCTGCAAACCCTTTTCCGCGATTCGACTGGAAAGCTCCGCAGCCTGGATCTGCACGATCTGCTCGATGTGCGCTGGCCGAAGTTGGTGGAAAACGATCACTTCGTCGATGCGGTTGAGGAACTCGGGTCGGAACGCGCGCTTCAATGCCTCGTTGACGTCCGTCGCGAAGCGCTCATCTGCTTCGTCGAGCATCGCGCCGCCGAAGCCGATGCTGCCGCCGCGGCCGGCCAACTGCGTACCGATGTTGGAGGTCATGATGATCACGGTATTGCGGAAGTCCACGACATGGCCCTGGCCGTCGGTCAGCCGGCCGTCGTCGAGTACCTGAAGCAACACGTTCCAGACCTCGGGGTGTGCCTTTTCAATCTCGTCGAACAGGATGACGCGGTACGGCCTTCGGCGAACGGCCTCGGTGAGCTGACCACCGTCCTCGAATCCCACGTATCCGGGCGGGGCGCCGACCAGGCGGCTCACCGTATGTCGCTCGCGGTACTCGCTCATGTCGATGCGCAGGAGCGCATCCTCGCTGTCGAACATAAAGGCCGCGAGGGCCTTGGCCAACTCCGTCTTGCCGACGCCTGTCGAGCCGAGGAAGATGAAGCTTCCGATCGGACGACGAGGATCCTTCAGACCGCTGCGCGAACGTCGAATCGCGTCGCCGACAGCGTTGATGGCGGCGTCCTGCCCGATGACACGCTCGTGCAAGTGTTCCTCGAGGTGCAACAGGCGATCTGCCTCCTGTTCGAGCATGCGGCTGACCGGAATGCCGGTCCAGCTGTGCACGACCTCCGCGATGTCCTCGTCATCGACGACCTCATCAAGGTCGTTTTCCTCGCGCCAGGTTGCGACCGCGGCCTCGTGCTCGGTTTCGAGCTGAATACGCTGGCTCTTCACGCGCGCAGCACGCTCATAGTCGCGTGCTTGCCACGCTTCGTCCTCTTCGGATTTGAGTTGTTGGATCTCGACCGCCGCCCGACGGAGATCGGAAGGCATGGAGAACATGTCGATGCGCAGCTTGGCGGCCGCCTCGTCCATCAGATCGATGGCCTTATCGGGCAGCGACCGGCTCGTGACATAACGATGTGAGAGCTCGGCCGCGGCTTCGAGCGCCTCGTCCGTGATCTGTACCTGGTGGTGGTTCTCGTAGCGCTCGCGCAAGCCGCGCAGCATCTGAACCGCCTCGATGACGTTGGGTTGCTCCACCCAGATGGGGGCGAAACGTCGCTCCAGCGCCCGATCTTTCTCGATATGTTGTCGGTACTCGTCGCTGGTCGTGGCGCCAATACATTGCACCTCGCCGCGGGCGAGAGCCGGCTTCATGAGGTTGCTTGCGTCCATGGCGCCCTGCGCCGCGCCGGCGCCGACGACGTTGTGCAGCTCGTCGATGAAGACCACGACCCGCCCTTCGGCGTTGCGGATCTCCTCCAGCACGGCCTTGAGGCGCTCCTCAAACTCGCCGCGGAACTTGCTGCCGGCCACCATCGCGCCCAGATCGAGCTCGATCAGGCGACGGTCGAGCATGAGCTCGGGCACGTCACCTTCGACAATCATGCGGGCGAGGCCCTCGACGACGGCCGTCTTGCCGACGCCTGGGTCGCCGATGAGCACGGGATTGTTCTTGGTGCGACGCATGAGGACGCGCATCAAGCGCATCGTCTCTTCCGTGCGGCCGATCACGGGGTCGAGCTTACCCTCCCGCGCCAACGCGGTGAGATCGCGGCCGTACTTCTCAAGGACGCGGAAACGAGACTCGGCGCGCGGATCCGTGACCTTCTGCCCGGCGCGCAACTCGTCAATGGCCATCCGGATGTCGTCTTTGTCAACGCCCGCTTCCGAGAGCAGCCGAGCCGCATGACCGCGCTGTTCGCTGGCGATGGCCAACAGGATGTGTTCGGTTGAGATGTATTGGTCGCCCAAGCTCTCCGCTTCACCGAGGGCTACCTGGCCCAGTCGCTGGATGCGCGGCGTCACGTAGATCTGACCTGGGTTTCCGGATCGACCCGGTACGTGGAGCTTTCGGTTGTTCGCAAGGTGCTCGTCGAGTTGCATGGCAAGGAGATCGGTCTTGACGCCGAGCATCTCTTCAAAGATCTCGGTGGCCAAGCCGTCCGGTTGCTCGAGCAGCGCGAGAAACACGTGCTCGGTATCCATCTGGTTGTGCCCGTAGCGCATTAGGATTTCTTGCGATCGGGCGATCACGTCTTGCGCACGCTCGGTGAATCGGTCGAACGGCATCATGTGCATTCTCTCCTCTCGCGTGAAGCGAGCATGCGCTGAGTATAGGTCCCGGTCCGAGGCGCAACAATCAAGTTTCGGGCCCGATCCGTAGGACGTTTGATAGAGCGGGCGGGCAACGATCAAATCCAACGGTCCGGGCCGATGCCTCTCTACCGTGTGTCTCGCGTCCGACCGTAACGTCGCGCGGCCTCGCTACGTCTTTCATCGCGACATGCAACCCCCCACCCCCCCTTGGCTGATCGCCCGAGCGTCCACGTCTGGAAGCCGGCCGAGAGGTCCGCTCGGTTTGGCGGTCCTCTGCGCGCTGGTCTTGGCGGCGTTGGCGATACCGCGCGGGCCGGCATCGCCCCCCGTCGGCGCCCAGGCTTGTCCCCCCTACTGCGACACGCCCGTGATTACGCCGGCCTGGCACGTCCACATGTGTGACGAGCCGTATCAGGCGCAGTTGGACGACAATCACTGCATGATCGGCAAGGGCGTCACGGAGTTTCCCGCCGGCACGGATCGCGTCTACATCATCTACTGCCATCAACGCAACGACACGGTCCAGGTCTTTATCCGAGACGCAGGCGGTGGTTTGCAGTACACGAACCATCCCGACGGCCTGACCTACGCCGGCAGCGCCTGCGAGACGATGGTCTACAGTGAGCGCAACGGGATCGCTCCCGGCGGCAGCCCCTACTACACGTCGATGTATTGGCCGGAAGGGCCATTCTCCGGCGTTGGTGCGGGGATTGAATGGTACGTGGGCCTGTTTATCGCCTGGGACGCCGATTTCTACTACGGGCCCGAGGCATTGGGACGAATCACGGCGCGCGATCCGGCGGCCAACCTCGACTCTTCGGTGCGCGAGACCATCACGGTCAAGATCACAAGCGATAGTGATCCCGTCGGATTCCTCGTCGACCTGCGCGAGGATGTGGCCAGCCTGCCCTTGTTCAGCTCCATAGAGCCCATCCGATTCTCCGAAACCGAGACCGACGCGGCGGCGCAGCGCATCTTCGTGGCGCCGCACGATGAGATCCACGTCGCCTACTGCCCGCGGGATTGCCAGACCGCCTATGAGGACTCCGCCGTTTGGCTGTCGATCAACGCCACGGTCACCCCGACCGCGCTCCCCACGTATTCCGGGCCTCCGCCGACCCCGACCGCGACCCCGCCCCCGGAGCTGCGTGTCGAGTACGTGACGCTACGTCCCGCACCTGCAGATGTGGGCTATGTCCCGGAGAAGTCGGCCAACAAGAGCCGCGTCAACCACCTGGGCTATCCGTCGATGTACGTAGGGATGTGGACGCGCGGCGACAACCAGCATTTTGGGATGGTCCAGTTTGATCTGGAGACGATTCCGGGCGACGCCAATATCATCGATGCGCGTCTCGAACTGGATGGGCAGAGCTCGGACTTTACGGACGCGGGCCGTTGGCGCGTCCAGCTGCTCGATGCATCGATGGACGTCGGGTGGCGCGAGGCGACGTTCGAGGATGTGCGTGGCGCGCCGGTGTTGGGCCGGATCGGCGCGGAGCTGACCGAAGCCGCGCTTGTAGCGGGGCGCACGAACTCCTTCGGTTTCGATCTTGGACAGCTGCCCTGGCTTGATGCGCGCCTACGCGGAACGCGGCGCGCGTCGTTCCGCGTCGACGGCCCATCCGGCGAGGACAACAACCTGTTCGCGTGGCACACGGGTGTCGATGTGTACGGTCGCGAGAGCGAGCCGCCGGACCCCGCACGTGGGCCGCGCCTCGTGCTCGGCTACACCCGTGCGTTGCCGACACCCACGCCGGGTGGCCCGCCCAGCCCCACGTTGCCGCCGCCCGCGAGCGCCACACCGCGGCCGACGTTGGCGCCGAGCGCCACGCTACCGGCGTCCGGCGCAACGCCCACCGGCGGCGTCGCGACGGCCACGGTCCGGCCGAGCGCTACGAGCGGGCCGGGCACGCCTTCGTCCACGCCGGATCGACCGTTGACCGCGACGTCCACGTCGATCGCAACGGCGGCAGCAACGGCGACAGCGCTCGGCGGTGGCTCCGGGAGCCCGACTGCAGGCGCGGGTACGCCGAGCGCGACGGCGCCGTCCGGCACGGCCTCGCAGACGCCCGTCTCAACCTCGGTCCCTGTCGGAACGGCGACGGATGCGAGTCCCATCACCGCAACGCCCGATACGCCCGGTCAAACGGCGGTGCCTTCCGCGTCGCCGGTTGGGACGTCCGAGGCAACCATCACGCCCGTGCCCGGTGGCACAGGAGGGCGGCAGGTCTGCGTCATTGCATTCGAGGACGCAGATGGCGACACCGTCCGCAACGAGGGCGAACGATTCCTTGCCGGCGTGACGGTCCGGTTGCGGCACGAGGACAGCGGCGCCTTCGTCACGTGGACGACGGATGGCGCCAACGATCCCGACTTCTGTTGGGCCGGCCTCGCGGACGGAACCTACAGCTTGCGCCTGATGGAGTTGCCTCGAGACTTCGCCGCATCCGGCGCAGCGGAATTCCGCGTCGAGGTGCCGCTGACCGTCGGCAGCGTGACCTACGCGTTTGGGGCGCGACCGGCCGGCGTGCCCACGGCGACGCCGACAGCGCGTGTGACGAGCACACCGCGAAGCACGGAGACGCCGACCCGAAGGCCCACGCCGCGGGCTACATCGACCCCAACCGCGCAGCCGACGGTGGTCGGTCCGAGCGGCGAAGTTTGCGTGACCGTGTGGCACGACCGTGACGGCAGTGGCTTTCATGATCCCGGAGAGCGACTCGTGGCTGACCTGCGGGTCGAGATTGCGAGCCAACCGGATGGCGAGGCCAAGCGCGCGGTGCTCACGCGGGCCGACGAGGCCGTATGCAGTCGTCTTCCGACGGGGGTTTGGCACGTACGACTCGAAGATCCGACCCCGTGGCGGATTCGTGGCGACGCGGCCAGCGCCGTCCTATTGCCGGAGGGTGCACGCGCTGATGTTTCGTTTGCCGTGGAACCATCTGATCACCGAATCGCGCTCCCGTTCGCACTGAGTAGCGGGCGTTGAGCAGCCGTGGTGCGGTGCCGAATCCGGCGAGTATGCAGCACATGTTGGAGTCCGGCGCTTGTTCCGGTCGCGACCTGCGCTAGACTTTCGCGCCGTATGTCCCCCGCTACCCCTAAGCGCCGTTGCCCCGCGGCGACTGATCCCGATAGCCGCACGCGGTCGGGAATGAAAGCCCGGAGGAATGCCGTGATCGCTTCGACCCACGTTCGCAATGCGCCCTATGCGCTCAGCGTGCTCACGCTTGCCTTGACGCTCGGGATCGCTCATCACCGAGCGCCCGCGGCTACGGCCGATCTGTCCGATCTCAACTCGGCCGGCGTGACGGACCTTGCGCTCAGCCCGATCGGCGGGGGCGGCGGTCCGCGCGACACGTTTGCGCCCGGGACGGAAGAAGTCGTCGCGTCGTTCCGCTACGAAGAAACGGAGCGCACACGCATCGCGGTGGTGGTGAAGTCGCGCGGCGGCATCGTCTGCTTTCGGTCCGAAGACCGATATAGCGGTGCCGGGGTTGCGCAAATCACGTTGAGCGGTTCGGCGATGGCACCCGCGCTGATCGGCGCGATCGACGGCGCCGCTCGCGAAGCGCGGCGGAATGCGGATCGAGCCGCCGACCCGGCGCGACAGGCTGGAACCCATGAGTACTTACTCTCCGTGCAGGCTGGATTGTTACGGGTGGGCTTCGCCGCGGAGACGTTGGTCGGCAGCAACCTTCCGGATGAGACCAGGACTCGGTTGGACGATCTGGATCGATTGCGCGAAGAAGCAACGCGCCTCATTGAGCGCGCGGTCGGCCTACCTGCCGTGGAGCTCGATCAAAAGAAGAGCTTGGCGGGGCAGGCCGCGGATCGCTTGGGTAGCGTGGTCCTGATCGCGGGCGAGTTGATCACGGTGATCGCGCAGATCGATAACCTCGCGATCCCAACCACGGGCTCGGGTGAGCAGGACGGATACGTCGTGCAGTTGGAGGTGGAGGGCGATGTAGCCGCGAGCATCGACCTCTGGGTCGCAGGCAATGATGCGATCTACTTGCCCTTTGGTGAGCTCGGTCGCTGATCAGCCGCTGCAGCCCGTACATTGGCCCGTGAATCCTGGCGGCCACGCCTCGCTCCTGGTATACTGAACGTTGGTCTCGCCGTAGGGGCTCGCCCCGAGCGAGACCATCGCTTTGCCTCTTACACGGGGCTCAGAAACGCCTCAGACCGCCATCACCGCCGGACCCGAGACTGCCGCAGTACTCGCGGCGCCGCACGCTGAGCGTGCGGACGTCTCCGCCGTCGATTGAGCCAGGAGATTCAGCAAATGCGCCTCACCCACGTTCCCCGCACCGCCCGATGGACAATTCGTTTGGCCGTCCTCGCGTTGGCGGCGATCGTTTGTTTCGATGCCGTATCCGTGTCGGCGCAACCGGCCAAGGTGGTTGGTGGCCTACGAATCGGCGATGATGCCGGCACGCCGATCGGTGTCGTGCCCGACGCCGGCCCGGGAGAGAAGGTGTTCCGGCTCGAGTCCGGTCTCACCGAGTTCTCCGCCTGGCTCGACTATGAAGGTACGAGCCTGACTCCGGTAAGCGTTCGCCTGATGGCGCCTCAGGGCGTCATCCTCGATCAGCAACAACGCGATCTCGAGGTCAAGGGAGCGGAGCGGTTCGATTTCGAGTTCGATCCGCCCTTGAATGATGACGAGTACGTCGTCAACGTGTACGTCGGCGATCAGAGTTATCTCGCGGACAGCTTGCAGCTGCTCGTGGGAGAAGCGCAGTTGATTCCCGCGGATAACGAGAGAATTGCTGAGGTTCAGATCGATCCGGATGCAGCGCCCGGCTCGGTGGAGGCCGGTAACACGGGTTCATTGGAAGCCGGGGTGCCTCCGTCCGCGTCCGTGGGTGCTGACTCTCCGCTAGGCCCATCGCCCCTGCTGTTGGTCTTGGCGGGACTCGGTGTTCTTGGGCTCTTGGGTGTCGTCGTATGGGCAGGCATGTCCGCCATGAGCGCGCGCTAACGTTGGAGAAGATCATGAGTCACATTCACCTCGCGATTAACCGCAGCCTCCAACGTCCCTGGCGCGCATGTTTGGCGATGGGACTCGGCCTCGCGCTGACCCTGGCTGTCGCCGCTCCCTCTGTGGTGTCGGCCATCACCAAGATCAGCGAAGTACGGGTGGCCGCCGACGAAGATGGTACGAGAGCCGGAGAGACCTACTTCGCGAATGCAGGCGATCGCGCCGTCCACGTGCTCTTCGAGTACACCGGTGCGTCGAGAAACACGCGGATCGCGGTACAGATCATCGGTTCGAGCATCGAGCTGTTCCGTGACGAGCAACGCTTTGAAGGTGATGGCACCGCTACCGTGGAGATTTCGGGCGACGCCATGTATTCCTCCATCGCCGACTCGCTGACGGAACGGGCCGCTGTAATCCGTGCGGCGAGCAACCAGATTCAAAGAGCTACGGTAAGCGCCGGCCAGCTGGACAACGATCTCAGCACGATGATCGGCAGCGCGAACCAAAGCACCATCATGGTGCCGCTGTTGGAGACGATCGACGATCAGTCGATGCGCGAGGAGATCGGCCAACTCGACAAGATCTTGGGTAGGCTGAGCGCGGTGCTGGAAGATACCCGCGACGTTCCCTTTGACGATGTCCAGCAGCGCCAGGCGGAACTCGCTAACGCGAGCGCGGATGTAGAGGAACTCGAGCAACGCGCCGAAGCGGTCAGCGATGCCGTCGCCCAGCTAAGCGATCTGCCGCTGCCCATGATGGGGCCGCAGTGGAGCTACGACGTGTCGGTACGGGTGTCGGAAGGCAGCCAGCAGGACATTGGCGCCGGCGATGCGTTCTTCTACGTCGTGGAGGGTAACGAAACTCGAACCGGCTCCGGAGATGCCGGCAGCGATGCCGGCGGCAAGCCGACCGCTACGCGACGCCCGATTATCGGCGAGGGTAGCACGGCACGATCAACGCGTACTCCGGTGCCTACCTCCGCCGCGTCCGGGAGCGGCTCCGGGACCGAAACGTCCGGCAGCCAAGAATCCGGAGATGGCGGCACGGAGGACGAGACCGAGAAGGCAACTCCGCTCAGCCTCGCCGCGCGCGCGACCGCGACCGCGGCCGCCCGCTCGAAGGTGAGCGCGGGGCGTGAAGAGGGGGCGACGGCAGCGCCCGATGAGCCGGACACCGCGGCGCCGACGCCGAGGCAGGCGTCGGAAGACTCCACGGAGCCGACCGATGCAGCCCCGACGCCTGTTCGCGTGTCGGAATCGGCCGGCGCCTCGGAATCGCTCGGCGGTGAAGAGGCAGGCGAGAGCGCGCCGCCGACATGGACCCCCGCCTCGGATGGCTCCGGTCCATCCGGCTCGGGACAGGACGTTGTCGCGGAGGAAACCAACAAGGGTCCAAACAGGCTTGCCCTGTTGCTCGGCGTTCTGGTGTTGGCCGGGGCTGGAGTTTGGTTCCGCCGCCGAATGTAGGCTTCGACCTACTGTGGTGACGCGCTGCGATGGGATGCGCGCGTCATGAACCTATATGCAGTATCGATTGCCCTTCCCCCCCAAACGTACCAAGGAGAACTCTATGAACCGCCTCCGATCCGCCTTGTGCGGTGGGCTCGTGCTCACGGTTGTCGCCGTAGGCGCCCTCATCCCGATGCGCGGTGAAATCTCGGCTGCTCCGGCGCAACAGCGCGGTGTGCGTGCCGACATCTACATGAGCGCAGTGACCGACGGCATGCGCGCGCGCAACTTTGTTGGCGCCACGAACCAGTTGCACGCCGTAGTCGAGTACGAAAATGCAGCCGGCGAACAATTTGACGTGCAGTTGCGCGATCTTTCCGGCATCGTCGTCAAGCGATCACGAACCGCGCCCTTGCGTGGTGACGGCAAGACTTCGGTAGCGATCGTCGTGCAGGACTTCGTCGATAGCTACGCGGCCGGCCTCGATTCCCTCGTGCATGCGCCCGCGAGTAGCGGCGTCGGCAGCGGTGGGCTTGATGAGACCATCGCTTCCACAGTTTTCAATTGTGAGAACCGCCCTGATGTACCCGTGCCGTGGCCGCCTGCCGTGCCGACGCCTAATCCGGGCTCACCGCCGCCGACGCAGTCGCCGCCAGACCCCTACACCTTGTGGCTCAAGTCGACGTTGACGCTGGTGGATAGCGGTCGGTTGACGATGGCCGAAATCACCCGGACGAGCCAGGCGCTGCTCGGCTTGCCGGACATGCAGGGGGCCGGCGCTGCTGCCGCGGCCGATTTGGCTGCAGCCAACGCTCTGTATAGCCAGGTGTCCAAGCAGTTGGCTCGCGTCCCCGCGTTGCTGCAGCCGCCGGACGGCGCCGTACAGCCGGATCCCGATGCAGGTTGTGCGTTGGTGACCATGGCTTCGCAGCAGGCGCAGCAGGCGTCGACCCGCATCGATGCGGCGCTGGCTGCTCTGCCTGACGACGTCTCCAATTGGACCTTGCCCGACACCTCCGCCCGCTATGACGGGCAGCGATTCGTCGCGTGCGAGCAGTACAGCACGGAGCTGTACTTGGTGGTCAACAATCAGCCCTCCGACACGCCCGCGGACTCCGCCCTCTGGACGCTTGGCGATCCCGGCGAGCCGGCCCTGATCTTTGCCGGTCCCGAGCAGACCGACTCGACATCAATCGGCACCTTGGCGCTGAGCTATCCCGACGGCGCAACCCAGATCTTTGCGCGCTCGGTACTTGTTGAGGGCGTCAATCATTCGGCGCGTGTCGGTGCGTTTGTCACCGATCGCAACTGTCGGCCTGTGAGCGGCGGACGTATCAACTTCCGAATGGACCCGGATGGATTCGGAACGTTGAGTAGCGCGAGCGAGCCGATCGTGGACGGCATCGCACAGGTGACGTTCATGGCCGGCGATGACGTGCCCGAGCAGACCAACCTACCTGCGCCCCAGCGTGGGCGCATTCAGGTGTTGGGTCAGGTTGGTGAAGGACCGAGCGAGGTCAATGCCGGCACGGAGTTCAACGTGACGGGACCGGCCGCGACGTTCCGGATCATCGTGAGCCCCAAGGTCATCAATCCTTTGGAAGGCGATCGGGGCGGCATCACGGTGGAGGTCAGGGACCGCAACGGCAACAAGGTGGCCGACGGCACCCAGGTCATGCTGCGCGTGAAGGAAGGCAGCCGCGGCCAACTGGCTTATGAGCAGCGACGCGGCGCAGGTCCGTGGGAGCTGGTCGTGGCGGGTACGGAGATCGAATTGATCGCCCGCAGCGGCAACACGGTGCTGCCCGTCGATCCGGATCCGGGCGTGACACGCCGACAGGCGGTGTACCTCATCCCGTTTGGTGGCGACGGCCCCGTGACGCTCATCGCGGAAGCGGACGGCGCAACCGGCGATTCCGACGCGTTGGAGGGCGGGCAGACCCGTCCGACGCTCTTCATCCAAAGCTACGCCGAGATCTACTTGCCTGGCGTTCTGAAGGACGCGAAGAGCCTTCCGCGGCCTTCGCCCAACCAGCCGCATCCCACGCCTTCGCCGCGTCCGACGCAAACGCCGTATCCGACCCTGACGCCCCGCCCGTAGCGGGCTAGCGCTTCGGACCCGTGATGCGGGGCCGGGCGCGAGGCGTTGTCGGAGCAATCAAGTGCCCCCCGGTCCAACGGACCGGGGGGCACTTCGCTTGTAGGCTTACACGAGGCGTAGCGGCTACACAGTGGAGGAGTAGAGGCGAGGGGAGCCCTCGGAGCGCATGGAGCGCGTGGAGCCCCTGCAGCCCTCGGAGCGTCGACTAAGAGGCGTGAAGCCTCGCAGCAACAAGCGGGGCAGCCAGCGGGGATCGAGCAAGCGCGTTCGCGCGAGGGCGCCGCGAACGACCATGGGCGCGGTGCGACCGCAAAAGGAGTCGCGCGACGGGGCTAGCTTGTTGGAAATCGCGCGCAGAATGGACGCAGATCGCGATCGCACAAGAGCAAGGCCCGGGATTCGAAAATCCCGGGCCTTGCTCGCTCATTCGATTGCGTCGATCGTCGACGATGCTGTTGGGGCCGTGGAGCGTGGCCCCCGAGGGCTAGGGTCGATTGGCACGCGCCAACTTCACCGTCCAATAGTGCTGGTACGGCGAGCCCGTGCTGAACAAGTAGTGAGCGCCGATGTGCGTCAGGTCCGGATTGAGCAGCACGTCTCGTTGGCCTTGGTTCATCCATGCCTCCACAACGGTGCTCGGATCGCCGTTCGCGGCTGCCAGCATCTCTTCGACCATGATGGCATCGAAGCCGGCACGGGTGACGCGCATCATGGGATCCGAGCCATCACTGCCGGTATGGCTGAAGAAGCGGTTGCGCACCATGTCCTCATTGTGCAGAGCCGAAGCCTGCGATAGGCGCGTGCTCACCTCAAGCGGCAGGCCGCCGTTTTCCAGACGAGTGCGGTTGATATCGTTGATCAGCTCCGTGATGCGTGCCTGATCCTCGGGTGACTTGGTCGGCACGGGTTCTGCGCTTCCCGGCGGTCCGACGACGATCTCGAGCTTCGGCGGCGTCCGCCTTCCGGGCCCGTAGCCGCTGTCCCAGTCCATGATGTTGCTCACACCGCCCGATGGGCCGTCGATCCGGAACGAAACCCGGCCGGTAGTCGCGGCGCGGAACTCAAGCTCGCGCAGTTGCAGGCCCTGCAACACAAAGCTGTTCTCGCGGCCGATGCCGAAATCCGCTTGACGCAGTTCCGGCACGAGCGACGAGCTGATGCGTGCGCTGTGCAGGCTCGCAAAGTTCGACGAGCGCCATCCAGCATCCTCGGCGGCGGTCAGCATCTTCACGTCCCATAGCCCGTTGCCGATGCTCGACAAGTAGCGGGTATTCTGGCCTGTGAGGGTCAGTCGGGCCCAGCGTATCTCCGTGCCCGTCGGGATCGCATCGAGCTGGAATTGCATGCCGCCGTGATAGCCCCGCGTCTGATAGTAGCCCGTGAAGGTGTTGTCGTCCCCGAAGTGGTTGAAGGCCTCGTACTGGCGCACGTAGCCGACATCCTCGCGTAGGGGCACGATCTCGAAGGGCGTGTCGGAAGGCAGCTGCGTGGGTGGTGGCGGAGGAAGCGTGCGGGTCGGTACGGGCGTTGGGGGCGGCGGAGGCGCGGTCGCGGTTGCCGTGGGCGGCAGCGATGTCGCCGTGGCCGGCGCGCTGGTCGCTGTTGGACCCGCGGTAGGCGGCGGTGGGGTGTCGGTGGCCACTGGCAACGGAGTCGCGGTCGCGCTTGGCGGCGGGGCGACGCCGAGTCGATAGAGCACGACGAGCCGCGGACCCGGATATAGGGTGTCGTCTCCGTGCCCGGTGTCCCAGGTAAACAGGTTGGAGAACGAGCCGCTCGTCGGACCATCGGTCCGCACACTCAACCGGGCGGAGCCGAGGCGCCGTGCGGCCAAGAGATCGACCTGCGAGGAATCGAAGACAAAGGTGTTGACCATGCCCTCATCCAGGTCGTTCGTGCCGAGCAGCGGCAGCAATGTGGCGTCGATGGCCGCGTTGTGAATGCCGCTGTAGCCCTCGTTCGCGAAGTTGCCGTCGATCTCGGTGCGAAGCATGTTCACCGACCAGGTGCCTACGCTGCCGAGAAACTCGCGAGAACGCCCCGTCAATTCCAGGCGCGCAGCCGCGATCGTCGCTTCGCGAGGGATCAGGTCCAGGTCGAATTGCGCGGCGCCGTGATAGGTGCGGCCATTCCACGTGCCGGTGTAGGTGTCTTCGTCGTCGAAGTGATTGAGGCTCGGCTGGCTGCTGACCACCCAGCCCACGCGATTGTTCTCCGGCATCAGCACGACCTCGATCATGTCGGGGGGCGTGACCGGAGTCGGCGTGGGCGGAGCGTTGGTTGCGGTCGGGCCGACCGTCGGGCCTGGAACGGCCGTCGCGGGTAGCGCCGGCGTCGGAGCGGGGCCCGTGGTCGGGCGCGTGCCGAAGGTGACCGTCCAGTAGTTGCGGGCACTGAAGGGGCTGCCGTTGAGGAAGTGGCCGGCGCCCAACTCCGTGCAAACATTGCACAGGATGATGGCGCGGTGCGCAGGACTATTCATCCACGCCGAAACGACGGTGGTTGGAGAGTCCTGGCCACAGCCGATGATCTCGCTAAACGGATCGGTATAGCCGGCGTCCCGCATTCGCTCGTACGCCGTGCTGCCGTCGCTGCCGTCGTGCGTGCAGAAGGTATTGGTGGCCATGTCGGTAGCGTGGCGTAGTGACGCCTGGCGTAGGGCGGGGCTCGTGTGCAACAGGTGCAAGCCGACGAGCGATCGCTCGATGTTGATGAGCTCCTCCACCTGCAATGTGAAGTCGCTTGACGGCGTCGGGGATGCGGCCGGAACCGGCGTCGCGCCACCGTCGGGCGCAGGCGTTGGCGGCGTGGTCGTACCGGGCGCTTGCTGGACGGCGCGTCCGGCGTGGATACGTCCCCAGCCGAAGAGGGGATCCCACCCGCGGTCGCCGAGATCCTCGGCGGACTGCTCCATGATTGTTTCGATCTGCGCCGGCGTCCGATTCGGATTCTGGGCGACGAGCAAGGCTGCGACGCCGGCCGCGACCGGGCACGCCATGCTCGTTCCGCTCCAAGCCTGGTAGCTGCCCGAGCTCACGGTCGAGAGAATGCCGACCCCGGGTGCGGCAACATCGACATACGTGCCGAAGTTAGAGAAGCTTGCCCGCTGATCGGATTGGGTCGTCGCGGCAACACCGATGACGCCGTCGTACGCAGCCGGATAGCTCGGGTTGGACGTATTCTCGTTGCCGGCAGCGGCGAGCACCACGACGCCTTCACCGATCGCATACTCCACGGCGCGCCGCAGTGTCGACGATGTGAAGAAGCCGCCGAGGCTCATGTTTACCACGTCCGCGCCGCGGTCCACGGCCCAGGTGATGGAATTGGCGATCGAAGAGTGGCTGCCGTTGCCCGTGCGGTTGAGCGCCTTCATGGGCATGATGCGGGCGTCGAAACCCGTGGCGGCGATACCGATGCCGTTGTTGGTCGCGGCGGCGGCAATACCGGCCACGTGCGTGCCATGCCCGTTGTCGTCCGCCGGGTTTGCATCGTCGTTGACGAAGTCGTAGCCGGCGACGCAGCGGCCGTTCAGGTCTTGGTGTGAGCAATTGACGCCCGTGTCGATGATCGCAATGGTAACGCCGACACCACGCGAAACATCCCACGCTTGTGCGCTACCGATCTTGGCATGGTGCCATTGACGGCTGTAATAGGGATCGTTGGGGGTCAGCATGAGATCGAGGAGGCCGAAGGAATCGTCCGGCGGCTGTGGTCGATCGGCGCCGTTGCCGAGCGGTGGGCTGATCGGGTCGGGCCAGCCTTGAATCATGGCTAGATAGTCGGGTTCCGCGAACGCTACACCCTGCTGCGATTGGTATGCGGTCACCAACGCGAGCGTGTCCGCCCCGGTGTTGAAGCGCAGGACTTGGACGTCCAGCTCCGGCAGCTGCCGGATGACCTGGGCACCGAATCGCGCATGCAGCGCTGCCTTTTCCTCGTCCGGCGTGTCACCGCGGAATCCGACCAACAGCCGGTCCTCGACGTAGCCGCCGTCGTCCTCGTCTTGCGTTCCGAACGAGGAGTCCGCGCGGAGAATCGGCGGTGGCCCGTCGTCGGGCTGCGCGGCGGACAGCGAGCGCGGCATGGGTGCCGTGCTCGCCGCGAGCGTTGCCAGTACGGTCAGGGCTGCCAGCCCCAATCCTCGAATGCTCCACGGTCCAGCCTGCGGCAATCGTGGTTGGTCGCTCATCCTGCCTCCCTCCGAGCCATTGCGTCTCGGTGCCGTGTGCACGGCGCGTCGATTGACACGCTGTACGGGGGGAGCGAGCCTTCCCGTGAATCGGTGGCGCCCTGTCCCTGGCGCGCCGCCTTCCCCACTCACTCCGAGCGCTGTCGTCCTACACCTGCGCGTAACGCACAGGGCAGGACCACGTTATGGTGGCGCGAGGGGCGACCGGAGCACGATCCCGTCTCAGCTCGGGCAGGGGCAGACCCAGGATCATGCTTCGGCGCCCCTCGCTTTTTCCGTTGTAAACCCGACGATCGCTCATTAACTGCGAAGCCTTCGACGGGCGTGCTGCCACAACCACCCGGGCTTGCCGGGTGACGAGTTTGCACGCGAATGTGTGGGGCACATGCGTGGCGGTCGGTGGGAGACCGTCCCACTTCGTGGCGGGGGCACTGATCTTGGTTGCTGGACTATGGATACCATGATCCCCCCGAAGGGTCTATACGATCCAGCCCGTCCCTAGTTAATCTATCATTAAGATAGTCCGGCCGCGCCAGGCAAGAGTGTACGTGGAATGCTGCAACTCCGCCGGTCGCGGGACCCGCACCAAGGCAACGCGCACCCCACGACTCCCCGACGCTCCCATGGCCCAACGCGTCGGCCATCCACTACACTTCGGCCCATGAATAGCCTCCCGATCCCTCGGTGTTGCCGACGCCGGGGTGGCCTCGGAGTGCGTGCGGTCCGCCGGCCTCAACGTCCGGCCGCGGCCCATCGATGCTCCGTTGCCATCCTGCTCGCGTTGATGCTTGCGGCGGGCGGATCGGGCCGCGATCCGCTGCGGCGCGTGTCCGCGCAGCAGGACGTGCCTGCGCTCCTCGCGTCGTTGTCCGCGGAACGAAAAGTGGGCCAACTCTTCCTTGTTCCCTTCGAAGGAAACGACGTGAGCGAGGGGACCGCGATCGCTGCCTTGATTGCCGAGTATGGGGTCGGCGGGGTCGTGTTGTCGCCGGGGCAGTCCAACTTCGTCAACAGAGACGACGCGGCGGCGGACGTGGC
>JAJCYU010000183.1 GCA_029262755.1 Anaerolineae bacterium
GCACAAGCCGTCGAGCTCCGCAGCGAGCGGCGCGACGTGCGTGACGTGGTGCGTCCTGCGGCGGGCCGCTCGATCGTACGCACAACGCGTCATCGGACCAGTCGCACGGGACGTTGTGGATCATTGCGGTTCGTGGCACTCGCGACGACCGACCGTAGAGGCCGAACGAACCGGATCCGCATGCTGCTCTCGATACAGACACACGCTTGATCTACCCTGCATCCAACCGAGACGATCACGAGGCGAGGCGTATGAACACGCAGCACGAACTCTCCCGTAGACCGACCATCGCCCTCCACCGCGTAGTGCTCTGCGCGCTCGTCGTCGCCGGCGTACTCGCCGTGCGCGCCGCGACGCCGCCGGTAGGCGCGCGGCCGCTGGAGCGATCGTCGGCGTTGGCGCAGTCGCCCGCCCTCCTGCTCGTGAGCCGCACGCCGGACGGCGGCTCGGGCGCCGGCTTCAGCGGCGACGCGTCCGTCTCCGGAGACGGACAGCGCGTCGCGTTCACGAGCGCAGCGACCGATCTCGTGGCCTCGGACACGAACGGTGCGACCGATGTCTTCCTGCGCGACGGCGCGACCGGCGCGCTCGCCCTGCTCAACGTTGACGCGAACGGCGCGCCTTCGCCGGCGCGCGCGCTCATGCCGGATCTGTCCGATGACGGCCGCTGGCTCGTGTTCCGCGCCGACGCGGACCTCACGGCGACCGGCGCCACACGGGGCGGCATCTACCGCCGCGACGTCGATACCGGCGCGCTTCGCCTTGTCGCGGCCGCGGACGCCGACCCGCGCGGCGCGCATGACGATCCGGTCGTCTCCGCGGACGGGCGGCTCGTGGCCTTCGTGAGCACATCGACGCTCGCCGGCGTCGCGCCGGGTGGCACGGCGCGCGCGATGGTTTGGGACGCGTCGACGGGCACCCTGCGTCGCGTGCCGACCGTGCTCGACCCAACCGAGCGCATCGAGCAGGTCGCGATCTCCGGCGACGGCCGCGTGCTCGCGTTGGTCGTACGCGTCGTGCCGGCCGGCGGCGCGCCCTCGGACGCAGCCGCCCAGGTGTTCGTGCTCGATCTGGCGCGCTTGGACGTCGATCCGGCGCCTACGGTGGAGTTGGTGAGCGTGGCCGTCGACGCCGGTCCGGGCAACGGAAACAGCATGGAGCCGACGCTCTCCTTCGACGGTGGCCGCGTGGCCTTCACGTCCGTGGCCACCGACCTCGTGGACGAGGACATCAACGGCGTCAGCGACGTCTTCCTCCGCGACCGCGCCACGGCCCGGACGACGGCCATCACGGAGGTCGTACCGGACGACAACGTCTACCACCCGGGCGATTCCGCCGAGCCCTCCCTCTCGGCCGACGGCGAGCGCCTCGCCTTCGCCTCGCTCATGCACACCCTGACCGCCGGCGACCGCAACAGCGCGTGGGACATCTTCGTGCACGACATCGCGCCGCGCCGCACGATCCGCGTCAGCCTACGCGAGGACGGCGGCGAGAGCGTCGCCGGCAGCTGGGCGCCGTCGCTGTCGGGCGATGGCACACGCGTGGCCTTCACGAGCCTCGATCCCCTCGTGACCGAGGACGGCGACGAGGAGGCCGATGTCTACCTGCTCGACCTCGAAGGCGTCCACGAGCCGCGCCCCGCGGCCACGCATCCACCCCACCCGACGAGCCCCGCGACGGCCAGCCCGACGGCGTCGAGCGAACCACCGCCGGGAGCCGGCACCGCGACGGCGACCGCGACGCCGCACGGCCCACCTTCGGCGTCAGCGACGGCCATGGCGACGTCCCTTTCGACGATAACGGCTCCCGCTCCACATCCGACCGCGAGCGGCGCGACCGCGACGCCGGCGCACCCGACGGCCGGACATCCGACCGCGACCGCCACGCCGCACGGCGCGCACCCGACGGTCACGCCGACCACGCCGCACGGTGCGCACCCGACCGCGACGACGGCGCCGGGGCACGCGAGCCCGACGTCCGATCCGCACGGTGCGCGGGGCAGCGAGGGGCCGCCGTGGCGTTTGTATCTACCGCGGCTGGTGCGCGGGCCGGCCTCGGGCTAAGCAGGTCTGTTGGTTTCGTGATGAGCGACACAGGTCACGCTCCGCTCGCGGCCTCTCGCGGGCGACCGCCGCCCGGGTCACCGCCAAGGCCGTCGCCTAGGTCGCGGCTTCGGCCGTCGCGCGCAACCGGCGGGCCAGACCCGTGAGGCGCTCGGCCACCTTGTCGTTGCGCACCGCGATCGAGATCGCCTTGCGGTCGCCGACGAGGACGCACAGGCGGCGGGCGCGGGTGATGCCGGTGTAGAGCAGGTTGCGCTGCAGCATCATCCAGTGCTGGGGCAGGATGGCCATGACCACGCAGGGGTATTCCGCGCCCTGGCTCTTGTGGGTCGAGATCGCATAGGCCGGCACGAGCTCGTCCAGCTCGTGCACCTCGTAGGCCACCTCGCGGTCGTCGATGCGCAACGTGACCTGCTGTTCGACGGAATCCACGACGGCCACGCGGCCAAGGTCGCCGTTGAAGACGTCCTTGTCGTAGTTGTTGCGAATCTGCATCACCTTGTCGCCCTCGCGGAAGGTGCGGCCGCCCCAGCGCACCTCGGCGCGGCCGGCGCCGGGCGGGTTGAGCGCGGCCTGCAGCTTCTCGTTCAGCGTGCCGACGCCCGCGGCGCCGCGGTGCATCGGCGACAGCACCTGGATATCGTCCACCGGGTCCAGGCCGAAGCGGCGGGGGATGCGCTGTGTGACGACCTCGACCACGCGCTCCGCGGCCGCCTCGGCATCGTCCACGCGGAAGAGGAAGAAGTCCTTGCTGTCGCGTTGGATCTCGGGCATCTGACCTTGGTTGATGCGGTGGGCGTTGACGGCGATCCAGCTGTGCTCGTCCTGCCGGAAGATCTGATCGAGGGCCACCGTAGGCACGACGCCGCTGCCGATGAGATCACGCAGCACATTGCCCGGCCCAACGGATGGCAGCTGGTCGATATCGCCAACCAGCAGCAGGTGGCTCGCGGGATCGATGGCCTTGATGAGGTGGTTCATGAGCTGCGTGTCGATCATCGACATCTCGTCGACCACCACCAGATCCGCGTCGAGGGGATGTTCCTCGTGCCGTTGGAACATCCGCATCCGGCCGTGCGTATCGACCCCCGCGCCGGGCTTGAACTCGAGCAGGCGGTGGATCGTCTTGGCCTCGACGCCCGTCGTCTCGGCCAGACGCTTGGCCGCCCGACCCGTCGGGGCCGCCAGCAAGATCCGCGGGTCCGGGTGCAGCCGGCGCAGCAACTGGAGCACGGAGCGCACCGTGGTCGTCTTGCCCGTGCCGGGGCCACCGGTGAGCACGGACACCTTGCGCGTGATGGCGGCGCGGACGGCATCCTGCTGCCGGGCGGCCAGCGGGTGCGGGTTCAGCGCGTCGAGCCACGTGAACTGGCTGTCCCAATCGACGTCGGCCGCGCCGGGCAGCCGGTCTTCCGCACCGGAGAGCAGGTCGCGCAAGCGGTTGGCGATGCCCACTTCGGCGTAGTAGAGCGGCGGCACGAACACGGCCTGTACGTGGTCGCCCGCGAAGCCGTCGGTCTGCTCGAGCGCGTTGCGCACGGGCTCGGGCAGCTCCGCGAGCGCCACCTGCTCGCCGATCAACGCCGCGTCCGGCGCTAGGGCGAGCAGACGCTCGATAGCCGACTCGACCTTCGCCGGATCGATCGGCTCGTCGTCGATCATCAGCGCTTCCGCTGCGCGTCCGACCAGGATCGGCCTCGGCGAGAAGGTGTGGCCCTCGCTCGAAAGCTCTCCCAGTACAAAGACAAGGCCGGCTTCGATGCGCCGCGGGCTGTCTGGCTCGATGCCCAGCTTGCGTGCGATCTGGTCGGCGATCTTGAAGCCCACCCCGAAGACACCGCCGCCGCCCACATCGCGTGCCAGCTGATACGGATCCTCGCGCAGGACCTTCAGTGCTTCGTCGCCGTAGGTCTTATAGATGCGCACCGAAAGGCCGGTCGTGATGTCGTGCGACTGCAGGAAGAGCATGATCTCCTTGATCTCGCGCTGCTCCTCCCACGCACGGATGATCTTCTTGACCCGCACGGGGCCCACGCCCGGCACCTCGTGGAGCCGCTCGGGCTCGGCCTCGATCACGTCGAGCGCGTCGAGCCCGAAGTGGTCCACGATGCGTTTGGCCGTGACGGGCCCGACGCCCTTGATCAGACCGGAGCCGAGGTATTTGCGCAGCCCCTCCGCGGTCGCGGGCAGCTTCTCTTCGTAGTCGAAAACCTCGAACTGACGCCCGAACTTCGAGTGGGTCTTCCAACGGCCTCGCAGACGAAAAGAGGCTCCTACCGAGGCGCCGAGCATGTTGCCCACGATCGTCGTCTCGCCCGGCTTGCCTTCGCGTGACAGGCGCGCGACGGTCCAGCCGTTCTCCTCGTTCTGGAACGTGACGCGCTCGATCACACCCTCGATCGTGCGCGTAGCCTCGCCCTCCGCCGCATTCGGCGCGGCGCCGCGACCGTTCCCGTTGCCCTCGCCGTTGCCCCCACCTCTGCCGGCCATCAGCCCTCCAGCAATGCCCGGAAGCGCGGATCGGCGGCCAGCGGCTGCATATCATCGTCGTGCGGTGCGTGCTCGCGGGTCTCCGGACAGTGCTTGAAGGTCAATGCGAGCTCGGCCAACGCTTCGTCCACGCGGCCGAGGCGGATCAGCGCGCAAGCCAGGTTGTAGCGGGCGATGTGGTACTCCGGGTCGTGCGCAACGGCCTTGCCGCTTGCATCGGCCGCCGCCTCGTTATCGCCCAGATAGAGGTTGGCCGCGCCGAGCATGTCCCACGCGCGCGGATCATCCGGCACGCCGCGCAAGTAGACCTTGACCATCGCACGCGCCATCGCAAACTTGCCCTTGCCGAGCGTCGCCTGAACGCGCTGCAACTCGGCACGCCGATCGCGCGGGTTCTCGGCCAAGGCATCGAGTGCCTCGCGCATCTTGACGTCCCAATCGATCCCGTCGCTCATCGTGGTCTCCCTTGCCGCCCTTGATGCGAAAAATGGTCTCTGCACCAACCAACCCGAGACCGCGGCATCGCGTTCGTTGTCGACCCGCTTCCGATTCCGCTACCGGCCGATGCCATTATGCTCTTCGAGCCGGCACTCGCAGGCCTCGCGCTCGCGGCCGTCTTCGTGGATCAGATGACCGTCGTAGGGGCGCGACGTGCCCTCCGCGCGCCAACCGTCCAACTCCATCGGCGCCGCGCCGCCGGCGGCCAACCACTCGCCGTCGTAGAGGCGCGCCAGGTGCAGGTGGGTCGCGTTGGAGAAGCCGCCTTCGCACGACGGATGCCCGACCGGGTCGCCCGCGGAAACCATGGTGCCCGGCTCCGCCCGTCCCTCGGCCGCAAGATGCAAGTAGAGCACGACGGGACCCGTCTCGCGCAAGCCGTCCGCGTCGAGGTCCAGCCAAAGCTCGCCCTCGCCGCCCTCCAACACGAGACCGTCTGCCACGGCGCGTGCGCTCGCGGGCGAAACGAAGCAGCCACGTTGCTCGCCCGGCGCGACGAAGTCCATCGCCGCCCAGGCGCTGCCGTCACCCCAGCCGCCGTGCGGCCCGCCGGTCATCCACCAGGTCTCGCGGCGCGACCAGGGAAGGCCGAGCGCGGGGAATGAAACCGCGGGGACGTTGACGGCGCGTGGCGCATCGGTCCACGGATCGCCGAAGAGCGCCACGTACGCCGCGGCGAAGTCTTCCAGGCGCGGGAGCAGCTCCACTTCCTTCGACTGGAGGCCGAGCGCTCGTTGGATCGCGAAGGACCCGGGACCCAAGGAAGGGTGGCCGGCCAGACGCACGCCATCGGCCAGGGTCAGGACTCGGTTGCCGCGGGTCTTCCAGTCGTAGTAGCCGCCGTTGAGCCGGTCGGCCAACCAGTTCAGTTGGTGCCAGAGGCTTTCCCGCGCCGGATCTTCCAGACCGGCCGCAAAGTCGGACGCGGGCATGTACCCGTCCCGGTCTACGACGACCCAGCCGCTGCGCGCCGCAACGAAGGCCAGCAGCACGCGCGCGTCCACGGAGAACTCGCGCGCGACACGGACGACGATATCCGGACCGCGCATCGACTCGCCGTCGACGAGCTCGCGGTGCCGGGCGAGCCGGCCACGCCGTCCCGCGAACCAGGTCTGCGCATCGAACTCGAGGCTGGCCGGACCGCGCACGAAGGCGCCGTCGGGCAGTACGGCGCGATCCGGGCCGTCCCGCTGCGGCGGATCGTGGACGACCAACTCCTGGCCGACGTAGATCGCGTCCGCGTTGAACAGACCGTTCTGCTCCATCAAGGATTCGATGGTGGTTCCGAAGCGCACGGCCACGGTGGAGAGGGTATCGCCCGGCCGGATCGTGTAGCGCCGCTGCGCGGCCGGCGGCGGCGATGGCCGCGCGTCGCCCGCGGGTCCGTCGATCGAGCGCACGGACACGGGGTGGCGGCCTGGCTCGTTGGTCGGCGAATCGTCACCGCCGCGCAGCAGGCGCGCGAACGCTAGCGTCGCGCCGAACACGAAGGCGACGGCTACGAGCAGGGGGAGGACGCCGACGCGGCGCTTGGCAAACACGGGCTCGGAGTATAGCACGAGGCCGGACTTATCCCCCGTTTATCCCAGCCCATCCACAGGGTTGTCCACAACGACGGGTCGTAGTGTCGATGCGGGCTCCACCACTATATCTAGGTGTTCTGGTTCCTTAACGTGCGCGATTCCGCGTCCATTGGAAAAGGGGGGTTGAGATGCCCCCGACGCAGGTGGTAGAGTCGCCTGAATCGTCCCTCGGGAGCCCCATAGACCATGACCTCCGAACCGCTGCCCATTACACCGATCGAGCCCGAGCGCAGCGCGCCCGGTCCTCGGTTGGTGGCGCCGGCAGTCGAGGCCCTCCAGGTGATGACCTCCCTGTTGCAAGACGACGTCGATCGGCAGGTCGCGCTCCTGCGTGAGGCCCGCCTTAGCGGTCCGCTGCAACTGGCGGGCGCAGATCTGCGCCAGATCGATTTCCCGGCGCTCAAGGCCGCCGGCTTACCCGGCGATATCCTCGACGGCGCCGACCTGACGCGGGCCACGCTCAGCGGCGCTCGCCTGGCGGGCATCGGCCTGCGCGGCGCACGTCTCGACGGCGCGTTGCTGGTGGCCGTCGACCTGTCCTTCGCCGACCTGTCCTCGGCCAGCCTGCGCGGCGCGCACCTGACCGGTGCCAACCTGTCGCGCTCCGACCTGTCGTTCTGCGATCTGCGCGGTGCCTCGCTGCTGACCGCGGACCTGTCGCACGTGACCGCGACAGGCGTGGACCTACGCGAGACCCTGCTGCACTCCGTGCGCCTCAGCCACGCCATGCTGCGCGGCGCCGACCTGCGCTGGAGCCGGCTCGACGGCGCCAACCTGGTCCGCACCGACCTACGCGGCGCGCGCTTCGCGGGCGCTTCGCTCACCCTGGCCAACCTGAGCGGCGCGCGCCTATCGGCCTCCACCGATTTCGGCTACGCGTTCCTCCACCGCGCCCGCTTCGACCGCGTCGCCCTCCGCCGCGAGCACCTTGGCGAGGGCATCGGCGAGGCCTGCGCTCACTTGGGTCAGGCCCGCGACACCTATCGCGCGTTGACGCGCCATTTCGAGAGCGAAGGCCGCGTACAGGACGCCCGCTGGGCGCACCGAATGGCGTGCCACATGGCCACCCGTGCCCACCGCCCGGACCGCGCGCGACGCTTCTTCGCCACGGACTGGCAGCCCCGCCGGCCGCGCACTACCACCGTACTTCACCCCCTCGGTGCCCCCGTTGGCGCCGCGGCCGCGTGGGCCGGCCGCCGCACGGCCGGCGCCCGCGCCACGATCCGGCACGGCTCGCTATGGGCCCTGGGCAACCTGAACCGCGTCACCACGGACTTCGGCACCAGCTACCGACGCGTGTTGGCGACGCTGGTCACCGTCTGGCTCGCCTTCGGCCTCTTCTTCCAAGGCATGGGCGGTCTGCAACACGTCGAGCGCGCGGGCCTCGCCCGCTGGTACGACGGCCTCCTCTTCTCGGCCACCGCACTCACCCCGATCGACGCCTACCCGCTCGTAGCAGCCGCCTCGGCGGCCCGTGTCGGCGCGCTGGCCGAGGGCGTGACCGGCCTGGTGCTATTCGCGGCCCTAGGCTACGTGTCGGCCTGTCGGCTGCGGCAACGGTAGGACTGCGGCCAAGGGCGCAAAGAAGCGGCAAGAGGCGAAGGCGACGTCTTGATCCACGCAGCTGGATCCACGCCTGAACGCCAGGTACCGGTTGAGGCCCCGACCTCCTTCGCAACGATCTCAAACGAAAACGTGCGTCGCATTGCCGTTGCGGATGACCTACTCATCCGCAGGCGATTTCACGCTGCACCGGGCCTCGGGCAAATGCGCTTGTACAGCAAGAGCTGCTTGATATACTGCCGTCATGATGTATGACAGTATGACTTCAATGCCACAGGAGCGCACCATGGCGCAGATCAAACTCTCCGCCGTCCAAGCCAAGGGACAGGTGACGATCCCCGCCGAGATTCGACGACGTCTGGGTCTAAAGACGGGTGATCTGGTCGCCTTCATCGAGACCGAGCAGGGTGTGCTCATTAGCCCTCGTCAGATCGTGGCCACCGAGGCACTCGACGAGATCGGTGAGGCTCTTCGCGAGAAGGGGATTACGAAAGAGGATCTGATGGCCTCTGGTCGCCAGATCCGAGGCGATCTCCTCGAAGAACTCTATGGGTTGACGGATGACGTCGACTGAAATCGGTGTATCGGTTGTCCACCAACCGAAACAAGAACCAGGGGCGGGATCTCGATTGAGATCCCGCCCCCGTTTTTCCACTACGTCCTGCCGCGCGGTCATCACCCTAGGGCGATGACCACCGGTGCGTACCGCTAGCGCTCGCTGCTTCCGCCGTCGAGCCCGTGGGTCGAGCCGCCGTCGATCGTTGCGCTCGCAGGCACGACGTCCGGTCGGGGCGCGTTCGGGTCCCACGGCAGCGGTGCGTCCGCCGCGACGTCGTCGCGGAGCAGCATCGACGGGGCCGGGAGGCCCTGCGTGAATGCGCCCGGCAACGTGGCGCGGGCGGGATCGCCGCCGGCCGCGAAGGGGACGGGCGTCGGCGGGCCGGGCGGTGGCTGGTTGCCGCCGCCGCTGCCGCCGGAACCGGCCTCGTAGACCTCAAGCTCGTTGAGCGCGATGGAGCCCGCGGGTCCGGCTTCGGCAAAGAGCAGCACGTAGCGCGTGCTCACGGCCGGGAAGGTAGCCAGCTCGTCACCGCCTGTACCGCCGCGACGGCTGAAGATGCCGTACCAGTCGCGGCCATTCCAGGCGTAGAGCCCGTAGTCGGCGGCGTGCTTGCCGGCCGCCCAGCGGACGTTCGCGCGGTCGATACGGACCGACGCGCCGAGGTCCACGTAGAACCACTGCGGTAGGCCGGCCGATTCCCAGGGAGTCGCGATATCGCCGTCCACGGCGGCTGCCGCGGGGAAGCCGGGCGCTTCGCTCTCAGCGACGACCGTCTTGCCGAGCGCGACGTTGTTGCCGCCGAGCGCGCCGGCGCTCGCCCCGTTGATCGTCCACGACTGGAGCTCGTAGTGCAGCCCCGAGAGGTAGGGGTTGACCAGCCACAGCATGAAGTAGCGGCCGCGTAGCGTTACGTCGCTGCGCACCTGCCAATCTTCGTCGCCGTCACCGCGCGAGGTCGAGCCGATCTGGACCCAGTCGCGCACGCCGTCGTGCCACACCATGACCGCGTAGCCGCGCGCGTGACGCTGCTGGCTCCAGATCATGCGCATGTTCGTCACTTGCTCTTCCGCGCCGAGGTCTACGTAGATCCACTGCTGGTTCTGCGCACGCAACACGGGATGGCGGCCGGGCTGGGAAGCCCACCACGTGCCCGGATTGCCGTCGACGGCGAACTCGGGCGGATAGCCGCCCTGCGATGTCGAGGCGAAGATCGACTTACCCTGCGCGAGATCGCCCGCCACGGGGCCGCCCTGGCCGGGAGCCGAGGGGGTCGGGCTCGCGATCGGTGTCGCGGTTGCCGGTGGCGGCGGGGGAGGCGGCGCCGTGTTGCCCGGCGTCGGAACCGGTGTAGCACCCTGGCCGGGGCAGGGGTTCGTACCCGGCTGGATGGTCAATACGCTGATATAGGTATCACCGGCAGGGCAGGTCTGCTCGGAGCCCGATGCCGTGACCCAACGCCCGAGGTAAGGCGCGAAGAATCCGGCGCCGCCCGGGCCGCGCAGCTGCGCGACAAGGTTGCCGTCACAGTCGACGAGGACCGCGTCCGGCGAGCAGGTGCCCGCCATGGTGGTCACGACGCCCGTGGCGCTGATGGCCTGCATGACGGGCGCCGCATGTGCGGCCCCCGGTGCGGGGAAAGAGAGGGTCAGGTGGTCGGCGCCGCCGTTGCTGCTCGGCAGGGCCGCGAGTCCGGCGATGAGGACGAAGGTCCCAAGCGCCAGGGCGAACACGCGTCGCCCGAAACGAAACATTGTATGAGTCTCCTCTGTTCATGGCCGGATCCTGAGTGGGTCGATCCGACCGACTGCAACTCCTCCGGTCGAGTGGTTCAACGCGAACCGCCGGCCATCCGTTACGATGACCGGCGGTCCGGCGCTTCTTACGCAGTACCACTCCCTACCCGATGGCGATGACGACAGCAGCGACGCCTATGCGCCGTATTGCCGGCTCGATAGCCCGACATCACCACCGGCCCGCCCGTGCCCTACGGCTTCTGGGAGAAGGGGATGAAGATCGGCGGTTGCTCGGTCGGGGTGAGCGCGGAGACAGGGATCCGCACGATCCGGTCGGGGCGCAG
>JAJCYU010000184.1 GCA_029262755.1 Anaerolineae bacterium
AAGAGCCCGCCGGCCGCTTCGTTGTTAGGGCTCGTCCGTTAACAAGGTCGCCAACCGAGGGCGTTGCTGCGCCGCTGTGCTGGTTCGCTGAGACGAAGGAATAGCAGCAGCGCTATTGCTGAGGAACAGCGGGCCGGCACAGCGGATGCTGCGACGGCCGAATTGGTGAGATTGTTGAAGGACGAGGCCTTAAGGACGCATCGGGCTTCGGGGCGCGCGGATGGAGGCGACCAAAAAGAGCGCTCATCACGAGGCGCTCTCGTCAACCGTCTCTGGTCCGCGCCGCCAGGCCGCCGCCGATCGCGCCTGCGACGATGCGGCCCACCCACGAGGCAACGAAGAGCCACGTGATGGGCGTGTCGGCGGCGAGCACGATGCCCGCGTCGATTGCCGCGACGAGGGTTCCAAGCACGATGCCGTGACGCAACGGCGTGGGCGTGCCCTTGGCCAACCACCACGCGATGAGCGCTGTGGCAACAGCACCTGCGATGGGGCCAACCCACATTCCAAGTTCTTCCGCGAACGCTGTATCCGCGATGGCCTCGCCGGGGCCGAGCAGGGCAACCAGGGCGACGAGGAGCAGTACCGGTAGCGCTTCCGCAACGAACGCGCCCAAGAGAATGCGAGGCCAACGGATGGCCATGGTTCACCTCCACGAGTGTCGGGGCACGCTACACCAGGCGGCTGAACGGCGCGAGAGGTGAGGGAGCGGTCGGTGCGGGCGGTGCGGAATCGATCGCACGGAGCGGGGGGATCCTGGAGCGTCTATCTGCGGGACATGGTTCCGCGTCGATACGGAACCTGTGTCGGCCCCGGAACGGTATCGACCCCAGGCCCGACGAGACCGCGGGCTCCTCGGAGCCCACGGTCTCGCGAATCGTGCTCTTGTGCCGCTGTCGTGGTTTAGCGCGGCTCCACCGAAGACGCGCCCGACGTTCGGATGTCGTCGAGCTCGGGCTCGCCGCGGTAGCGAACGCTCGACGCGCCGCTCGCATCGGCGCTCAGGCGTTGCTCGACGTCCAGCTCGACTTCGCTTGCGCCGGAGGCGTCGATATCGGCCTCGCGCACACGCAGATCGGAGAGGTCGATGCTCGACGCACCGCTGCCGTCTACCGTGATTGCGTCTCCTTCGCCCTCGAGGGTGATCGAGCTGGCGCCCGCGGCGTCGATGGCGAGATCGCCCGAGCGGATTGTGCCGCGCAACTCGCTCGCGCCGCTGACGTCAATCTTCATGTCTTCGCCGTCGTCGAAGCCGGTCATCGTGGCATCGCTTGCGCCGCTGAGGCGCAACTCGCGCAGGCGCGGCATCGTGATCGTCGCTTCCAGGCGACCATCCGCATTGCCGAACGACCAAAGGCTCGAGTCTCCTTTGCGGCCGAGCTTCAACGTATCGCCATCCTGCTCGACGGTCACTTCGTCGGCTGCTCCTTCGCCTACGCGAAGCTCGAGTTTGTGCTCGTCGCCGCGGACGATTTCGACCTCGAAGCTGCTGCTGATCTGCAGCGCATCGAAGTCGGTGACTTCATCGAGATCGGTGATGGTTTGGAGTTCGCCGCCATCGATCATCGTGGCGGCGCGGCATCCGCTGAGCGGCAAGGCGATGGCCGCGGCGACCGCCAAAGGAACTAGCTTCAAGACGAATGACTGGACGGTGGTGTTGCGGGTGGTCATGGGGGACTTCCTCCTCGTGTCTCGGCAGGCGTCGACACGCGGGGGCGCGGGTGACGACACGGGTAATACGGCACAAAGGGGGTTTCGGGTTTCATCTGATGCTTCGGACCGGCTAGCGAAAACTGCGATGCGCTGTGTCCGCCCCCTCGACGTCCATCGGATCGCGCAACGAGATCGCCGCACGCTTGACCGACGCAGAGAGGCGGGGGCCGTGCCGAAGCACGACCCCCGCACGCCGTCGGGAAAAGTCTTGATTGTGGGATGCTCTCCGCCGAGTAGACTGTTGGTCGCGTCCTAGAAATCCAGCACGTGCAGGACGATGTCACCCATGTCGCCGTCGCCGTTGAGATCGCGGCCGTGGGCGAACTCGTTGACCCCGAAGGCCAGCTCGATCGCATTCTGCGACCACACGGTGTACGGAGTGCCGGACACGCTGCGGGTCTGTACGTCCAGGCCCGTGTTGTAGACCGTGCCGCTGGGTATTGAGACGAAATGCAGGATGTCGTCGAAGAGGTCCGTGTCGGCGTTGAGGCTCGAGCCGTGCGCGTATTCGTCTACTACAACAAAGGCGAGGCCGGTCGAGAGGCGCATGGGATCGCTCGTGTCCAGCGCGAGATCCGTGCTCGTGACCAAGCCGGTGCCGAGGTCGACGAGCTGAGCGATGGAGTCGCTTGTGTCCCCGTCGCCGTTGAAGTCCGTCGCCGGCGCGAAGTTCTCGTTCCGGCAGCCGAACGCGGTGTCTGCATTGACCGGCAACACGCTCTCTTCTTGATAGCAGTAGTTCGAGCTCAGACCGTCCGTCACGAAGTCGGTGTTGTTCGCGGGATCGTAGGTGACGATCACGCGGTCACTCATGTCTCCGTCGCCGTTTAGATCCTGATCGGTCGGGCTTTCGTAGACCGTGGCCGTGACCTTACGGCCATGAAACCCGGTGGACCAATCGGTCTGCCAATACGGGATTGCGTACGAGCTGGCGACAAGGGCATGTTCGGTATTCCACCGCAAGCCGTTGAAGGCATTTTGGAACACCAGGATGTGGTCGTTTGTGTCGCCGTCGGAGTTGAAGTCAGTCGCGCCTTGCGCGGACTCATCGACGACGAGGGTTAGCCAGCGGCTGGAGGAACGGATCATGTCGCCGGCTAGGCCCTGCTTGAGGGATCCGAAACGCGTATCGAAGGCGAAGCCGATGATGTCATCCTGGTCGCCGTCAGCGTTCAGGTCGGCGCTTTGGGCGGCCTCGTCGGCGCGGAAGGGCTGGAAGCGGCCGTAGGCCTTGACCAGGCTGAATCGCTCGTCGTATTGCAGGGTTCCGGCGAGCCCGCTGTTGTAGGTAAGGCCGTTGCTGAAGCGGTACATCATGATGACCAAGTCGTCCTGGTCGCCGTCCTTGTTGTGGTCCTTGCCGTCCGTGTCTTCGTTGGCCTCAAACACGAACCCGAAGCCGTTCATGCGTGCCGTGGCTCGTATCACTGCAAACGAAGAGACTTCAAGGTTGTGGTTGTTTCCGTTGGAGAGACGGTAGACGTGCCACACGTCGTCGAGTTGATCGCCGTCGCCGTTCAGATCCTGATTCTGGTCCTTCTCGTCGACACGGTACCCGACGCGTCCGGCGCCGCACGCCACGCCCATGGCGGTCGCCTTCGGTCCAAACGTCACGTCGCCCGTGGTGAGGTCCCACAGGGCAAGCCCTCGGTCATCCTGATCGCCATCGCCGTTGATGTCCTGGTTGCCGTCCTCGAGCGCGATGAAGGCCACGACGTTGCCGACCAAGCAGGTCGAGTCGTTGTGGTTGCGGGACAAGACCTGGTGGCGGTCGGGCGAGATCACCTGCCGCGCGAGACCGTCGTAGGCATGAATCGCTGCGTCGTACAGGTCGCCGTCGCCGTTGTAGTCCACCCCTTGTTGGCTCTCGTTGACGCCGAAGACCGTGTAGTTCCCATCGCCGTGGAGTATCACGTCCTGGTCGATGGCAAGCTCGAGGTTGCGCGGCGACGGTGCCGCGAGGGTCGAAGGCGAGGCAGGCGGCAAGGAAAGGGACAGGATCGGCAGGACCACGAGCACGAGCGCGAGCAGCGCGGTGCGGGGCGCGCGTCGGATTCGCGGTCGCGCCGGAGGCTGGAGGGTTGCGCGCGGGGGGGAGGAAGAAAGATCGACGGACCGCGATTGCAATCGCGGGTGGGAGAGCGGTGTACGTGTGGCCCGCGACCGAGAGTCCTTGGATCGCGTCTTGACGTGTGTTGAGCGCAACATGGGGTGCCTCCTCGTCTGGTCGCGGCGTTCGCGACGGCGTGTCTGCGAGCGTAGAGGGCGACCGTTACGGTATCGCTACGAGGGAGGCGATGGAGGGGGCACGCGCCGCGCATGGTTGCCGCCGCGCGCTCGATCCGGGACAATCGAGCTTGTGAGTGATTCGACGGAGCAACGAGCCGGCGCCGAAGCGCCGTCCGAGACGGCGGCCGGTCTGCGCCGGGGCGCGGACGGGCGGACGCGTTGTTGGTGGTGCGGCGAGCACGAGGAGTACACCGTCTATCACGACACCGAATGGGGCTTCCCGGTGGACGACGACGTTCGGCTCTTCGAGAAGCTGGTGCTCGAAGGCTTTCAGTCCGGGCTCAGCTGGCTGACGATCCTGCGCAAGCGCGAGAACTTCCGCGCCGCCTTCGATGACTTCGACTTCGAGCGCATCGCGCGCTACGGCGATGCCGACATCGCCCGCTTGTTGGGCGATGCCGGCATCGTCCGGCACCGGGGCAAGATCGAGGCGACGATCAACAATGCGCAACGTGCCTGCGAGATGGTGGACGAGTGGGGCTCCTTGGCGGCCTTCGTCTGGCCGTATGAGCCGGCCGCGTCACAACGACCCGAGCGGATGGACTACGACGCGCTCATGCCGTTGTCGCAGACCGATGCCTCGCGTGCGTTGGCCAAGGACCTCAAGAAGCGTGGGTGGCGCTTCTTCGGCCCCACGACCGCCTACGCGTTCATGCAAGCGATGGGGCTGGTCAACGACCACCTCGAGGGCTGCGGGGTGCGACCGGAGGTGGAGGCCGCGCGCGCGGCGTTCACGCGTCCCGGACCTCAGGATCCACCCCGGTAGGCCAGGGGCAGATGGATGGTGCGCGGGAACAATATGGGCGGGGGCGAAGGCGTTGTCGGGGCAAGGACGGTCGGCGTCGCCGGGAGCGCGGTGGGGTCGGGCAGGCCCGGGGTGTCCGTCGGTATCGACGTCGGCAGTGCGGTCGGCACTGCCGTCGGCTCGGTACTCGGAACCGCGGTCGGCTCGTTGGTCGGCGACGAGGTCGCGGTCGGCTCGGACGGGGGTGTGGCCGTTTGATCCGGTGGCGGGAAGCCGGCGCAGGGCGAGGTATCGTCCGGCTCGTGGATGCAGATGCTCGGGTTGGCGGCCGGGGCTTGGGCTTTGGTGCCGTCCAGGAAGTACAGGGACATTCCGGCCTGCTCCGATAGCTCCGTCACACCGACCTCCGCCTCCTCGTCCACGCGCAGCCGGTAGCGCAGCACACGTTCCGCGTGCTGGCCGCCGTCTTCCGCGTACCAGCCGAGCTCGCCGGCGAACGCGTAGTCCGGGTCGCGCGGCACGCCGCTGCCCGGTACGAAGTGAAGATCGAGGCGCGGCCGTTCGTGGTACTCGTCGGCCTCGACGCGCTTGCCTTGGGTCATCAGGGCGTCGGCTAGATCGAGGAACAGTTCCTTGAGATCGCTGCCGGACGCGGCCTGGGAGCGACGGAACCAGCCGGGGCTGGCACAGCCCGAACCGCGGCTGCCGGCGGTGTCCAACCCGACCACGACGAGCACGACGCCGGCCGTATGGGCGGCCCCGCAGGCGGTGGGATAGTCGATGAGCGGGCGTGTGATCACCGGTGCGCCACCGTCCACGACGATGATGACGTTCGTCGCGTCTTCGTCGCCCGTGTGGGTGGGCAGGCGCTCCGTGGCGTCGCGGATGGCGGACGGGGCGCCGGCGGCGTTGCCGATGGGTTCGACGGAGATCGCGCGGATGCCTTGCAGCAACGCCACCTGTCCATCTCGTCCGCCGCGAAGCGCTACGCGGTGTGTGTAGTCCTTGGCGTACAGGGTCAGGCCGCCGGTGGAACCCTCTTCGTAGTCCATGCGGACCACGAAGTCGGTCAATGCTCCCTTCAGGTTGTCCAGCAGCTCGCGATGCGCCCCGTTGCCGCGCAGTACCTCGGTGTTTTCCACCAGCAAGAGAACGTTGATCCGGCGCTTCTTTTGCTGATGGCACCGGTAGCTCCACCGAACGGTCACCTCCACTGTTTCACCGCGCGCCAGGACCCGCCGATCCACCTCGCGCTGGATCTCGGGGTCGCAAGGGGCCACGACGGGCGTGCTGCCCTGCGCCGATGGCGCCGCGACGGTCGGCGGACCGGTGGGCGTGCCGGCGAGCGCCGCGGCGGCAACCAGGAGCGCGGAGGCCATGCGGAGGGCGCGTGGCTGCGTCGGCCGTGGCCGTGGCCGCGCTTGCAGTGCCGGGGGTCCACCACGTGGTCTCTTGGTTCGACCGCCTGTCGGATTCCGAGCGAAACGTTCGCCCCCGAGCAGTTCGTCTACGTTCATCCGTCGCCTCCCACGACCGCGCGATGGTCGGGCGGCTCCCGAATTGGTGCGGCGCGCGGTGTCGTAGGTTGGAGGCTAGGGGGTAGGCCGGTCGTAGCGCATGAGTCGAAGGGAGCAGCCGAGGGTCGTATCCGGGGGTCGCGTCCGGGGAGCTAAGGGGGGGCCGCCGGCGAGTGGCGTGCCGGAGAACGGCGTGCCGGTGGTTACGGGCTGGGTCCGTGGGGAGTGGGCCGAAGTCCTCGGCCTTCGATACAGGAACCGCGCGCGCCCTACTCCCCGAGACGGACGTGCGTCGCGATCTGATAGAGGTCGTTCGGGGTTGCCACGATGTCGGCCATGCACTCCGTGTCGGCGCGCGGGCCCACGGTGACGACGATCATGCGGATGCCGTTCGCTTTCACTGAGTGAGCCTCGTCGACGACGTCGTCGCATCGGCCGCGGTGCAGGCCGTCGGTGAGCAGGACGACCATCTCGGTCTCAGCGGCGGGGATGCCGGGGCTCTCACGTTGGATGACGAGTTCCTTCATGGCCTGGCGCAGGCCGGCGACGATGTTCGTGCCGAGACGGCTGCGCGACTGGTGGATGCAACCGATGAGCCGGCGCTCATCGCGCATCAACCGGCAACCGGTGCGCGCGCGGTTGTCGAAGTGGACGACCCCGACCTCGACGTTCGCGTTGCGACGAATGTCGAGCAGCGCGAGCAGACGACGGGCCGCCTTCTTCGTCTCGAGGTTCAACCGGCCTTCCATCGAGTTTGAGCCGTCCATCACGAGCATGATCCGGGAGTCGAGCGGCAGGAAGGGTAGGCTGAGCAAGCGCCGGCCGAAGGGGCCCGGCGCTTGGATGACGTCCGGGGCGGATCCGTCTTCGGGGGCCCGTGCGACGTGGACGGGTTCGTCCAAAGCGCCGTCCGAGACGGCTACGGGTATGGGCATGGGCATGAGATCGACGTCGGCGATCCGGTCCGGACCCTTCGGTGCATCGGGGCCGGCGGCCGAGGCGGCGTGGCGATCGGCGCCGGCGAGCATGGCTAGCGCGACGAGCAGCGCGGGGACGAGGGCACAGCGGGTGGGGAGGCGCATGGCGGAACTCCTGATTACGGTCGGCTGCTTCGAGAATGGTCGCGATCGGCGCGGGAGTCGAATGCGCAGACTTCTAAGGCGATATCGTCGACATCGAAGGTCGTCGCTTGGTCGTCGGCGTTGGTCAGCGCGACGAGGCTGAGTCGGGCGGTGGCGAAGTCTTCACGGGTTGTGAACGCAGCGGACACGTCAAAGGCGTGCGCGACCCACGGGGCCGGTCCGGAAGGCGGATCGGACTGCGGGCGGTCATCGTCGCCGAGGCTCGCGAAGAGCTCGACCGCTTCGGGGACATCGCCGACTACGGCGAAGATGAGGCGGTCTTGGGCGCCGTCGCCGATCGGCTCCTCGCTTTCGACCCGCAGCCAAAGGCGCAGGGTGGCGCTGAAGGCTTCTGCCGCGAAGGTGGGAACGACCGTATCGGAGAGCAACACGTCTTCGGACGCCGGGCGGCCACCGAGCCGTGCGCCGAACGCGCCGCGCCGCGCGGCCTCCGCGCGTACGAGCACCGAACCGTCGCGCGTCTCCTCCTGCCAGCCTGTCGGGGCTTCCGGGCCGCCCTCAAAACCGCCTTCGACCAACACGTTTCGGCACGCGGCCGGCAAGGCGGTGGGGGACGGCAAGGCGATCGCGGTCGGGGTAGCGGTGGGCGCGGGAGATGGGGTAGGAGTCGCGGATGCGGCTGCGGAGGGCGGTGTGCCGGTGGAAGGACTTCGCGTGTGCGAAGGTGCGGCCGAGGTGGGGACGGCGGGCCCTTCGGTCCGGTGCGCTTCGCGGAGCGCCAAGGGCAGGTGGAGTCGCACGGTAGCCGCCTGAGTAGCTACCTCCGTGGCCACGGTCTGGGCCATGGACAGGGAGGCGGGTCTTGCGAAGAGCGCGCCTTCCGGCGCCGTTGCAGGCCAAACAAGGCGCGCGGCGAACAGGAGGACGAGCACCGGCAGCAGCACCAACGTCGAGCGCCCCGAGGCTCGCCGTTGGAGGCGGCGGGGGATCGGCGGGGCGTGTGGGGCGTGTGGGGCGGTCCGCGTGGGGAGCGAACCATGTGCGCGGCAACCATGGTTCATGAGCATTCCAACACGTGTGGCCGGGATTGCGGACAGGCACTCCGGGCCCGAGGAAAGGGCGCAAACGAATCGCCGATCACCCAGAACCGTTCGCCGATCACCGAACCGTGCGACGGCAACCGAACGATACACGTTGCGCGACCGGACTGGACGCTGCGCAGCGCAGGATACGCTGCGCAGGATACGCAGCGCGATTCCCATTTGATTGTACGTGGGGCCGCCGGCAGCGGGGCCGGACGCCGGGGAGACATCCGGCCCCGCCGGGCCTGGGTTTTCGATCGCTGGCTGCAGTGAACTCCTCACCACCGGGGGAGATGGAAGGGCAGCGACAATGGATGCGACCGAAGCATCCCAGAGGGAGGGTGCAAGGCCTTGCACTTTTCCCATTATAGTCCCATAGTTGAGAAATGTGGAACGCCTCCTTCCCGTGTCATCCGAGGCCGTGTCTCGGGAAAGCCTTGTGGACCATGACCCCATACGCGTTGTTGACAACACTTCCCGGTGCGCTCACCCAAGCAGGCCGGCCTACCACGTTTCCTCCTCCCGTCCATCCTCCCAGCGCGGGAATGCTCCCGCCAGGGAACAAGATGACGGGCGCCGGTCGCGCTCGCGGCCGGCGCCCGTATCATTCAGGCTCCATCGGGCTGATCCGCCCGATCCATGAACGGGGCCAGTCCGGATGAGCAACCGCTACCAGCTGCGCACCTTCGGGTCGTTGCGCATCGAACACGAAGACCAGGTTATCGGCCGTTTCCTACATCATCGAATCCCGGACCGTCTCGTGGCTCTCGTCGCCGCGCATGATGGCTTGTTGTCGGTCGAGCGAGCGATCGAGCTCGTGTGGCCTGACGAGCCGGCTCGTGATCCGCGCCTGCTGCTCAACGAAAACCTGTACCAACTACGCAAACGGCTCTCCGGATGGGGCGTCGATGCGGAGCTCGCCAAGTCGTTACTGCGCAACACGAACGCCGAGCTGGTGCTCGACACCGGTCTACGGACGGATCTGGACGCTTGGCGTCGTGTGGTGCGAGCGCCGATCGACGCGACCACCGCGCCGACGGCTGCCCAAATCAAATGGGCGGAGCACCGGATGGCGGAAGGCTTCCTGACCGGGTTCGACGAACCATGGGCGCACGAAGCGCGGGCGCGAATGGCCGCGCAATTGCGGCAGGTCACAGATGCCGTCGCCGGCGCACGCATGCGAACCGTGGTTTCCACGAACGCGCTACCGGGTGTGGCGTCGCTCGTTGCGAGGGTTGGCGCGCACACGGACCCACGCATCGGCGATGATCTGCCGGTCGACGACCTTCCGCGGGCCGCCGTCGAGCGGTCCGCGCGATACCTTTGCCAGGTCGCGCGTAGCCTGGAACCGGAGATGGTGGGTCCTCATCGCGACACGGCTCTCACGCTGCTCGATGGCTACGGTCCGCGCCTCGAGCGGGCCCACATGTGGGCGGTGGACGACGGCAAGCGGAGTTTGGCGGTCAGCTTCTGCGCCAGCCTTTGGCAATGGTGGCTCGATCGTCGGCAGTCCGGGGCCGCGCAGATCGTCGTGCGTTCGCTCTCCCTTCCCGGCCGCGGCGCCGAGCACGACGAAGCGCTTGCGCTACACGGCCTCGGCTGCCTGAACATGGCGTCGGGCGATCTGAAGATTGCCGAGCGCAACCTTTCTACAGCACTCGAAGCCTGGAAGCGGCTCAAGGATGACGGTCGGCTGGCACGGACGGTCGGGGCTATGGCCATGGTCCGCTACCGAAGCGGTGACTACGACCAGGCGCTGCGGTTGAACGAACAAGCGTTGGCCGTCCACCGTGCCGTTGGCGCCGAAGGACCGCTTGCGTACGCGCTCAACGACCATGCGTTGATCGAGTGTGCGCTCAGCCGGACGACGGCGGCGCGCTTGTCGCTGCACGAGTCGATCTCCCTCTCGGAGTCCTTGGGGCTCGTTCGTGCCGCCGCGACTGCGCATGAACTCGCCGCGACGTTGGCGATCCAAGACGAGGACACGTTGAGCGCCGGAGCGCACTACGAGGAGGCCATCGCGGGCAACGCCATCCTGGGCGATGCACGTCATCTGGCGAGCACCCTCCTCGGACGCGGTGCGATCGCGCATTGGCAACACGAGCACGGTCGCCGTGGAAACGAAGCGCTTGGAGAGGCCGAGGCCCTCTACCGTCGGGCGGAGGAAGTCTCGCGGGATAGCAGCGACCTCATCGGCGTGGGCGAGGCTCTACGCTTCCGCGCGTCCCTCGCCCTCGATCGGGGTGACCGCGAGGGTGCACGTCGTTTGGCGCAAACCTCGCTGGCCATCCTCGAGTCGGGTCGGCACGCGCACGCGGTCGATGCCTTGCGACGCATTCTCGATCAGGTATAGGCGCAGGCAGGCGGGGCCGCAGATGCGTATGGGGCCATAACGGCCGAGTGGAGGCCATAGCAGCCGCGACGATTGCTTCGACGTCGGGACACAACGGACGCACCATGAAATGAAAGAGGGAGGCGGCTGTACGCCGCCTCCCTCCCTCGTTCATTCGAGTGTTGAGCGCTTACTCGAAGCGCAGATCGACGTCGACCGAATCACCCAACCCTTCTGCGTCGGTCGGGTTCTGATACCCGGAGGCCACGGTCAAGCCGTTGAGAGGACCGCTCAGGTCGGCCTGGACGTAGTAGTACTCCCCACCGGCAATCGTGAAGCTGTAATCGCCGGAGCTATCGGTGGTCGTGTCGTCGACCTCGGTCGATGTGCCGGCATTGCAGCGATAGATTCGAATCGTCGCGCCGCTGACGCCCGTGTTGGTGTTATCGTTGTAGACGGTGCCCGTCCAGGTTGGCTCCGTGGGCGGCACGGGAGGATCCGGGGCTCCGTTCACGTCATCACACGGTCCAGAAGCGACCATGAGATCGCCTTGCGGAGCTTGGGCAACGAACGCGATCAGTGTTGCGAACAGGATGAGGCCGATAATCTTGCGTGCCATCGAAGACTCCTAAGAGCGGTCCACCGAAGGGGTAGGGGGTTGCTCATTATGGGACAAGAATGGGAAAAACCGAATTGCGCTTTTCGGAGGGATCCGTTTAGCGGTCTGCGAGTCGGTGATTCTTGGTCACGAGGGGCATGTGGATACGGACCGCAGGCTCCCATGGAAGAGGTGTCGTCACAGGCGTCGTGACGCGCCAAGACGTGACCGCGCCGTCGCTGGTTAGCAACACCTCGCCGTCCGCGGCCGATAGATCGAATGCCGGCGTGTTGCCTGCGATGGGCGCAAATCCGAAGGCCGCTCGCATCCGCTCCTCCGGACGGGTGGGGTCTGTGACGTCGAGCAAGGCCAGGACTCCTTCCAAGGGTCGTCCGGCGACCGTCCACGCCGCCCACAGGTCTTGGCCGTCCGTCGCAAGCGCAACACGACCATGTGGGCCGAGGTCGATATCGGATGCCGTGCGTGGATCGGCTGGGTCGCGCAGATCGAGCGTGGTCAGCATACCCGTTGCGTCGAGCACGTGTCCCCAGCCTTCGTCGACGGCCATCGCGGCGATCGCAGCCGCGATGTTCACCCGATAGGGCGCGGCCAGCTGGATCGGCAGGGCGGGATCACGCATATCATAGGCCGCGACGCTCGCGCCGTCGGCGACCCATGCCCGCTCATTGTCCATGGCCATCGCGACGGCCTCGATCGATAGCGCAAATGGTTCGGGTGGATCGGCGGGCCAAGGCGAGCGATCGTCGAAGAGCAGAGCCGCGCCTCGGCCACTGATCAGAATCCGAGCTAGGACATGACCCGGGCCGGCGTTCATCTCGCGGTAGTCGCGCGTCAGACCTGTTTCGACGTTCCGGGCGACATAGCGCTGCGTCCCGTCCGCAGGGTCGATCGCGATCACCCCGGCTTCGCCTGCTGCGTAGAGCACATCGCCGCCGAGAGCGAGGTCCTGGATCGTGCCGGGCACGGTCGCGAGATGGGTGAATGCGGGATCATCCGGCTCGCGATCGGTCGCGGCACCGTCCGCGTCTACTTGCACCGAAATCGCGAAGACCTCTCCCGTGCGATCCGCGGCCCATGCAAGGCCCGGCGCACGCACGGCCGCGGTGACCGCCCGGGCCGAAGGGGCGCGTCGGGCGGGCTGGGGCACCACCAGGTCGGCACCCTCCACGATCCAGGCCACGCCGGGCTCGTCGCCCGTGCTGAGCGCCCACATACGGCTGCCGGTCGGCACGAGATCGGCAATGGGCGCCTCGAGCCCCGTTGCCTCGTGGCGATCGGGAGCCGATGCCGGTGACCGGGGGTCGGAGATGTCGAAGGCCCACGGACCTCCGGAGGTCGCCATCCAGAGCGTGTCTCCGGCCAAGCGCAGGCTGCCGATATCCGTTGGAAGTGTGCCGGGTCGAGCCGCTCCGATCGTGGGCACGGCGTCCTCGCTCGGAACGGGATTGCGGATATCCACCAGGAGCACGCCCGCCGACCACGCTGCCACGGCCAAGGTAGAGCCACGGGCTGCAAGCGCAACGGCGTCGGGAGGCAGGTGGCCGAGCTGTATCGAGCGCGGCGGTCCCAATCCCGCGTGCGACGAGGTGTCGATCATCCACAGGGATGCCCGCCCTTGGGGGCTGAGCCCCGACAACGGTGCGGGGGCGCTGAGCACCAGGACGCCATATGCGGTCGGTTCGATCGCACGAACGATGCCCGGCATGGGAATTCGGTACAGGAGGCGCGGACGCTCGGGTTGCGAGAGATCGAGGATGTCCAACCCTGTGCCGCCCGTGCTCTGCCATCCATAGCCACCAGCCACCTCGATCTGCTCCGGTACGGAACGCAGCGGTAGCGCTCCGACGAGGCGGACGGCGTCCGGCGCGCGTACATCGAACCCGAGCAGCGATCCGCGCGCACCGGGAGCGCCCGCGACGGCCCACACCACGCCGGCGCCCGGCTGCGCGGCGAGACGGGTGAGCGGTTGTCCTTGGATCGCGCTCTCGCGAAGTGGGGTCTCCAACGTGGTCGCTGCGACATCGTGCACCTCGAGCCGACCGCCGCGCGCCACGTAGAGGTGGGCGGCATCCGCGGTCATGGCGGTCACGATGCCACCGACGACAGCGACCGGCCGGAGCACTTCGGCCTGCGCGGCGGCCTGCGCGGCGGACACTGCTTCGACGCGCGAAGTCGTACGCGCATCCGTCGGCCCGCGCACAGAGGCGGCCGATAGGGTCGCGCACACTAGGAGCAAAGCGGTCGCGGGGGGCGCGATGCGGGAACGATTCGGAGGGATCATGGCCCCAGGATAGCGTGACGGCGTCGGGGGAAACGCGCCCGAGTTTAAGGCGTGTCCGCCCGATCCGATTCGAGCGAGCAGACGGCGCTGGGGACATTTGGGACACGACCAAGTACTACTACTTTCGTCCAGCGTGCCGATGCCGGTTGGACTACTACCCCGCGTGCGGTTTTTCGAGCGGACGCTCACGGTGTAGTACGAGCCAATCGCCGCTTTCGGCCAGCGCTTCTTCGCCGAGGCGTTGCAGGACGGCGCGGGCGGCACCTGGCTCCGTGTCGGATCCTACCGCATCGGACTCGTTCCCGTCGGATCCTCCGGTCTCCGCGATGGTGGTCAGACGGTGGGAGGCGGTGGCGAAGAGTTGCGCCATGCGCCCGTAGCGCTTGGCGTGTTCGGCTCGCGCGAGCAGCTCGTCGTAGGTATGGACCAGGCCCGCCGTAATTGCGGTCGTCGTGATCGTCAGCAGGAAGGCGCCGTGCCAGAGCGGCGTCTCGACCGTGTGCCGCAGGTCGACCAGCCACGGCAAGGGGAGCAGCAACGGGACGACGAGGATCACCGCCAGCAAGACGGTCGCGACGAGGCTCACGCCGAGCAGCGCCTTCACTGTGCGCTCGACCCGTTCGTGCGCCGCGTGCTCGCGCTCCGCCCGCTTCGAGAAATAGTCGCGTTGATCGTCGACCCAGGCGCGCCGGACGAACGCGAGCGCGCCGGGAGCGAGGGGGGCGGCGCGCATAGATCCGTGCGGCGTGGCATCGTTTGGCGAGGCAGCGGTCGACGCGGCATCGGCCGGCAACGAATCGTTCGGCGAAGTTCGTTCTGCTTCGACGGCGGCCGCGGCGCCGGGGAGGTGAGTCCGCCCTTCGGTGACCGCGGCGCCGGTGGGGCGAAGGTCAAGAGCGCGCAGGGCCCGGCGGATCCAGGCGAGCTCACCGCGCTGCATGCCGCGGTAGTGGTCCGCGACGTCGTCGTCGATGCCGACGGTCCGCCAGTAGAGCTGCACGCGCAGGGCTTCCGCCAGCGCGCGTGCGTCCTGGTGGCGGTTCTGGTGGTCACCGCGCTGCGCACGACGTGCCACCCATGGCGCGATGATCGTGCTGAACGCGAGGGAGAGCAGCAGAAAGGCCCAGGGGTTGGCCAGGATCCATGCGAGCAGGGAGCCCGGGTTCGAAGGCTCCGCTGCGTGGTCGGAGGCGTCGGGAGCGTGATCGGTCGTGAGGATTGCGTGTTCGGGTCCATCGGCCGTTGCGTCGGTCGCGATGTTCGCGACGTTCGCGTGCTCGACATCGACGGTCGCGTGCCCGTCCGTGTCACTCGCGGCGACGTTCGCGTGCTCGTCGTCGTCGGCCGTTGCGTCGGTCGCGTGCTCGTCGTCATCGGCCGTCGAAGCGTGGTCGGCATCGGCGCTCGTACCGGTATCGGAGGCGTGGTCCGCGTCTTGGTTCGCCGCGGGTTCTTGGTGGCTTTCGTCCTCCGAGGCATGGTCGTCAGCCGGCGCGCTCGCGTGCGTGTCGCCGGCGACCGACGCTTCGGGCGCGTGCCCGTCGTCCGCGCTCTCCGCCTCGCCGTGGCCGCCGGCGGCCGGGGGGTGGGCCGGTAGGACGTGGAAGACGGCGAAGGCCATCGCCGCGCCGAAGACCACGCGAAAGAGCAGTAGGCGCGCACGCGCCGTGGCACGTTGGCCGAGGATCGCGAGGGCGTCCGCGGTGCCGAAGGCGTCGAGCGCGCCATGTGCTTCCGGCGGCAACGTTGCGACGGCGTCCGGGAGGTCCGCGGGCGATGATCCGAGGGCGTAGGCCCGGCCTTGTTCGGCCATGGCAACCAGGGCCTCGCCGTTGGCGACCACATCGGCGTTGAAGCGTTCCAACGCGTCGAGGGCGGCGTTCGGGTCCGGCGTGCCCGCCGCGGGCAGGATGCGCAACGTGCCGGCAGGAGGAGGGGTTGTTGGGCGCGATATAGGGTCGCTTGTACTACGGGTTGCGCTTGTACTACGGGTTGCGCTTGTACCACGGGTTGCGGTCGCGGGCGCGTTGGTGCGTGCGGTCCCCGGTCCGTTGTCGGACGCGGTTTCGTCTGTGGACGATGGGGCTGCGTCTGCTGGACCTGCTGCTGTACCTGCTGCACCTGCTGTACCTGCCACGCCGTCGCTCGAAGCGCGCGGGGTCCAGATATGGTGGACGGGACCGGCGTCGGTCGGCTCCAGGAGGTGAGCGGCGCGTACGTGCGGCGGCAGCAAGCCGGACGGCACGCCCTCGAGGCGGAAGCGGACGACGTCGGCCGTGCCCCCGCTACGCGCCGGAACGCCGGGCACGCCGTCCCACAGCGCCAGCAGGACATGGGCGTGGCGCGCGAGGTAGGCACCGAGGTAGGCGTATTGTCGATCCCGGTCAGGGCCCGGGTGCGCCAGTTGGTCGGGGTCGACGCCTGGACCCGGCGGCAGCGTCCAGGTGGCGTATGCCTGCTCCAGCAGAGCATCGAGCTCGGCGCGGGACGCGTCGTCCGCCATCGTGGTGGCGTAGATCGCGCGGGGAAGCGGGAGCGGCACGACGAGGCGCGCCCCGGCTTCCAGACCGGCGCGGGCGACAATCCGGTCGGCTCCGTCGGCGAGCGGCGAGAGCAGGACGAGCGGCGCGTGGGGCGCGCGATGGTGCAGATCGTCCATCACTGCGCGTACCGCGGCGCGCAGGGCGGGCACGTCCTCGGGGCGCGGATCGCGGTGGCCCGTGACCGCGACGACGAGCGGCAACGGGCCGGGGGTCGCGCCCGACTGTGCATCGCGGATTGGCGAAGCCGCCGAGCCTGCGTCGGCCGCGTGCGGCGTTGCGGTCGCGTCCGATCGCTTGGCCGGGGAGCGCCCGCCCCGCGCCGTGGGCTTGTGATGCACGGCGTCTTCGCTCTTCGAATCAGACACGATCGGTCTCCACGGGGGGCGGGGGCGTGCGCACGATCTGCAGTCCGGCGCGGAACAGGGCGCGCGGCAGATCGCGCACGGCCTGGCGGTTCGTCTCGCGCGCCGATTCGGGAAGCTGGTCCCACGGCACCAGATGCGGGTTTTGCTTGCGCTCGGTGTTTCGCGGTCCGACGCTCCATCCGGCCGCTCGGCGCGCGCTGAGCCAGCGCTCATGCTCCTGGCGGGCCATGGCATCCAAGTGCGCTTCGGGAAAGTGCAGATTGAGCGACGACCAATCGCCGAGCGGTCCGATCTCATAGCCCAACTCGGATAGCTTACGCACGGCATCGTCGGCCTGCACGCGGTTGGCCTCGCGCACTGTCTCGGGAAGATCGGGCCACGGGCGCATCGCCCGGTGCGCCTCGGCCTCGACGCCGAGCGCGCGCTGTTGGGCCACGTAGCCGGCGTGTGCCGCACGTGCCAGGAGCTCCGTCGCGCCGCCGAGGACCAGCTCCGGGCGACAGGCTTCGTCCAAGACGCCCACGGTCCGAAGGGGTGGCGGCTCTACACCGCCGGGCCGCGTGGTATCGGCCCGGGCGCTGTCATCCAGCTCGCGCACGAGCAGCCCGAGGCCGCGGTCCCGGTCGAGGCGCAGGATGATCGGGGCGCTCCGTCCGCGCGCGACGAACGCGGCGCGCACTTGGAGCGCGGCGGTCACCGCATCCGGCTCGTGCTCGAGGCAAATGAAGACGGCGTCCGCCGCGCCGCCGGGCGTGAAGGCACGGCCGGCCGCGGCGGAACGTGGGCCGGGTGTGGTGGACGAGGGGCCGGGGGTGGTGGGAGTGGGAAGCGGGGTGGAGGGGTCGAGGGTGGCGGGTGCGCCGGGTATCGTGGACGCGCTCGGTGTGGCGGGATCGGGATGATCCGGTCGCTTGAGGCCGGCGTCTTCCGCACCGTCCGCGGCGGTCGGAGGCGGGTTGATCGTGAATGCCGCGCCCATCTGTGAGAGATCGGGTGCTTGCTCCATCGCCCGAATCTGCACTATGTCGTTCAAACCCGGATGCGTGCCGTGGAGACCCATCGTCGTCGCATCTGCGTCCTCGCCGAACAGCGTCACCTGCATCGGCTCCCTGCGGCCGGCGAGCCACCAATCACGCGCGGCATGGAGCACAAGGTGGCGCGCGAGACGCCCCGAGCCCACCACGAGCAGCCGGCGCGGGTCGCCTTGTTCGGGCGGCGGGAGGGCAGCGGCATCCAACATGGCGCGCGCCGCGATATCGGCGACGTGGAAGAAAGAGAGCCGCAGGCCGGAGTCGCCGGACAGCTCCCATTGGCGTAGCAGCGCCCACAGGTGCGCGTCGACGATGTGTACCGCACCGGTGAGCGGCGTCGAGCGGCCCTTCGCGAAGGGGCGCAAGCGCGCGGTCACCTCGGCGTTCACGCGGTCGTCGCCGCAGGTCACGATCACGTCGCGCGCCACGGCGACGCGTGCGCGGGTCAGGACGTCCGGCTCCGTCGCGTCGCCCACGACGACCACCGCGCCGAGGGCACGCGCCTCGCCGAGGGCCGGATGCGCCTCGTCGAGCTCGACGACCGCGACCCGGTCGCCGCGTTCCGCGAAACGATGCAAGAGCAAGTGTCCCTCTGCGCCGAGACCGCAGACCACGACATGGTCGCGCAGGCGGCGGGCGCGCAGGGGCTCGAAGGGGTCGAAGCGCACCAGATAGGCCGCCACGGTGGCTGTCGCGACGCTGACGATGCCGATGCCCACGGCCATCAACAACGTGGCGATCATGCGGCCACCGGCGGTGATGGGCGCGATATCGCCGTAGCCCACGGTCGTCAGCGTCACGACGGCCCACCAGAGGCTGTCCTGCCACGATCCGACGTCCGGGTTGGCGACCCGCTCGGTCGCGTGGAAGCCCGCGGCGCCGATCGCGATCGTGGCCGCGACAAGGGTGAGCAGAACGCGCAGCGTTGCGCGGAGCGAGCGGCCGCTTGTCGTACGCATCAGGCTCCGTCGCCGGGCAGGTCGAGGAATCGCTCCAGATCCGCGAAGAGCGCGCGCACGGCCTCCGGTCGGACGGTGTGGCGCGCTTTGCGGCCCTCGCGCAGCGTCTCGATCAGCCCCGCCTCACGCAGCTGGCGGGCGTGGATGCTCACGGTCGGCCGCGCGAGCTCCAGATAAGCGGCGATCTGCGTATTGTCCAGGTCCAGGTGACGGATCAGGCGGAGGATCCGCAGGCGGGTGGGGTCAGCCACGGCCTTCAGCCGCACGGAGAGATCCTCGGCGAACGCGCCGAGCTGCCGGTAGAGGACGCCCGGTTGGGCGAAGGCGGTGATCGCCAGCCCGGGCAGCAGGATCAGCACGTCGTAGTGGCCGAGCGGCTCAACCAGGAAGAACACCCGCATCCGGCCGGCGCTCACAGCCTCGTGCAAACCCGGCTTGTTCACCAAGGGGTTCTGCGGCGGCAGCCATTCGAGGGACGGCGGATTGGCCGCGTGTTCACGAGCGCCGAGCTCCATGAGCCCGTGTCGCTCGAGCGCATCGGTCTCCGTGACTCGTTCGGCATGCCAATCGCGGTACGTGCTGTAGTAGAAGCGGTCGAGCAGGTGCCAGAACCGGCTGTGGAGATCGCCGCCTTGTAGCAGTCGGGGTAGCTGCGCAAGGTGGTGAACCTCGGGGTCGTGGCGCTCGGCGGACTTCACCATGCCGACCGAGCCGTACACGGCCGCGGAGGTGTGTTCCCAGAGGTTCACGAGTTGCTCGCCCGGCGACAGATCGGGGTCCGGCTTGACGCCCGCCTCCGCGGCGCGGGCCGTCATGCGCGCCAGGGCCGTGGGCAGGTCGAGCTCGCGCATGGCGCGCGTCGCGGGGCCGTAGCGCTCCTCGAAGAGCACGTCGGACAGCCACGCCAGCACGATTGGGATCGGGACGGTGCTACGCAGCGGCCCGAACAGCTCCTCCCAAGCTTCGCGCCACTCCTCGGAGACGACCAAGGACAGCGAGGCCATTTCTCGTGGCAGCTCGGAAAGCGGCAGCCGGCCGCTCGCGCCGTAGAGGGCAAGGCCCAACTCCAGCGCGATCGACCGGCTGAGAATCCAGCCCGAATTGTCTGCCATGGCGTCCCCTACCGGCGATCGTCGGTACGCCCCCAGCGGAGGACGTGGGGTGGACGATAGCCGGTAGGGAACGCGAACGGTAGCCCGGTGGCTACAGGATGCGCCCCAGATCGAACACCGCACAGTAGGCGCGCGGACTCATCGGCGGGGCGTCGAAAGCGTTGCTTTCGATCTTGGAATCATGCCGGCCACCGATAGCATATCGAGCACTGGGGCGCTCGCTGCGCGGGCGGCGAAGTCGACGGATCAAGGATCGTTCACTCATCGTAGGTTTCCTCCAACGTGTTACAAGTAGTCAAACGTCTACTAGACAAGAGTATACACCCGACTACGCGTAATGCAACCCGGTCAGTGTTAGAATGGCGTGAGCATCGGCGCGGTACCGGGGGGCGCCCACGCGATGAGCCACGTCTTCATCTCCTATAGCCACAAGAACAAGGACTTCGCCTACCGGCTGGCCGACGCCCTCGCGGCGCTCGGCCTGCCCGCATGGATCGATCGCGAGGGCATCCGCGCCGGCGATCGGTGGAGCACGTCCATCCAAGAGGGCCTGGATGTCTGCCGGGTGCTCGTGGTCGTGCTTTCTCCGCCCGCCATGGAATCACCCAACGTCGAGGACGAGTGGCAGTACTTCCTCGACCAGGGCAAGCCGATCCTCCCCGTGCTCCACCAGCCGGCCAAGATCCACTTCCAACTCAGCCGCAAGCAGTACATCGACTTC
>JAJCYU010000185.1 GCA_029262755.1 Anaerolineae bacterium
AATACACGACCAAACTGCTCGGCCCAAGCCGCGGTCGTGCGGCTCGGCAGCACGACGCAATCGACCTCGCGGTAGAAGTCCGGCATCTTCGTGGACGGCAGCGTGCCACGCCAGCGCACGCGGTGCGACACGCCGAGGCGCGTGGCCAGACGGCCAAGGCGCTTGCGCTCGGGGCCGTCGCCCACGACCTCCAGACGGATGTTCGGCGAGAGCCCGACCATCGCTTCGAGCAGCAGGTCGATGCCCTTCTCGGGCACAAGGCGGCCCGCGTAACCCACGACCAACTCACCCTGCACGATCCGTCGACCCTTCATGGGCGGATGGAAGATGGCGGGATCGACGCCGAATTGGGGAATCGTCCACAGCGGCCCCTGGTAGCCCCGGGCCCTGAGTCCCGCTGCGGCAGCCGGCGTGCCGGCGATCGCGCCGTCCGCGTCGCGCAATACCTCGGCCTCGAAGCCGCCGAAGGGGGGCGGATAACGGCGCCCCAGGTTCTGCCACGTGAAGAACAGGCTGGGGATTCCGCGCGCCTTCGCGGCGCGCAGCGCATCGCGCGTGGCGCGGTTGTAGGCTTCCTCGTCGATGTGCAGCAGGTCCGGACGCCGCTCATCGAGCAGCGCGCCCAAGCGCGGGTAGTGGTGGAGGTGGAAGCTGCGCGGCCAGCGGATGGGCGTCTCGACCAGGTCGTAGCCATCCACGTGATCGCGCGTGAGGCGCTGCGTGACCCCGCCACCGCGCCAAACGGGCGGTACGGCGACGGTCAGCGCGACGCCGTCGTGTTCGGCGATGCACTCGGCCTTGCGTTGGTAGGCCCCCACCACGAGGGCCTTGGATAGCATCAGCGCGCGCACGGAGCCTCACGCGTTCGGCGGAGCGGGAGACGTAGAACGCTCGGGCGCGAAGCCAAAGAGCGCGCGCGGCTCAGTCGAGCCGCGCGCGCTCCCAACACACCTACGGCCACCGCGCACCCCAGTCATGACGCCCGGTGGGGCAGGGGATCAGCCGGGCTAGGCGCTGGTAGATCGACTCCAGATCGGCGGCACGTGGTGCGGCGATGTAGCGGGCAGGGACGTCGGCCAGCTCCTGCAGGAGCTCCTCGTCCACGTCCGCGCCCAACCCGACCGTGAAGAGCCGCACGTCGGCGCTGCGCGCGTCGCGGGCCGCGGCGCGCACATGGTCGTGGGTGGAGCGGGTCGGCCGGCCGTCCGTCAGCAGCAGGATGGCGGCGCGGTTGGCCGGTCGTCTCGCCGGTCCGCGCAGCTGCGTCATCGCAAGGCGCAGCCCGGCGTCGATCGCGGTGCCCTCGCCGCGTGGCAACGCTTCCAGGGCCTCGGCCACGCGACGGGGGCGGCTGCCGAGCGGGGCAAGCACGCGCGCCTCCGCGTCGAACACCACCACCGCCACCTGGTCGCCCGGACCCTGCGCCAACGCGGCGAAGGCGCGCGCAGCGCGGCCGGCGGCAACGCGCTTGGGTAGCGCGCCGTCGCGCGTCGGCCATTCCATGCTCGAGGAAACATCGATCACGAGCACGACGTCCGTCGATTCGATCACCGGGTCGCAGCGCTCGCGCACGGCAAGCGGCAGGTAGATGTCCACCGGTATCGGCGTGTTCGTCGGGATCGGCGTATTCGTGGGCGTCGGCGTTTGGGTCGGGGTATTCGTCGGGGACGGCCCCTGGGTCGGGGTGTTCGTCGGCGTGTTGGTCGGGGTCGGCGTCGGCGTCGCGGTCGGCGCGATGACGAGCACGGTGGGCACAGGGAACAGTTTCTCCCCGATGCGGTTCTCCGTATCCCGGAACTCGGCCAAGGCCTCGACGTTCGTCGGGTGGACGCCTACCTCCAGCGGCTCGAGCTGGTAGGTGATCGTGATGCCGGAACTAGGCACCACGTCCCAGCGGAAGTACAACACGTTGTCGACATAACGCTCGGGCGGTGGCTCGCCGGAGCCTTCGATGTAGCGCATGTTGTCCGGCACGACGTCGCGCACGGTGATCAGCCGTAGCTGCGTGTCGAGCAGATCCTCGACGATCTCGAGGAAGATGCCCACGAGGCGCGAGGCCTGGCGAACGTCGAAGAAGAGGTTGGAGCGGCTGGCGATCGAGCGCATCAGGGCCGTATCGCAATCATTGCCGACGCAGACCGAGATCAGGAGGATGCCCTGGCTCTTGATCTTTGCCGCGGCCTGCTTCACCTGAGCCGGGGTATTGAACCATGGCCGGCCGTCCGAGAGGATCAAGATGACCTCGATCGGATCGATATTGGAGTCGCGGCTTGCGCCGCGGCCGCGCACCAGCATCTCGCGCGAGAGATCGAGCCCGTCGGCAATCACCGTCCCCAACTCTAGATCGATGCCGTCGATGGCGCCCAGGATGCGGCCGCGGCTATCGGTCAACTCCGTCTCGACGTAGGCCTTGTCGCTAAACGTGGTCACGCCGACGCGGGTCACCTCAAAGTCCAGCTCCATCACGAATTGTTTCGCGGCGCGCTTGGCCTGCGTGAGCTTGCCGTTGGGGTTCATGGACAACGACCCGTCGATGCTGAGCACAATGTGCAGCGGCACCAGCTGGGCCGGACAATCGGTTGTCGACGTCAGCGTGACGGTCGTCCACTCCCCCAGGATCAGCTCCGAGGGGTCAGCCCACTTGTTGTTGAGCAGGGCACAGGGGCTCTCGCGACCGCGGTTCTGCGCCGCGGAGGGTGCTGACGAGAGGGACATCAAGGTCACGGCGAGCATCAACCCGGTGAGGGCGAGCAACGGCGCGCGAGTGGCGCGGAACATGGGCCTCCTCCAACAGCGCATCCGTGGTCGATGAAGCATTCACCGACCGTTCGGGCGAACGGCGCGGGTACGCCCGATTCTGGGCGGCGTTCGGCCTGTGCAAGGAGCACACGAGGGCCGCCCGTGCTGGGAATTCATCTAGATCAACACGGTATCACGCTCGCGGCGGACACACTAGGAAGCAATCCGCGGCGATGACTAGGCGATCCGGGCCCTCGCACCCTTGTGGCGCCGCCTTCTCAACCCCGAGCGATGTCCGCATAAGCTTGGCGTACAAGCCGGGCCGTCTCGTGCCACGTGAACGTGGCTGCGCGCTCCCTTCCGGCGCTCCGCAATCGGGCGGCCGTGTCCACGTCCTCCAGCACCGCGCGTAGGGCATCGGCCCACGCCTCGACGGCGCCGGGCGCAACGCGCAGCCCCGCGTCGCCCACGACCTCGGGCAGGCTCGTCGCGTCGGCCACCACGACCGGCGCACCGGCGGCCATCGCCTCCAGCGGAGGCAGACCGAAGCCCTCGTAGCGCGACGGATAGGCGAACACGGCGGCCCCGGCGTACAGCGCCGGCAGCTGCGCATCCGACACCGCTCCGATCGCCTCCCACGCCTCGTCCGGGAGGCCGATGCGACGTGCGATCCTCCGGGGGTCGGTCGCCCAGCCGTCGTCGGTTGCCGGAAGGCGGCCCACGATGCGCAGTTTCACCCCCGTCGCGAGGTACACCGTGGTCCATGCCCGCAGCAGGGTCGTGACGTCCTTGCGCGGGTCGAAGCCGCCCACGTACAGGCCGTAGCGCGGGGAGGCCTCGCGACGTACGCCCGCCCCTACGCCGGCATCGCGCTCCGACGCGGCGTCGGCGAAGCGGGCGGACACGCCGAGCGGGACCACGCGCACACGCTCGGCCGGTACGGACAGGTGCCGCACGATGTCCGCGGCCGTATGCGCCGAATCGGCGAGCACCAGGCGCGCCGAGCGCGTGGCGCGTGCCACGAGGGCCGTGTAGGCGCGCACCCGTGGGTCGCGCCGATAGGCGGGAAGGAGCAGCGGGATGAGATCATGGACGGTGACGACTGTCGGCGCGCTCGGCCGCAGAGGCGGGCCCCAGTACGGGACATGGGCGACGTCGTGATTCCGTGCGGCGCGCGGGAAGCCGCGCTGCTCGAAGGCGATCTTGGCCACGGTGCCCGACGTTCGCGGCTGGAGCAGGCTCAACTCCTCGCCCTCGGGCGCGCTAACGCGCAGGGCGCCGACCAGCGCATCCACGTAGGCGCCGGAGCCGACGGCGCGGCCTGCGAACACACCGGAGAGCGCGATGCGCAGACCGGACGGGCGCTCGCTGCGATCGGCGGTCATCGGCGTCCGGTCCACAGCGGGGCCAAATCAGAGGGGTGATCGCGGGTCATCGCTCGATCAACCTCCAATCTCGGACTTGGTTGCTCGCGCGGTCATCGTCGACGTCCAGCCGCGGCGCGCCCGTTGTCCAGCCGCGAGGCTGCGCGAACCTGTTGCGCCGCGGAGAACAGCACCGCGGCCGTCAACAGCCAGGCGACCCAATGCGCGCCGGCCGGCCAGGCGAGGAGGATGGTGTAGGCGGCGATCGTTTCCGCGCCGCCCACGAGACCGGCCGGCATGGCCACGCTTGTCGCCTCGCCACGCATCGCGGCGGCGGCGCCGCGTTTCTCGAGGACGGCCGAGAGCGACATCCACGCCGCGGCGTTGACGTAGAACGCGGCCAAGAGCGCTGTGAGCGCCCACCAGGCGTCGCCGCCGCGTCCGGCGAGAGCACCGATCGGTATCGCGGCGTAGACAACGAAGTCCAGGACGAGATCGAGCACGCCACCGAAATCACTCGCGCGGCCGGTGCGGCGGGCGACCGTCCCGTCGAGGCCGTCGAGCAAACGGTTGAGGGCCCACAGCAACAACGCGATTGCCGGGTGCTGCGTCCACGCAGCCCACGCGGCGCCGAGCCCCGGTGCGAGCGCGAGCATCGAGATCGTGTTCGGCGCAACACGGTCGCCGAGGGCCGCGGCAACGGGCGTTAGCACGCGGTCCTTGATCGGGCGCAGGCGTGCGTCAAACAATGTCGCCTTCCTTCCCCGAATGGGGCCGCCTAGGTGCCGCCGCTGTCGGGGCCGACCGCCAGGGAAGTAACGTCTGCCACATCGACGGCCGGATCGACGGCCACATCGACGGCCACATCGACGGCCGCATCGCCGTCTGCATCGACGGCCACATCGTCGCGAACATCCGCGTCGGGCTCAGCGTTCGGGCGTCCAATGAGCAGCACGAGAAGGTCGTTGACGTTGGTGCCCGTCGGCCCTGTGACCACGGCATCGCCCAGCGTATCAAAGAACGGTCCGCTGTGGTGGTGGTCGAGGTCGCGCCGCGGATCACGTCCGGCCGCGCGGGCGCGATCGGCGCTCGTGCCGTCCACGAGCGCGCCGGCGGCTTCGCCTGCGCCGTCACGGCCGTCGGTTCCGAAGGCGGCCAGCGAAACGTCGGGCAGTCCGTCCAGCGCCAACGCGGCCCCGAGGGCCAGCTCGCGGCAACGACCGCCTTCGCCGCCGAGACGGCGTAGGGTCACCGTTGTCTCTCCGCCGGCCAGCAGACAGGCCGGTGGCGCGGCGGGCTGCCCGTGTTGGACGCATTCGCGGGCGACCGCGGCGAGCACCTTGCCCACCTCGCGCGCTTCGCCGACGAGGGATGTGCTGAGGACCAGCGGCGTGTAGCCGAGCGCCGCGGCATGCTCGGCTGCCGCCTGCACCGCTGTCCCGACGGACCCGATGGTGTGCCAAACATGGCCGGCCAGCAGCGGATCGCCTGGCGCGACCGTCTCCGCGATCTCGCCGGCCAGCCCCGCGCGCAGGTGCCGGCCGACCGATTCCGGGATGTCGCCCCACAGGCTGAAGCGCGATAACACAGCGCCGGCATCGGCAAAGGTCGTGGGATCGCCGACGCTCGGACCACCGCCGATCGTCTCCGGTCGTCCTCCGATCACGTCGGAAAGGGCCAGGGTAGCTACGCGCGCGGGCGCGGCTAGGCGCAGCAGACCTCCGCCCTTGATGGCGCTCACGTGGCGGCGCACCGTGTTGATCTCGTCGATGGTTGCACCGCAGGAAAGGAGCGTGGTCGTCAACGAGGCGATGTCGACCAGCGGTACGCCCTTGGGCGGGAGCTCAAGCAACGAGGACGCGCCGCCGGAGAGCAGCAGCAGCACGGCATCGTGCTCGGTTGTGTCGGCCAACAAGCGCTGGACGTGCCTTGCGGCCATGAGGCTCGACGGATCAGGCTGTGGGTGGCCGCCCTCGTAGAGCATGCCGTTGGCGAGCGGCCTCTTCGTGCCGCGCACGCCGACGCCGAGCGCAGCCGTCATCCGGTCGCCGAGGATTTCTTCCGCGGCCGCGAGCATCGGCGCGGCGGCCTTGCCCGCGGCAATCACGAACAGCCGGCCCTCCGGCGCAAGCGGCCAGATCTCTGCGCCCACACCCCGGCCGAGGCGCAGGCCGTCCGACGTCGGCGCCAGATGGTCTCGCACCGCGCGCTCGGGTTCGGCGGCTTGCAGGCCCGCCGCCAAGATGCCGAGCAATGGCGCCCACGCGGGACGCGCGGCGGGATCCGGGGCCGAGAACGGCGCGGTCATCGGATCGCTACGAGCGCGCGATCGGAGCGCATGATGGGACGGTGGCACCGCGGGTACGGCATCCGGGCGCTACGCGTCCGTCCAGCCGGCGAGCAGCTCGTCGAGCAGCACGCGATCCAGGACGAGCATCTTCAGGTCGTTCTTGGGCTCGCCGTCCGCTTGGGCTTGCCGCGCCTCAGCGCGGTCGAGCCATTCTAGGCGGGCCTGAATTGCTTCGCTCAGCGGGCGGACCGTCACCTCGCGGTTGAGATGACTCGCCAGTTCACGCGCCCGGTCTAGGGCGTCGAGCGAGCTGGTGATGGGGGTCGGCTGGCCCAAACGTGCGGCTACACGGCCCATGCCTTGCTCGATCCGCAATACGCGGTCGGTCAGGTAGGCCTGCTCGGGCAGGTATCGTTCGGGGCGACGCAGGTTATAGGTCTCGGCCATGGCCATCGGGCTCCTTAAAGCATGCGCGGCAGAGGCTAGGCCGAGCCGCGCGCGCGGTCAAATCCGGCGCGGTCCCAACCGGTTGGCATCACAGACCCAGCCAGCCGGCCAGGCCGATGTAGGCACCCAGGAATAACAGGACACCTAAGGTATCGGTCAACGTGGTGACGAACACCGAAGACGCAACGGCGGGGTCGAAGCCCAGCCGGTGAAGCAGGAGCGGAACGCCGCCGCCGATCAGGCCGCCGATCGTGAGGTTGGCCGCCATGGCCACCAGCATGGCCAGACCAAGAACAAGTGCCTGTTCCGGCCCGCCCACAACAACCGCGATGCCCGCGGCGAGAACCCCAATGGCGACGCCGTTGATGAGGCCCACCGCGACTTCCTTGCCGAGCAGCCGGCGCACCTCGGCGCGATCGAACTCGCCCAGCGCCAGCAAACGCACAACGATGGTCATGGCCTGCGCGCCGACGTTGCCGCCCTGCGCCGTCACCAGCGGGAAGAGCACGGCGAGCGCCACGACGCGGTCTATGGTCGTCCGAAAGCCCGTGAGCGCCGCGACGAGGGCCAGCTGCATGCCGAGGTTGAGCGCCAGCCACGGCAAGCGCTTGCGCACCGCGAGACCCACGGGGTCGAGCGGGCGTTCAGCTTCGTCCAAGCCCACGAGGCGGTACATATCCTCCGTGGCTTCTTCGCTCAGGACATCGACCAGATCGTCATGCGTGATGACGCCGATCAAGCGATCGTCGGCGTCCACCACCGGCAACGTTCGCAGGTCGTAGCGTTGCATGACCTGGCCGGCGAGCTCCTGATCGTCCTCCGCGTGGACCTTCAACACGTCGCCCTCGACCAGATCCGCGATCGTCTCGCGCGCACCGGCGACGATGAGCTGGCGCAGGCTCACCACGCCGATCAATCGGTCGGCGTCGTCCAACGCGTATAGGTAGTACGCGACGTTGTTGTCGGGCGCGAGGCCGCGCAGATGTTCGATGGTCGCCTCCACCGAATCGCCGGCGCGTAGCGCAATAAAGTCGCGGGTCATCCGGCCGCCCGCGGAGTCGTCCTCGTACTCCATCAAACGCCGGACCTCGGCCTCGGCCGAATCGTCCATGGCCTTCAAAACGGGCGCTTGCTGCGTTTCGGGCAGGTCGAGTAGGACGTCGGCCGCCTCGTCGGTCTCCATCTCGTCGAGGATCGGCGCGAGCTCCGCCGGGCTCAGGCCGGCGGCCACCATGCCGGCGAAGGGGTCCTCGAGCTCTTCGAGCAGATCGGCGGCGTCGGGATCGGCCAGCACGCGCAGCAAGTGCCGTTGCGCCTCCAAATCGAAGGTCTCAAAGACATCGACCCGGTCCGGCGGGCGCAGCGCGGCGAGGCCCGCCGCGACTGAGGCCAGGTCCTCACGCGCCCAGGCGTCCGTGATGATCTGCACGACCGTTGCGAAATCGTCCGCGTCATGCGCTCGGCGCACGGCTTCGACGGTCGCTTCGGGATCGAGGATCGGCGTTTCCGTGACGCCGCCGCCCGGATCCTGCGGTGCGCCTGCGGCGGGCGTACCGGCACCGCCCCTGGCTTCCGGCGGCGATCCGGTGCCGGTCGGCGGGGTGGGCGACGATGACGATGACGATGACGATGGCGACGACGATGGGCTCATGGCCGCCTCAATCGCCCTGGGCTTCGACGGTCGCCTGCTCGTTGCGCCACCACGTGGGCTCGCGGCCCTCGTTCACGGGCACGTTCGGTACAAGTCCGGCCTCGGTGCCGGGCGGCCTGTGGAACATGGGCTCGCCGAAGATCGCATCGCGCATGAGGGGCCCCCAGGTGCGCGAGTCCGGCGCATCCCGATCATCGGCCAGGAAGAAGTACTCTTCCTCGCCGAGCGTCACGGGACCGTAGTCCGGCCCAGTCCCCTTGCGGTGCAACGCGGGTTCGCTCTCTTGACCATCGCGGTAGAGGACGCCGTCGATCACCTCGATGCTGTCGCCCGGGATCGCAACCACGCGGCGGAAGGTGGGCGCTCCATCCGGTGGTCGAACCTGCAGCACCTGACCTCGATAGGGGCTCTCCGTCCATGCGATGGCATGGGCCACGACCGCCTCCGCGCCCGTCTCCAGGATGGGGGCCATAGCGTCGTCACGTACGGTTACGATCTCGACCAAGATCCGGCCGGCGTAGCCGGTCAGCAGGCAGGCGCCGCAGCCGAATACGGTAAGGACCAAGGGTACGAAGCAGCCGAAGAAGCGGCGGGCGCGTGTGCTCATTGGTTGTGCGCCAGGGGCAGGAAGATCGTGGGCCGGGAACGCAGTGCGACCGTCTGCAAGATCGGCTCGACGGTGATCTTCGTCGGGACCCCGATGTGCAGATCAAAGTCCACGGCTTCCACGACCACCCTGTATGTGCCCGGTGGAGGATAGAAGCCGTACCAGCCCGTAAAGCGGGTGGTCTGCGGATTCTGTTGGCCGTAGTACGAGGCGGCGTCCCACACCCTGTAGTTGTCGATGGCGGGATCGTAGGCGTAGAGCGTCACGGTCGCGCCACGTACTCGGTCATCGGTCGTGCCGCTTGCGTCCCAAATGAAGCCGTCCAGCGCCACGTTGACCGCCCCGAGTGCGATGGTCTCAACGTCTCCGCCGCAGCCGACCTCAGCGCGCAGCGTCCCGCCCTCGCCGAGCTCGAAGGTGGCCCGGTACGCGCCGCCACCGGCGTCCGCGGCCTCGTAGCGTTCGCCGGCGTAGCGCACGGCGACCGTCGGCGTGCCGCTGGGGCACGCGACCGGCAGCTCCAGCGTCAGCGGGGCGCCCGGATGGAAGTGCGCCTGCCAGGTGCCGTCGCCGAGCACCGTGCAGCCGGATTCGGATGCGTAGGGCTGGACGTAGGGCACGCCCTCCAGGTCTTGGCGAAGCGTGATGCCGTCGGCGGCGATCCGTCGGGCGGGGTCGATCACGAGGCCGAGCCCGTCGCTCGGGCTGCTCGCGCCCGCCCCATCCGCGGTCTCGCTACGCGCGTGGATGATGTGGCTGCCGGTGGCCAGCGGCGCATCCGGCGTCCACGTGAAGGGCCCCCAAGAACCGCCTTCAGCCGGCCCGGCGGTTACGCGGCCGACCTCCTCGGTGTCCACGTACAGCACCACCGTGCTACCCGGCGCGGCAAATCCGTCCACCGTGGGCCGCGTTTGGCGCGTCGCGCCGCAGCGCGGTGCGGTGAGGAAGGGGCGCGGAAGCTGGCCCTCAAAGGGCTGGTAGCGCACGCCGTCCGAAACGACCTGGCCTTCGCCGGGCCAACCGGCCTGGCCGCAGCCGTCCCCGCGGTCCGACGCATCCGACGGTCCGCTGGCTGCGCCCCAGGCGTTGCTGCCTGCCTCGATGCACGACTCGCGGTCGTCGTTGCGCACCGCGAAGCCTGCGTTGTCCTCAAAGCGGTTGTGGCCCGCTAGGTCCGCGCTTGCGTCGCGCTCCACCCGCACGCCGTTGTGGCTATTCGTGAAGCTCGAGAAGCGCACCGTTGGCGCGGCGCCGCTGCGCACGTAGAGGGCGTCGCCGCGCTCCGGATCCCGCACGTCCGAAACGTGCACGTCGAGCAGCGTCGGCTTGGCCTCTGCGCCGGAGACCGTGATGCCGCGATTCGCGCTGCGGCGCACGATCGTATGCGCCACGCGCGCGGATGCCTCGAGCACGAGAATGCCGTCGGTGTCCGAGCCACCCATTTCCAGCACCGCGTGCTCGATCCGGGTGCCCTCGCCCGTGGCTGCATCGTAGGCTGGACTGGAGGCACGAACGCGTAGCTCGCGCCATTGCCCGGGGCCGCCGGTATCGCTGTCGGCCGTGACGTGAACCTCGCGTCCGGGTTCGCCGAGCAGGCGAAGGGTGCCCTCGGCCCACAAAGAGTTGCCGGGCCCCATCCGAACGGTGGCGCCAGGCAGGACCGTCAGGCGGCCGCCCGGCGCGATCTTGAGCTGTGTGCCGCGCACGTAGTAGGCGTTGGCACGCCCCCCCAAAGCCGGCAGCGCGCCGTCGCCGTCCACGGTGCCCTGCACGAGCGCGCCGTTGAAGCCGTTGCCGAAGTAGCGGTTGGCTGCGATGCGCGGCGCGGCGTTGGGGTGCACGAACATGGCGTAGAGCAGGTTTGCCTCGAAGTAATTCCCTTCGATGACGGCGCTGCCGCTGCCGCGGATGCGTAGCGCCGCCGGCGGGTCCGCGTTGGACACGGCGGCCTGGCGCAGCTCGCTATCACGCACGGTCGGCGACATACCATCCGCGATGTCGATACCGGCGCCTTCGCTGTTGGCAATCAGGCTGTTCGCCACGAGGACGTCGGAATGCTCCAGGATCAACATCGCCCTGCGGCGCGCGCCTCCACCCGTGATCTCGACGTGTCGCAGCACGGAGGGCCCGCCGGCGATACGAATGCTCTCCCACTCGTCACCGCCCTCGACCCGCGCGATGCGGATCGGTGCTTCGGCCGTGCCCTCGGCGCGGATCGCCCCCTCGACCTCGATGAGCATCCGGCGCCCAATGTGAATCGCTGTTCCCGCCTCGACGGTCAAGGTCGCGCCCGCGGCCACGAGGATGTCATCGGTCAACACGTAGGGCCCGCCGGCTGCGCTCCACGTCGTGTTCGCGGCGATCGTGCCGCCGACGTCGGTCAGCGTGGCCGTCGCGCCATCGGCTGTCGCGGCCCGGACGATCGGCACGCGCGCCCCGAGCACGCTTGCGCCCAAGGACGCCGCGAAGAGCGCGGCCAGCGCGAGCACGAGCGTGGCCCGGACGCCGCGGCGCGCGAACGCGCGGACGGTCGAGACCATGCGCCGGGCGCGATGGACGGTCGCGGAGGACGTGGGTGGAGGGGGGCCGACGAGGGGTACGGCGTGGGGCACGGCAAGCTCCGACGAGGCAGGTTGGCGGGGCGAAGGGGTCATTCTAACGGGCGCCGTTGGGCCGTCAAAGGCTTTGACCTGTCTTGAGCCAATGAAGAGCGCGATCGCGATGCCATCGCACGAACGACGTCCCTTCGCGTAGTAGCGCAAGCGGCCCCCCCTGCCGGGCAAGCTCGCCTGCTCTGCCCGCGATGCGCAGCGGCCACGGATCCAACGCGAAGGCTGGCGGATAGCCCCAAACCGCCATCTCCGGACCGCATACTGCATGGAAGCGCGCCTTTTGGCCTTCCGTCCAGGCCAGGCGCAGGTCGTAGTCTCGGGGAGCCCGCTCGGGAAACGAACTGTTCTCCCTGCGCCCTGCGAAGAGCTCCGCGACATCGTCCACATACTGCCCTCCGCCCACAAAGGCCGTGAGGCGCTCGGCAACCTCCCGCGGAGTGCTTGCGATGTCGGCCTGGGCGATTTCCAAGGCGCGTTCGCCAAGCTCTTTGCGCACCTGCCGCCAGGTTGCCTGCGTCTTGGCCCAATCGCGGCACATGACGTGGAAGATATCCGGTTGGTCGGGCCACATGCGCAGCCCCGACTCGACGGTCGCGGCTCCGTCGCGGTGCACAAACACGAATTGCGCCCGCGGAAACATGCGTGCAAGGCGCGGCGCGAGCCCAACGGCCTCGGAGCCGGGCGTCTTGTCGACCCAGCGCTGCGACTCGCTGCCGTCATAGGCAACGTGAATATCCGGCACGTGATGCCGATGGAAGCGGTCGATGGCCAGCGCGAGGTATTGGGAAAAGGCCGCGTCCCGGCCGTCGCCGAAGGCAAAGGCACCCAGACGTAGCTCCGGCAGGTGCTCGCCGTCGCGCAACCGATCGAAGGTGGCGACGAGCTCGTGCCACAAATGCCCCTCGGCAAAGCCGCGGAATCCCGCGGCGTGCAACCCCATCGCAACGATCGAGGTCCCGGATCGCTGCATGCCGAGCACGAAGATCGGATCGAGCGTGGCCCACGTGTCGCGGACGGCGTCACGCGGGGCGTTCCACGCGGGGGTTGCTTCCTTCTCGTGGGCGGGGAAGGGTGCCTCGTGGTCCTGGCTCACACATCGCTCCTGGTCTGTCGAGCCTTTCGAAAGCGGCCGTGGGCCGCTCCTGCCGGACGGTGATTCCGTCCATTGCAGCGGACCCGAGACGCGTCCCCGCATAGGGGCAGCGTACGCCGCGTCACGGCGCACTGTCAACATCGCGTGCTCGGCACCACCTTGGATCGAATTGGGCGTATGCTACAGGGATAGTCACGACACAATCATCGAGGAGGCTGCCATGTTGTTGCCGTTCCTGTTCACCGTGGATCAACAGACCGCGCGCATCATCCAACGCTTCGGCAAATTCGAACGCGTAGCCGGTCCCGGCCTCCACCTCTACAGTCCCTTCTTCGAGACGGTCTCACAGCCGATCAACCTGCGCGTCCAACAACTCGACGTCAAGATCGAGACGAAGACCGAGGACGACGTGTTCGTGAAGGTCGTGGTCTCCGTGCAGTACGCCGTGCGCGAGGACAAGATCTACGAGGCCTTTTACAAGCTCGAACATCCCGAGCGCCAGATGTCCTCGTACGTCTTCGACGTCGTACGCGCCCGTGTTCCCTTGATCAAGCTGGACGACGTGTTCGAAAAGAAGGACGACATCGCCGATGCCATCAAGGGCGAGCTGTCCGAGGTCATGGGCGATTTCGGCTACGGCATCCTGAAGGCCCTGGTCACCGACATCGATCCCGACGCCAAGGTCAAGGAGGCGATGAACGAGATCAACGCTGCCCTGCGCATGCGCGTCGCGGCCACCGAAAAGGGCGAGGCCGACAAGATCCTCGTGGTGAAGGCCGCCCAGGCCGAGGCTGAGAGCAAGGCGCTCTCCGGCAAGGGCATCGCCGATCAGCGTCGCGCGATCATCGATGGCCTTCGCGAGTCCATCGACGACTTCCAGAAGGCCGTCCACGGTGCGACGGCGCAGGACGTGATGAACATCGTCCTGCTCACGCAGTACTTCGACATGCTCAAGGAGTTGGGCGCCAACGCCAACACGAACACGGTACTGGTCCCGCACACCCCGGGCGCCGTCACCGACCTCGCCGAGCAGATCCGCACGACCATGCTCACCACCGACACGGTGCGCGGCGCGCGCGAGGCGGCCGCGGACGCGGCGTGGAACGGCGAGCCGGAGGCCTGGTCGGACGAGGGCTAGCCGGAAGCAGGGACCGCGGCCGGCACGGCGGCGGTGAGCAAGGTAGGTTGTAGGAAAGGGCGGGGGTCGCGAGATCCCCGCCTTCTTTGCGTTGGGGCGAAGGGCGCTGCGGCTGACGGATGGAGCCCGTGGCTTGCGATTCCGTCCAGGCAACGTGGTCGCGACCCTGTCTAACCGCTAGCGCGCTACCTCGCCCGGCCCCGGTAGCGCAGCCACATCAGCAGCCCCATGGTCGGGAACACCGTGAAGCACAGCGGCACCGGGATGTCGAACAGTCGCGGGCAACTGTCGAGTCCCAGAAGTTCGCGAGCCGAGAAGTAGATCGAGGTCGCTGCCGCCAATGTCGCCGCGCCGTATAAGCCGTGGTCGCTCCAACGCGAGCCGACCAAGAGCGCGGCGAGCATCACTACGAAGAATACGTCGACGACAATGCACGCGGGGAGGCCGAGCAGCGGGTACGTCGGGCACAGGCCGGGCGTCTGCGCGTTGAGCACGACCAGGTACGTCGTCCCAATGACCATGAACGTCGTGATCGCGACCATGGTACGGTGGTACGGGCGGGCGTTCATCGTTGTCTACCATTTGGGCTACGGATCGGATGGCAACCAGCGGTGGCCGACTTCGGGCTCGTGGCATGGGGGTCTGCAGAGAATGTCGGTCGCTGTAGCGCGATTCGCGGGCTACGTTCGCAGCCAATCGGGTACCGGCATCGAAAGGAAGTCCGCGAGCGGAATGCCGTCACCTCCGACCTGGAGCAGCTTGGTGGCGCCATGGGCTCGGTCGAAGGCCTCGAGGCCGGGCATGCGTGAACCGGCACGACCGCTCTTGACCTCGATCGCGACCAGAGCACCGGGGGCGCGGACCACGAAGTCCACTTCCTGACTGCGTTCGCGCCAGTAGTAAAGCTCGCAGGAGCCCTCGAAGGCCGCGTTCGCCAGGTGGGCGCCCACGGCGGACTCCGTAAGGCGGCCCCAATACGCGCGATCCGCGTTGGCGGCCCGGGGCCCCAAGCCGGTGACCGCCGACATCAGCGCCGTGTCGAATACCTGCAGCTTCGGACTAGACGCCCTCTGTCGCACGGCCTGGCCGGAATACTTCGGCAGACCCCGCACCATACCGGCCCCCGCCAGGAGCTCCAGGTAGTGCGCGAGCGTGGTCGTATTGCCTGCGTCTTGTAGTTGGCCGAGCATCTTTGTATAAGAGAGGATCTGGCCGGAGTAGTGACAGCCTAGGTCGAACAGCCGCCGCAGCAGGGCCGGTTTGTTGACCTGGGTCATCAGCAGCACGTCTCGGCCGATGGTCGTCTCGATGAGCGAATCCAGGATGTATCGGCGCCAACGGACGGGGTCCGCGATCAGCGGCGCTGCGCCTGGATAGCCTCCGAAGTACAGGAATTGGTCGAGCGAGAAATCGAATGCGGATTGCATCTCGCGAAGGGACCAATGCGGCACGCGCAGCACCTCGAAACGCCCGGCGAGACTTTCGGTGAGCCCTTGCTGCATGGGCAACGGTGCAGAGCCAAGCAATACGACCCGCAGGTCCCGTCCCTCGCGACCGTCCTCATCCCACAGACGCTTGGCCGTTTCGGACCATCCGCGCACTTTCTGCACCTCGTCGATGACCAGCACGACTCCGCGCGCAGCACTGTCAGATGCGTCCGCCGGTACGAGCAGGCGAGCGCGCTCCCACTGGGCGCGCAGCCAGCTTGCGTCTCGCAGCGAAGGCTCGTCGGCAGAGACGTAGACGCTTGGACCTGGCCAATCGGCGAGGACCTGGCGAACGAGCGTGGTCTTTCCGACCTGACGCGGGCCGGCGACAACGTTCAGGAAGCGACGGGGCTCGCCTAGCCGACGCGCAAGGTCGTCGGCCATGGTGCGGCGATAGGGTAGGGTTTCCGGATTACTCATAGCATTGAGTAATTTAACTCAGCGTTCTGAGTAAAGCGAGACGGGGAAGACGGCAGCTCGCCTGGTTGCTACCAGTCCCAGCCCGCCATGAAGGCTAGGGTGGCAACAAGAACCGCTACCGATCCCGCCACGATGAGCACGGCAATGACACTCGCCACCGCGACACTAGCCTGCGGCAGACCGTGCGACTTCCTGCCCGTCAGGGCTCGCATGCTCATTCTGGTGTACCACCATGGCAACCCGTTGTGCGAGCAACAGCGCTCAGCGCACCGCCCACGGCAGGTAGGCCATAGCGACCGGAGCCGGGCGATGCACCGTCAGGACCGCGATGCCACCCCGATCCCCCGCGATGTAGACGCGCTCGTCGTCGACATCCACATCGGCGAGATAGCTGGGTACCCCGATCGACGCGCCCGTGGCCCAGGCCACCTCGCGTGGACGGCGACGATCCCGCAGGTCGATCGCCTGGATCCAGAAGGTGTGCAGGACGATCGCAACGCGGTCGGACAAGACTACGTCGACGACGCGGTTGGGGCCCCGCGTGTCGTCGGGAGCCGCCGCGTCGAGGCTGGCGATGCGCGTCGGGTGCGCTGGCTCTCCCACATCGATTACGTGGAGAGTGCCATCCGAGTCGAGCAACACCACCGTGTCGCCTTGGACGGCGATTTGCCAGGTGCTGCCGCCCAAGGGAAGCGTGGCGATCTGCGTTGGCTGGACCGGATCGGACACGTCGATCACGTGGAGGCCGTCGCTGCCGACGCCGTAGATGTAGCCGGGCGCGTGGGCGATGTCCGACACCCGCCCCGCCAGATCCACGAAGCCCGTCTCTACGGTGGCGTCCGGTACCGAGACGTCGTAGATGCTCAGTCGGGAGCCTGCCGATGAATCCGGATGACGCGCCATCACGAAGGCATGTCTTCCCGAGACAGCCATCGCGGTGGGCGGGATGCGCGAGGCGATCTGCGCTGCCAGCCGTGGCGCTGCGGGGGCGCCGAGATCCACGACGAGGAAGCCCCGGTTCTCGTCGGCGATGTAGGCAATGTCGCCCTGGAGCGCCACCTCGCAATCCGCGCCGCAGATGCCGCCCACGTTGAGCTGGGCAGCCGCTGTCATACGCTCAGGCTGCGCGACATCGAGGCTCCACAGTCCGCCGGTCGCGTGGTCGCCTACGACGGCCGTGCCACCACCGGCCGCGATGGCCCTTGGCGCGATCGCCTGATCGTACACGGCCGCCAACTCCGGTGATGCAGGGTCCGTGACGTTGATTACCCGGAGACCGCCGAATTCCTCCGCTACGAACATCCACGGGCCCGCAACGTCCATCTCGTTGCCGACCCCGTTGTACAACTCGGAGCTGCCAGCCAGCTCGGGCCGCTCCGGGACGGAAACGTCGATGCGCATCTCGCTGCCCATGACCCCGCGTGCTTCCGGGCCAGAGTAGTGGCTGGCGAGCATGAAGAGCGTATCGCCAACCAGACGGAGGCGCCCGGGCTTCTTAAGACGGTAGCGGAGGTCGAGCCGCCCGATCTCGCGTGGTGCCAACGGCTCCGCGACGTCGATCACGAGCACGAACACGTGGGTGGGAAGCGGGGCTGCGCCCGCCGCAACGCCGTCTGCGCGGAAGACGTGATCCAGCGGATCGTCGTCGTAGCGCCACATCCCCACGTAGGCGCGACCATCGCGCACGGTGATGCTCTGCGCCACGCCTTCGACCAACGGCGCCAGACGGCTCAGCTCGCGCGGTTCCTCCGGCCGGGCGATATCCACGACAATGACATCGCCGGCACTGGTCGCCACATGCAGCAAGGTGCCATCGAGCGCAATGTCCTGGACGCGCTCGATCCCCGACACTAGGCCAATCCACGTGGGGGCCGTGATTTCCCGAACATCGACGATGCCGAGTCCTGGCGGCCCGCCAATGAAGGCGTACCCACCGGCGACGACAAGGTCGGAGAACGCTTCGGTCATCTCGGCCGGCACCGCCAAGGACCCGACAAGCCGAGGATCCGCAATCGCACCGCCAATCTCTAGGACGTCAATGTATCTGCCGGACGTCAGGACAAGCGCGTGGCCATCCGTGAGGGCGATGTCTTGGACGACCTGCTCGGCAACGTATTGGCCGATCTTGCGCGGCTGCCGAGGCAACGAGACGTCTAGCACGTCGACGTGCGCGCCGAGCGCGAGGTAGGCCGCGTTGCCTTCGACTGCGATCGAATAGGAACGACCACCGAATTGGCCAACGCGCTCGATCGGCCAGGGGCTAGCCTGCGCGGAGACCGACGCGGCATGGCCGGCCGGGCCGGCGAGGAGCAGCGCGAGGACCGCGGCCGTGGCGGTCGCGGCGGCGGCGGCGACGACGGCTGCGATAGAGCCGATCGTAGCCGGGCGGCGGATGGTGGAGGGCAGCGGGGCAACGCCATCGGGCCGGCGTTGATCGTGGGGAGGCGCCAGTGGCGGCGCATGCGAACTCGGGAACGGCATCGGGCGTCCTCCTTGAACTCGGCGGCTCGCACACAGGGGTGTGGGTAGCGGCTATCGATGGGGCTTGCGGTCGTGTGAGGACTCGACAGAACTCGGTGGTCTGCCGGTACAGCCGGCTACCACCAGCGAACTCAACCTACAGGCATGGAGTCTCTGCATGCCGTCAACGGTGTCGCATAACCACAGGCAGATAGTTGACACCTACGCGAGGGCCGCTAAGTCCGGGACAGTCCAGCACCTGGACAGCAATCTCGTTGTTCGCCACGTTCGCCTCTCCCAACCGGCCGTCCGGGTCGATCGCGTATACGGCGGTGCCCGGCGCCCATTCGGCGTCCGCATGCACGACCTCGGCGCCGGCGGCGATCGGTCCGGGCACGCGAATTCGGCGTGGGGGCGTGCTCGACGCCTCGAGGATGACGTCGACCAGGACCGGATTGGCGCCGTTGTTGCGGAGGGTCACGTCCACGGCGCCCGTGGCGCAGTTGGTGATGGCATCGCCTGCCAAATCTACGGGGCCGTCCAACCCGACCGGTTGGTATGCAAGCCGCAGACGGGGCGGAGAGACGGATTCTCGACTGCCAACCGTGAGATTCCAACCGAAGATCTCCACCTCATGTCCGAACGGGTCGGCTCGTAGTGCGAACCCATTCCTTGCGGCATCGCTGTTGGCGTGACGCCCGAGCAAGGCGAACACATCGAGCTGCACCGTACCGCATCCTGTTTGGGCCGGGTCGGGACACGGCCCCCATGCAAAACGCCCCACCACTTTGTCTCCGGCTTGCACCGGTACATCCGGACCGAAAAGCGACTCTTCCTGCCACGCCTCGCCGAGGGCTTGTACTTCGATCGCCATCGTTCCCGTCGTGGGGATGGGCGGTTGGTAGGGATGGAGGGCGACGTTCAAAACGCTCAGCTCGAGGTCGGCCAACACGAGGAAGGTATCCGGCGCGGGCGTTGGTAGCTCGAAGCGCATGTACGCCACATCCCGCGTGCTGCCGACGTGATTGAAGCCCAGCGAGAGCGTGTCGTCGCTCCCCTTCGGCCTCGGCGTAGCGGTTGCTCGTGTCGACGACGTTGGGAGCGGTGCGCCCTGCACCGTGACAAACGTGTCCGCTACGGGCACGATGCGGGTTCGATTCCACGGATTCTGTGCGCGCCCGGCCGGTTCGAGAGCGCGCGCGCCGTCAACGAGGGCGCACACGAGTGTCAGCGCGATCGCCCACGGACGGAGAGTTGGTCGCATGCGCTGCCTCCATGTGGGGGCGTGAAGCCGGCGCTCTGCTCCCGGGAACTCGAGAGCATATGTGCCCCAGTTTGCACCTGTGACGACCGAAACTCTCTCGAACTACTCATCCGCGGTGGCCGAATTCAGAGACTGCAGTCGCTCGCGAAGTGCCCCAACGCGCTCCCGTGACGCCGAACCCCACCTTCCGTGAAGTGTACACGGAACATCAGGTGAAGTTCTCCGCGCCGCTGTACCGAGTCGGAGAGCATTCCGGCAAGCTAGACGAAGCCAGGAAGGGTAGTTCCGATTCGTCTAAGGGAAGGCCTTCGTCCCTAACTAGGATGATTGGCCTTGCAAGGGGCATTTCGGCCGTAGATAGGGCGCAAACGGCCGCGGCGGCCCCGATTGACCGGGACCGCCGCGGATTCGTTCTTCGGTTGAGGGCGGAGGCTACACGTGAGCCACTCGGTCTTGACTAGCCTGGGCGGGCGGGCCGGCTGTCGCGATCCGGTCGTAGAGTCGATGGCCGGCGGATGGACGCTTGGCGCGTGCGACGTCGGCGCGTCGTTCTATGCGACCGAACGGAGCGAGGTTGCCGTCGCTCGATGCGCCATCCATGGACTCCGCCGCTTCGTCGCGCACGCCGATGCGCAGCTCGCGTTGCGCGACGTCGGGGACGGGTAGTCGGAGTTGGACGCCTCGCAAAAAGCGCAGGGCAAGGGACGCGGCGCGCAGGAACTTGATCGAGCCGATCCTGTCGCGAAGTGCGAGTGTGAATTCGATTAGAGGCGCCATTTCGGGCTCCAGGTGCTGCGGGACGAGACCAACCAGCGTGGTTGCGGGAAGCCGTGGTATCGCTTCGTAGAGATCTAACGCGCGAGTACCGCCGGCGGTTCCCGCGGTGCCAGCGGTGCCCGTGGCAGACAACGAAGGCCCGAACCGTCGGACGACCGAGACGCACGGCAGCAGTGGGCACGTTAGCAGTGGGCACGGTTGGATCGTGGGTATTCGGGCCGTTTCAGCGAGAAGTCGACGGGGGAGCGCCTGTCGCGCGCGGGTAGCGTTGGTGCTGGCTGCGATAGTCTCAAGTGGGACCGGACGTGCACGACTACGTGGAATGAGAGGGAGGGCAAATTGCTTCGTGAGGGGGCGGACGGGGCGCACCACCCCGTTGGCGCGCTTGGTTCGCGCTGGGTCCTGCCGGGAGTCCTCGTCGCCCTGATCTCTCTTGCAGGCTGCTCGCAAACTCCCTTGGGCACACCAGTCGCAAAGGAGCTGTACGGGCAGAAAGGCTCGCGTGTCGCGGACGAACGGCCTGCGCTGGAGTACGACTCCCCCTCGATGGATGGGGTTACCGGTGCCATCACCCCTTCTTCGTTGCCGAGACCGACCGTCCGGCTCCGGCCCACGTCATCCCGCACGGCGACCTCAGCCCCGCCGGCCGTCTTGGACCTGCCTCCTGCTACGCCCGTTTCTGGTGAGCGGGCGCCGGTCACCCTAACCCTCGAAGACGCCGAGCGCCGGGCGGTGGCCCTGACGATCCCGCTCAATGCAGCTCGGGTGGAACGGTCAGGCCACATCGGCCGCGATGCGTTTGTGAGCGCTCTCGGTTCGGAACGTGGGGTCGAGCTTGACGTCGATCGATATGGACACAGCTACGTAGTGTTCGAGGAGGATGAGATCGAAGAGCCGATCATCGTCGTGGAGGTGTCCCGGCGTGGATTCAGCTTTCCCGATGATCGATGTCCGATCGACAGTTCCCCATCCGCCCGCGACCTCGTTACGACATTTTTCTCGGCGCGCTCCGGTGACATATTCGGGCATTCTCTGGGGAGCGTGCAGGTATGGGACCAGGAATCGGTCTGGGACGGTCCTATGCTCTATGAAACGCCGACGCCGACTTCGACTTCGACTACGGACTCAAGTTCGGTGGATGAGGCAGCACTCAACGTCGAGACGCCGTTGCACAATCAGCCGGAGCCGGCCACAGTGAATGGATGGCACCGGCCGCGGCCTCTTGCCAAGGGGGAGTATCCCGCCGGTGTGCGCGACATGATCGCTGCCGTACCGCTGACCGTCGGGAGCACGTGGCGTTACCGGAGAGTCAGTGTATCCAATGGTGTCGAATGGGAGGAGGGCACGGTGTCGGCAACCATCGCAGCCGGCTGGCGATGGACCGACGATGTCATGGAGGTCTCCTTCCAGCACGAAGGGGCTACGCCCTGGATTGGCTGGGGAGAGCCGCGATTCATCCTGCCGCGCAGCGTCTTGCCGCGCCAATTGCCTGGCTCACTTCGAGACTCTCAAGTCCCTTCAGCCAACCCTGCTCTTGCCTTGGACACGCTTACCGAAGCAATCAATAACTTGCGCGAACAAGAGCGCAGGTGGACGGAACAAGACGAGGATCCCATCGAGATCATGCGTCTGCCGGTCGAAGCCGGTCGCGAGGCGAATTACTGGTTCGCCTTCGAGGCGCGGGAGACCGTTACAGTGGGGGCCGGAACATTCCCCGGCTGCTTTCGCATTCGCGAGATCCTTAGCGCCGGATGGACTGCACTCCACTGGTTCTGCCCGGGCGTCGGTTTCGCACGGCACCACATTCTTGGAGGAGGAGGCGCTGGGTTAGGATGCTCCGTCTTCGAACTCGAAGCATATGACCTGCCATGGAGGGTCCCTGTCCGGTGAACCTGCGTGACACCGTTGTTGGTCATTGGCACATGGCCTCGAGTGTGTCGAGCTGTTTGTGCCCGGCTTCGGGGGCGCCCACCTGTCCGGCCGCTGCGAGCACCTAGGGCTCAACAATCTCGCCCGCGATACGGGTTCCTGGACGCGAGCAACGCTTCCAGCAGGCCCTCATTGCGCCCATCGCCCCGGAGGGCGCCGATTGGGTCGCTGGGCAACGGGACGATCTGGATCGACTCACCGTCGTCGATCCAGCACAGCCGATCGCCGGCCTCAATCCCGTATTTCCTCCGGATCTCGGCGGGAATCGCCGTTCGACCCCGTTGTGAGACCGTCGTTTCCGAGCGCTTCATAGCTTGGCCCTTGGGAATTGCCGCCTACACCGGATTCGGTGCAGGGTCCGGTGTTCCATCGAGATGCCGGCACTACCCCATCCCCGCGACCCGCTCCTCCAACGCCGCCACCCGCGCCTCCGCCTCCGCCAAACGGTCGCGCTCGCGCTGTACCACCGGTTCCGGGGCGCGGGAGGTGAAGTTTTCGTTGGCGAGCACTTTGGTCAGGCGCGTCACCTCGCCGCGGGCTGCTTCCAGCTCGCCCTCGAGGCGTTCGCGTTCTTGGACGAGGTCAACCATTCCGGCCAGGGGCAGCCAGGCTTCCACGCCGCCCTCGGCTACCACGGAGGCGTGCGCGTCGTCGGGGGCCGCGGGGGAGGCCTCGATCGTCAGCGCATCGCGGTCCAGGCGCGCCAGGCTGGCCAGGGTGCCCGCCTGGTCGGCGAGCATCGCGGTGCGGTCGCCGCCGCGGATGGTTGCCGCGATCTTGCGACCGGGCGCCACGTCGTACTCGGCGCGGGCGTTGCGCATGCCGCGCACGAGATCGCGCACGAGGTCGAAGTCCGCCACGGCCGTCTCGTCGACCGTGGCCGGCTCGGGCCAGCGGGCGACGATCAGGCCGGGGCCGTCGCCTTCGCGCGCCGGCAGGTGGCCCCAAATGGCCTCGGTCACGAAGGGCATGAAGGGGTGGAGCAGGCGCATGGTTTGCTCGAGCACGAGGTAGAGCACCTGGCGCGTGGTTTCTGCGGCCACGGGGTCGTCGCCGTACATCCGGTCCTTGGCGGCTTCGAGGTACCAGTCGGCCAGCTCGCTCCAGGCGAAGTCGTAGAGTTGGCGTCCGGCCTCGCCCAGCTGCCAGCGTTCGAGCAGGTCGGTTGACTTGGCCGTCACCTGGGAGAGGCGGGAGAGGATCCAGCGGTCGGCCAAGGCGAGGCCGTCTGACGTGGCGGAGAGGTCGGCGCGCGGCGTGAAGTCATCGCCCAGCTGGCTGATCACGAAGCGGCCCATGTTCCACAGTTTGTTGGCGAAGTTGCGGCTGCCTGCCAGGCGCTCGTCGGTGAGCTTCATGTCCACGCCGGGCGTGGAGCCGGTGACGAGCGTGAAGCGCAGGGCATCGGTGCCGTAGTCGGCGATCAGCTCGAGCGGGTCCTTGGCGTTGCCGAGGCTCTTGGACATCTTGCGGCCGTCCGCGTCGCGCACGAGGCCGTGCAGGTACACCCACTTGAAGGGCACCTCGCCGGTCAGCTCGAGGCCCATCATGATCATGCGGGCCACCCAGAAGAAGAGGATGTCGTAGCCCGTCTCGAGCATCGTGGTGGGGTAGAAGCGCTTGAAGTCGGCCGTCTCCTCCGGCCAACCCAGGGTCGAGAAGGGCCACAGTGCCGAGCTGAACCACGTGTCCAGCACGTCCTCGTCCTGGCGCAGGGGGGTCTCCTCCCCTTCCGCCCAGCCGTAATGCGCCCGCGCCTTGTCCGCCGCCTCCTCCGCCGTCACGGCGGTGAAGGGCGTCTCGTCGGGGCCATACCACACCGGGATGCGGTGGCCCCACCAGAGCTGGCGGCTGATCACCCAGTCGCGGATGTTCTCGAGCCAGTGGAAGAACTCGCGCTCGAAGCGCTGGGGCACGAACTGCGTGCGGCCTTCGCGAACGGCTGCCATTGCCTGCTCGGCGAGCGGCTCCATCTTCACGAACCACTGCTCGGACACGAGCGGCTCGATCGGCGACTTGCTGCGATCGCTGACCGACACGTTGTGCGTGATCGAGGACTCACCGTCGAAGAGGTCGAGCTCCTTGAGCGCCGCGAGCACCTTCTTGCGCGCCTCCTCGCGCGGCATGCCCGCATAGGCACCCGCCGTCTCGGACAACGTGCCGTCCTTCTCGAGGATGTTGATGATCGGGAGG
>JAJCYU010000186.1 GCA_029262755.1 Anaerolineae bacterium
GGGCCGCACGGCGGCTACGGGGCCGCGGACCGAGGGTGACGTCGACCTAGGCTTCGATCTCGGCATCATCCGCCCGGTGAGCGTGTCCGGTCACATTTGGCACGACGCTGACCGCGACGGCGTTCGTGACGCCGGCGAGCCCGGCCTGGGCGGCGCAAGTGTTGCGCTCTTCCGCGATGACGATGGCGTGCCCGGTCCTTCGGCCGGCGACAGCCCGGTCGACATCATGGACTCGGACGCATTGGGAGGCTACGGCTTCGATGATCTTTCGCCCGGCGACTACTACATCGACGTGGTCGACAGCTCGATCCCGTCCGGTATGGCGCCCACTACGGGTAGCTCGGATCCGTCGCCGGTAGTCGCGCTCGGACCGGGCGACGCGGTGAACAACCTCGACATCGGATACCGTGGGGTCGACCCGACCCGCGGCGCCCTCGGGGACACCGTCTGGTACGACGCGAACGGCAACGGCATCCACGATCCCGGCGAAACGGGTATCGGCGGCGTGCGGGTCGTGGTGCAAGGACCCAGCGGCACCGTGTCGGCCTTCACCGATCCGGATGGTTCGTGGCTGATCACGGAGTTGATCCCGGGTCAGTACGCGATCGCGGTCGACACGGCGACCCTGCCGGCCGGACACAATCCGACGCCGACCAACGGCGGTCCCGTGCGCGTGCTGACGTTGCCGGTCGGGGTTGACGTGCTCTATGCCGACTTCGGCTTTGCGGCAGCGTCCACCGTGACCGGCACGATCGGTGACACGGTGTTCTTGGACGGCGACGGCGACGGCATCCAGGACCCAGGTGAACCGGGGATCCAGGGGGTCACGTTGAACGTGGTCGACGACGGAACGGGCGATATCCTGGCCACGACCGTGACGGACGGCGACGGCCACTACGACTTCTTCGGCCTCACGCCGGGTGACTACACGGTGGTCGTGACGGACAACGACGACGTGCTGGGCACCTTGGTCCTGACGACCTCGCCGGCACCGACGACGAGCATCGGGCTCAGCGGTGGTGAGGACTACGACGACGCGGACTTTGGCTACGGAGTGCCCGCCGATGTCGCAGGCCCCGTTGCGGGCATGGTCGGCACGACGATCTGGCACGACGTTGACGGCGACGGCCTGCGCGATCCGGGCGAATCCGGGCTCGAGGGCGTGGACGTCGACGTGTGGCGCGACGTGGACGGGGACTTGGTGCTGAACCCAGGCACGGACGTGCTGGTTGCGACGACGACGTCGGATGCATTCGGCCAATACGTGGTCGCCAACCTGCCCTTCGACGACTACCTGGTCGACGTGGACGACGCGTCGACGCCGCTCTTCGGCATGACCAAGACGACGGGCACACCGGCGACAGACGACAACAGCCAGGCGGATCCCTATGCCACGACCCTGACGTCGGCCGACCCGAGCGACGTCGCGGCCGACTTCGGCTACGAGGCGGTCGTGGGCCACCCAATCACGGGTATGGTCTTCGCCGATGTCAACGGCAACGGCGTCTTCGAGCCTGGCCTCGACATGCGCATCCCGCGCATTCCCGTCTCGCTATTCCAAGACACCAACGGGAACGACGTGTTGGACTCCGGCGAGCCCAGCCTGGGCATGACGGAGACGAGCGAGGATCCAAGCACCGTGGGCACGTACACATTCCCCAACATGCCGGACGGCGACTACATCCTGGTGGCCGAGGCCAACGGTACGCGGTTGGAGGGGTACTTCCAGACGACCCAGACCGCGACGGGCGGCACGGAGCCGGCCGAGGTGGACGGCGCGCCATCGCCCAACCACAACTTCGGCTTCCTAGCCCCCGGCGGCAGCCAAACCAATCCCGTTTCGATCGTGACCTTCGGCAGCGAGCGAAGCGCGGACGGTGGAGCACGGGTGACATGGACGACGGCGAGCGAGGCCGGCAACGCGGGCTTCGACGTGTACGTGGAGACGGCGCAGGGAATCCGGCGCCTGAACGAGCAGCTGGTGCCGACGGCGTCCTCGGATGCTTTCGGTCCGCAAGCGTACGTGCTGGACGTGCCGGCGGAAACGCTGGGCGAGGGCTCGACGCTGTGGATCGAGGACGTGGACCTGCGCGGTGAAGCGCGGCGGCACGGCCCCTTCGAGCTAGGCACGAGCACGGGCGACACGCTGGACATGCGCCCGATCGACTGGCCGACGATCGCAACGGAGCACGCGGAACTGGGCGTGGAGCGCACGACGGCGACGGCGGACGAGGCGGCGGCACGGCTGGACGCGTTGCGAACGGAGTTCGCGGCGGAGGGTCTGGACGTGGACGGCGCGCAACGGGCCGGCGCACTGAATGCCGGTGCGGACGGCACGTTCGACGCGAACGGTGACGCGAACGGTGACGCGAACAGTGACGCAAACGGTGACGTCACGACGGACGGCGCGATGGACGCGCAACTGGCGGAGCGCTTCGTGGATGCGCTGAGCCGCTCGGATGCATCGGGCGCGTTGGTGGATCTGCGCATCGAGCAGACGGGGTTGGTGCAGGTCACGCATGCGGACCTGGCGGCGGCGGGGGTGGACCTGACGGGCCTGCCGACGGCGCTGCTCGCGGTGACGGTGGACGGACGCGCGGTGTCGCGCGACGTGGCCGGCGGCGCAACGTGGTCGGCGGACTCGGCGCTCGTGTTCCACGCTCGGACGCGCGATAGCGTGTACGGCGAGGCGAACGTGTACCGGATCGGCCTGGATTGGGACGCGGCAACGCGGATCGCGCAGGCGGATGGTACGCCGAGCGCGGATGCGGCGGCGCCTGCCTGGTACCTGGAGACGGTGTCGATGAACCGCGACCACGGCTACGCGCCGG
>JAJCYU010000187.1 GCA_029262755.1 Anaerolineae bacterium
AGCTGCTCGGTCGTGAACTGGAACAAGATGCCGCTCTTGGAGCCGGTCGGCACTTGCGCGCCGAGCAGGTTCCACGTGCTGCCGGGCTTGAGCATGCCCGTGCACTCCACCTTCAGCGGGCCCGCGGCCTGCGGCGGGCAGAAGCCCGGCTCGCCCCACGTCACCAGCGCCGCTTTGGCAAAGTCGCAGCCCAGGTTCTGTACCTCGACCCAGGTCTCGCACACGTCGTCCTGACCCAGGAAGTTCAGGATCGGGATGTGCACCTGACGGTCCAGCTGCGTGTTGGGATCGATGATCGGCTCGCAGTCGAGCACGATCTCTTCGGCGTCCGTGCGGCTGGCGCTGTTGACGCCCACGTTGAACTCATCGTAGTTGACGCGCGCCTCGAGCGTGATCGTGGTGCCTGCCGGAATGCCGCCGGCAACACGCACCATGAACGTCACCTGCACGCTGTCGCCGACTGCGATCTCGCCGTTCCACTCCACGCGCTGCGGCGAGGCCGAACACGTGCCGCCGCCCACGTCGACGCGGCAATCGCCCGAGCCCACCAGCTGCGGCGGGAACGCGACCTCGAACTCCGGACCCGGGTTGTCACGCTGGCGTGTGAAGGCCAGCGGCCCGGTGTTGCTGAAGACCGCGGTCACCATCAGGAAATCGCCGGCGGCCAGACAGCCCTCGTCCTGCAGCAACGCGAAGTCCGGCAGCGCGCCGCTCTTTTCGGCGCCGTCGGGCGACACTGCGTCAAAGGCCGGCGGACCGCCGCTGCCGGCACCGACGCGAATCGGCGCCTGCAGGTCGAGCAGAACATCGGCGCCCGCGCGCACGTCCGTCAACTCCGTGTCGCTGTCGTTGGCGCTGTTGGGATCCGTCGTGCACTCGTCGCCGTGCGACACCGTCGCGGTGTTCGAAAGCGGCGCCGCGCCGTAGGCCTCACTGCCCGGGCAGATCGCCGGGCTACAGGGCGCCAGCTCGCTGACGAGGACCTCAATGGTGACCGTGTAGCCGGTGGGCAACGGACCGCCCTCGTCCTCGAAGCACTCCTGGCCCGTGCCGATCGCGCCGAGATCACATGTCACGACCCCGCCCGCATGGCTGCAGGTTGGTCCGGGCGGAGACACCGTCGCGGACACAAAGCTCACGAGCGGGTCGAGCGTGTCGACCATCACCACGGACGCGGCCGTCGACGGACCCGCGTTCGCGACGTCGATGGTGTAGGTCAAGCTGTTGCCCGCGATCACCGGATCAGGGCTGTCGCTCTTGGAAACCGAGAGGTCGGCCGATGCCGTAACACGTGTATCGAGGCTGACCCGGTTGTTTGCGGGATTCGGGTCCACGAGCGCGCCGCCGCCAATGTCGAAGACGATGCCGTCCATGCGGTTGGCCGTGTCGCCGATGGTCGTAGACGTGCCGTCGCTCGTATCCAGAGTGATAAGCCGACGCGTGCCGTCGTTCCAAATGCCGTAGAGCTCACCGCTACTCGGATGGAAGTCGAGCGAGTTGACCCTGCGGGGAACGTTGCCTGCACTGCCCGGCACGTCCGCGCCCAGTCCGGTGCCTTTGTCGAAGGTCACAAGGCTACCGTTGTCAAAGGGCGTACCGAAAAGCGTGTCGGTAGCCGCTTCCCACGCCAGCCCGTTCCCGCCGCCGGTGTAGCCGCTGGCACCCACGGACGTGGCGAGCCCCGTCGTCGTGTTGACCGTGAACAAACCCTCCGGGGCCCCGCTGCAGAAATCGCCGTACGCGAAGAGGGTGGCGGTCGAGGCGTCCCATGTTAGGTCCGGGAAACGACCGCAAGAAGTCGTAAAATCGCCCATTGGCCCGATCAACGTGCCAGCGCCCGTACCTCGATCGATCTCAATAAGATCGGAGGAAACGCCGGAAATGTCCCGATCCGTGGCGCTCGACCCGACGAGCCGGCCGTCGCCCAGCACCGCGAGCCCGCTCACGCGCGGGAAGCCAATGATCCCGACCGCGGTGGCGATACCGGTGGCGGGATCGATCGTGTAGAGCGTCTCGTCGCCTTGCTGCATCGGGGACGCTACTCGCTCGTCGCCACTCTCAAGAAGGCCATTGTTATTGGCCGTTGCGTCTCTGGAAAGCTCCGGCCCCCCCCCTTCGCCGCCGCCGCCGTCACCACCACTCGTCGCTCCATACAGGACGAGCGCACCGCCGCCGCCTTCGCCGGGCCGCAGCGCGACGGTCGCGACGTTGGTCAAGGTGCCGCCACATGTCTCCTCCGGGCAGAGGCTCACGGTGATCGTGACCGAACGGGTCTCGCCGGCGGGGACGGAATCGGTCCACTCGCAGACGACCGTTCCGCCGAAGGACCCGACCGCGGGCGTTAAGGGACACGCGCCGCCGTTGTCCGGCACCGCGGAAACGAAGGCACCGGCGCTCGGCAGCATGTCCGTGATCTCGATGCCGTTCGAGGCGTCGGCGGGCCCGTTGTTCGTCGCCGTCACGGTGTACACAAGGTCTTGCCCGGCGACCGCCGGATCGGGCGACGCCGTCTTGTCGATGCTCAGGTCGGCGTTTCCAGCTGCAGGCGGGGGCGCGACCGATCCGCAGACGCTTGCAATCTCGTTCTCGATCAGCTCAACGATGTCGCGCTCGGTGTCCAGGTCCTTGTCGGCCGGGTTGTAATCGTCGAAGATAAAGCCGTTGAAGATCGTCGCACCGGCGTTGCCGATTACGATGGCCGACTGCATCGGCTGCGGGGCGGGCGTGAAACCTGCGGCTGAGACGCCGCCGCTCGCAGGCTCGATGTCGAGGAAGAAGCCGTTGGTGCCCCAAACATCGGCCCATACGTCGAAGACGTCCGGAACGCTGTTGGGCGCGGAAAAGAGCGGGTGCGCGTTCCAACGATAGAAGTCGATCGTCTGGTGCGCACCCTCGTTGGTCACGTCAAAGGCCTGCTGTAACGCCGTAGTCAGCGAGCCCGAGTTCCAATGGCTGTGGATGGCGCGCCCGCCGGCGGCGATATGGCTCGCCAGAGCATCTTGCCACGCACCAAGTGGCTCCGTGCTCGGATTGTCCATGAGCACGATGTCCCAGCTCTGCCCGGTCAATAGGGTCGTGAAGTCGCCGGAGTTGGCGACCGTCGGCGTGAAGCCGGCGTTAGCCGCAGCGGCCTGCGCGGTCTGGAAGGTGGAGTTGTTGTCATAGAGCAGCATGCTCTCGCAGCCGGCGGCCATGGGAGCGGCGCCGATCGTCAGATTGTCGATCACGAAGCTGCCGGAGGTCGTCGAGCCACCACCGGCGAGGCCCATGTGGATGCTGGTGATCTGGTCGGGCGACGTGATGCCGAAGAAGCTGGCACCCGTTGGCAGCGGGAAGTTTTCTGTCGTGCCGTCGCCGTAGGTCACGAAGGCGTGATAGGGCACGCTGGCGGAATTCGTGCGGATATCCACGCCCACGCCGAACACGCCAACCCCCGGAACCGCGGGCGTCGTGTTCTGGAAGCTCAGCCGATAGCTGCCGTTGCACCCGGCGCAGTAGGTTTCGCTGCTCTGGATGATGTTCAGGTTGCTGAAGCCCGTGGTGAAGTACTCCGTCTCGCCGAAGAATCCGCTCATCGTGGCGTTGTTGTAGATACCGAAGCCGGCCGGATAGCCGGACGCCGGATCGTAGCCGTCGATGAGCGTCGAGCCTCCGTCGAGCCCCGCCTCGAAGGTGGCACGGTCGGTGAAGGTCGTGCGCATCGCAGCGGCGACGGTGGCCGGATGCGGCAATGCGAACACGGCGAGCAACACCGTGGCACACAAGACGGACATAAGGGGCGAGGCGAAACGGCGCATGGGTCCTCCACGAGAACGGGGTCGGCTGCAGGCCGGGATTAGAGCCAGTTGGTTGCCCAAAGCGCACGCTGATAGAAATCAGTCGACGCATCGAACGCACAATTAGTCTTTCCCATTAACGGGATGGGCGGCGGCTGAGATACGGGTGAGCGCGGAACTCGTCGAGGGAGCTTCCGGCGCGCCGCCAATTTGATTGGGGCACGTCACCGAGACGACCTTCGACCGACCGGAGCAGGAACGCCTTGGCACCGCAACCAACCGGCCACCACATTGCAACGCGAGGGCCGGTCGTGGTCTACGTGTTCGTGGTCATCCTGACCGTGGGCGCCTCTCCGAACCGCCAAGCCGCCGCCCCTCAGGGGCACGACCGCCGGCCCGCTGCGCCTAGCGCGCCCGCAGCTCCACCGTAACCGTGAAGTCGTTCAACGTACCCTGGTCGCCGCCGGCGGTGTCGTTGATGTCCAGCAGCCACTCGCCGCCAACCAACTCGCCGTCGAAGATGTCCAGCCCAATGCCCGACTCCGTCGTGTAGCGCTGGAAGCCCATCGGCGGGCACACGCTGCCGATCGGTGCCGCCGCGTCGTCGTCCAGGATCGCGCGGATGTTGTCGCTGGCCCCGCAGATCCCGTCGAACATCCGGGATGCCGTGCCCTCCGGGCTCGTCAGGTCCACTTCCAGATCCGCGTTCCACGTGTGGTTCAGGTCCAACGTCACGTCGATGTCCACGATCTCGCACGCGCCGATCAAGCCCACGCTCGCGATCGCCGTGTCCATCATGCCCGCCGTCCCCGTCGCCGGAATCGGCAGCGGGCAGTTCGCGCAGCTGGCCGTCACGCTCGCCGGACAATCCGCCGGATCCGGACGCAGGTCCGGGAAGCCCGGGCACAGCGGTGCGCTGCCCATGAAGCAGAACGCGAAGACCGGCTCGCCCTCCTCGTCGAAGGTCGTCGCGAACGGAATGCCCCGCGAGCCCGCCGCCTCGTCGCCCGGGATGTCCTCCTCGTAGCCGCGGCGGCCCTTGCGCTCGATCGATACCGCGCCAAGGCCAACCAGGTTGCGCAGGAAGAAGCCCGTTCCGTCGAACACGTCGTGCTCCCAGAACGTCGCCGAGATCACCGCCGAGCCCTTGAAGCCCGGGTTCACGTAGCCCCACGTCGACAGGTCGATGTACTCCACCTGCTTCTCGTTCAGCTTCTCGCAGATGTAGTCCAACAGACCGTTCTGGTCGTAGATGAAGATCGCGAAGTCCGTGAAGCCCGGCTTCGGCACCACGTTCGCGATCGCCACCTCGCTGGTCAAGCCCGAGCCGCTCACGTCCCGCAACAAGCTCGGGATCGCGATCAGGCCGACCCCCGCCTCAAAGTCGCCGCCCGTGCCGCTCGCGATCTGCCAATCGTAGATCTTGTGCTCCGGCAACAGGTTGTAGGCAATGGCCTCGATCGTGTTGGTGCGCGCCGCGTCGTCGTACTTCAGCAACGTCGCGATACCCACGATGTTCGGCGAGCGAACCAGCGGGTTGCCCGGCGTGAACCACTCCTGGCTCTCCACCCGCACGCTGCCCGTCCAGTTGCCCGGAAGGTCGAAGATCACCGGCAGGAAGAAGGTCTGGCTGCCGCGCGGGCACACCCAGTCCACCAGCGTCGTGATGATGTCGCCGCTGCGGTCCAGGAAGTAGACCTTCACCTTCGCCGCCGTCACCGCGCTCAGGTTCTGCACCTGCACGCCCGAGTCCCAACCCTGGTACTCGCTGTAGATCAGCGGTCCG
>JAJCYU010000188.1 GCA_029262755.1 Anaerolineae bacterium
TGGTCCCGTCCAGCCCAGGACGATGAAGACGATTGCCAACACGGTGATCGAGCCGCCCGGAACGACGTCTTTGGGGATCAGCACGAAGAGCACCATGAAGATCGGCAAGCTGGGCAGCGTGAACAGAAAGTCGACGATGCGCATCAGCAGGGTGTCGACCCAACCGCCGTAGTAGCCGCTGATGCCTCCGACAATCGTGCCGAAGATCTGCGTCACGATCACGACGACGAAGGCAAGGGCCAACGAGACGCGACCGCCCTCCAGCAAGCGCGTCAGGTAATCGCGCCCCATGCTGTCGGTGCCCATGATGTGGAAGCCGTCCGATCCCTGGAAGAACGCCGGTTTATCACGCAGCGACAACAGCTCGGTCATGGGAATGTCGGTCGAGTTGAAGGGCGTGAGGTAGGGGCCCAGGAAGCAAGCAACGATCAGCAGACCTGCGATGGTCAAGCCGATCATCGCCAGCCGGTGCCGGCGGAAGCGCCGCCATACGGCCTGCGCCTGCGATTCTTCTTGGGGAGCGGCGAGCTCCTCCTCGAAGGCGAGTTCAGCAACGGTCATGGATAGGATCTCCTTCAGCCGGGCTTAGTTAAGCCGGATCCGCGGATCGACGACCGTATACAGGATGTCGCTCAGCAGCGTCGCGATGACGGTAAGCACCGCCGTGATCAAGAGATACGCTTGGGTCACGGGGAAGTCGAAGCTGTTGAGCGCGTCGATGTAGAGCAGGCCCATGCCGGGAATACCGAAGACCTGTTCGATCAAGATCGTGCCGCCAAAGATGAAGGGCAGCTCGTAGGTCACGATCGTGACCAGGGGGATGAGCGCATTGCGCAGTGCGTGCTTGGCCACGACGAAGCGCTCCGCAAGCCCCTTGGCCCGCGCTGTGCGCACGTAGTCCTGCTGCAGCACCTCGAGCATGCTCGTACGCATGTAGCGCGCCCACCCGGCCATCTGGAGCAAGCTGAGCACCCCGATGGGCAATAGAAGGTGGATGGAGATATCGAGGAAGGAGCCGGGCTCCGCACCGAGCACGCCGAGCAGCGTCCCTTCGCGGGGCGTGCGCAAGCTGGCCCAGCCGCCCGAGGGCAGGGAGGGTAAACCCCAACTTTGGAAGAGCTGGGCGAACACGATGATCGACATCAGCCCGAACCAAAACGAGGGGATTGCTACGCCCATGAACGTGAAGAAGGTCATCACGTAATCGGTGCGTGAGTATTGCTTGACGGCGGAGTAGATGCCGATAGGGATCGCCACGACCATGGCCAGCAGCGCCGACAACGCCGTCAACGCGACGGTCTTGCCGATGCGGGCCTTCATCATATCGATCACGGGCCGCTTCTTCTGGAACGAGTCGCCGAAATCGCCGCGCAGCACGCCGCGGGTATCGCCCTCCCATTCCGGGTTGAGCGAGCCCATCCAGTCGTCGCCGATCAACCAGCCGATGTAGCGCATCTGTATGGGCTTGTTGAGGCCCAGGAGCGCTTCCATCCGGTCGATCTGCTGCTCGCTCACGCGCGACTTGCGGTCGCTCATGGTCCGCAGTGCGTCGAAGGGCCCACCGGGGGCGAAGTTCAGCAACGCATAAATCGTAATCGACGAGAGCACGAGCACGACGAGCATCTGCAGAACTCGTCGGATCAGGTACGCGGTCATCGGCATCCTCCGGCCAGGCCGAGGCAGTCAAGGGATTCACCGCCGACGCCCGTTGCACGATGAGTGCGTGGGGCGGCGCGGCACAACACACAACCGGACGTGCCGGGTGGCTGGTTCACGATTCGTGCTTCGTTCAACAAATCGGCTGCGAAGGAATTACCAGCGTGGGCCGTTCTAGTCAAACCTCAGCGCGTCGTCCGCCGTCGCCGAAACGCGAAAACGGGCCGGCAACGGAACATCCGTTGCCGGCCCGAAATGTGTTCGTTCGCGCGGCGAAACGCCCGCGCTGATGCCTACTCCTCGGGCGCGAAGCCCCAGGTCTCGACGTTCCAGGTCTCGCTGTTGACCGTCGGGTTCGGCATGAAGTTGACCACGTTGGAACGCGTGGCCATGACCTTCACACGTGCGAACAACGGCAGCACCGGCAGCTCGTCGCTAAAGATCTTCTGCGCCTCGTGGTACAAGGGCAGCGCGTCCGGGCGCTCCAGCGTGTTCTCGGCCTGCTTGGAAACAGCATCGTACTCCGGGTTGCAGTAGCCGGTCTCGTTCTGACCGCCCCAGCTGTTCTCCTCGGAGGGGACCTCGGTGCAGTAGTACAGACCCACCGGCGGCTGCACGCCCGTCAACCAGGCGAACTCGCCCAGGTCGAAGCGTCGTCCGAACAGCGGGCCGTCCGGACCGTCGCCGAAGTAGACGTTGGCCGGCAGGTACTCGAGGTTGATGCCGACACCGATGTTGTCCATGTTGGCCTGGAAGAGCAGCGTGGTCTCTTCGCGCATCACGTTGCCCTGCGTGGTGTTGAGCGTCAGCTCGAGCGGGGTGCCCGCCGGGATCACCTGGTCCTTGGTGTTGCCCTCCAGGTCCATCGTGATCGTGCAGGTGATGTCCTCGGCCGCCTCACGCGTGCCGTCGCCGTCGGCATCGGTGAAGCCGATGTCGTCGAGCATCTGCGACGCCAACTCGGGATCGTAGGGGTAGGTGGTGAGCATGTCCTCGGGCGGATAGGCCCAGTGCACGTCGGGGATGTAGGTGTTCTGAACCTTCGTCTTCCCCTTCTGGATGACCTCGACCATCGTGTCGCGGTCCGTGCCGTAGGCCAGCGCCTTGCGAACGTCCTTACAAGCGCCGATCGCCGGGCGGTCGTCCACCGGGTTGAAGTTGAAGTCGATGTGTTCCCACACCGTGCCGACCACGTAGTAGGGCGTGATCTCGCCGGCATTCTTGCCGTCTTCGAGAGCGTCGAACTGGCTGATGTCCAGACCGTCCTGCGTCGCGACATCGACGTCGCCCGTGCGCAGCGCGGCGAGCAACGAGTTCGAGTCCTTGATGAACTTGTGGATGACCGAATCCAGGATCGGCAGACCCTCGTCGGCGCGCCAGTAGTAGTCGTTGCGCACCAGCTTGATGAAGTCGCCATCCGACCACTCTTCGATCATGAAGGGGCCGTAGGACCAGGGGTTGCGCGTGAACTGCTCGTCCTCGGCGATGTCGACCGCCGACATGTTTTCCATCGGCGTGCCGTCCGCGCCCGGCTGGTGGCGGGGCAGCGGTGCGTAGAAGTTGGTGAAGTAGGTCTGATCCGTGTAGCCGGGCAGGCCGGTCCAGACCACCGTGTTGCTGCCGGTGGACGCGTAGCTGGACGTGCGCTCGCAGAGGTACTTGCTGGTCGCGGTGTCCGGATCACAGCTGATTTCGAACGCCCACACCGAGTCGTCGGCCGTCACCGCCGTGCCGTCCTGCCACGTCAGCCCGTCGACCATCTCGTACTCGACGGTGAGCTGCGGAAGATCGGAAACCGTCTCGGTGGCGGTCACGACTTCCTGCGTCTCCTGGTCGATGTACTGCTCGCCGGCCTCGACCGATACCATGTCCAACGAAGCGCCGGAGCCGTCATCTTCGAGCTTGGGCAGCTTCGTGAGGATGACCGGCTGGTAGTCGAAGGTCAGGCCCTCGATCGACTCGTACAACGAATTCTGGACGTGGGAGGCCGCGAGCATCGAACCGCCGTAGCGGTAGAGCGTCTCGGGCTCCTGGCCCTGACCGATGACCAACGTGCCCGTGCCCTTCTGGGCCGTATCGTCGAAGGCGAAGACATCGACGTTGCCGTCCATCATGTCGTCGTCGGCCATGCCCTCTTCGGCCATACCCTCTTCGGCATCATCGCCCTCTTCGGCCATATCGTCCTCTGCGCCTTCACCTTCTGCGGCGTCGTCGCCTTCCATCTGCTCCGACTCACCGCTCGGGGCGGCGTCATCGGCAGGCGCGGTGCAAGCAACCGCGAAGGACAGCGGCAGCAGCACCGCCAGCATCAACATCAGTGTTCGCATCATAATCGGGTTCTCCTCCTAGAAGAATCGACCGGTCGACAAGCGGGGGGAAGGTGTAGATGTGCTCATCGACCCGGGTTCCGGCAGGGTTGTTTAGCGCGTCTTCCCGCTGGAAAATCGCGCCATGCTATCGCAGGGCTCATATCCCTGTCAACCGCCCGCCACCGGCCGGGCATCATTCCTACGGAGCCGATTCGCGGACGGTTCATTCTCTACACGTCCACATGGTCGTGTCGGTAGAGACCTTAGGCGAAGGGAATGGACACGCGCTTAGGGCTCGTTGACGGACGAGGCCTTAGTCCTCAAGCCAGACGCCGGCGAGGCGGGGCACCACGATGGGTGGGACGAAGAAGCCGTGCACGCGCTCCTTGACCAACCACGTGTCCACGCCTGTGTACAGCGGCACCCAAGGCGCAGCATCGAGGATTCGTGTCTCGGCCTCGCCGTAGATCCGCAGCCGCTCCGTCTCTTCAAGCTGGATGCGCGCGGCTTCGAGTAACGCGTCCGTTTCCGGATCATCGAAACCCGTTGCGTTGAGCGGGCTGCGCGAATGGAAGAGCACGTCCAGGAAGTCCTGCGGATCGGGGTAGTCGGCCGACCAGCCGAGGAACCAGGCGTCGTAGACGCCGTCGCTCACCTCACGTTGGAAGAGCTCCCACGGCGCCTGCTCCACCGTGATGTCGATCTCCAACGACTCCTCGATCGTGTCGATGACGGCCTGTACGGAGGGGCTCGCACCCGCACCGCCGCTCGCGTGGATCACGATCGGCGGTAGCCCGTCCTTGCCGCCGTAGCGAGAGCGCGCCAAGGCGGCGCGCGCGGCGGCCGGATTGAAACCGTAGGGGTCACGCGCGGCGTCGTGTCCCGGCATGCCGGGCGGCAGGATCGTGCCCATGGGCTCGACGGCGCCGAGCAGGGCGATATCGGTGACCCTGCGCTTGTCGACCGCGAGGTTGAAGGCCTGTCGTAGCGCTGGGTCGTCGAAAGGCGGGCGGGTCGTGTTGAACCCGATGTAGGTCACACCCAGGTCACCCGGGCCGACCATCACTTCGAAGGACAAGGGGTTGAGGGGATCGCTGACCCGCGAGAGATCGAAGGCGCCCACGGGCGTCGCATCCAGCTCGTCGTTCTCGTAGCGTGTCACGGCGTTGAACGGCCCCAGATCGTATTCGACGGCGTCCAGAAACGCGACGTCCCCGTGGTAGCGCTCGTGCCGCTCGAGGCGCAGGCGTTCCTCGGGCTCGTAGACATCCACGCGGAACGGGCCCGTCCCGTTGGGGCGCAGCGCCCATCGGGGATCGGACTCGACCTGCAGCCGGTCCACGACGAACGAGGTCGGGTAGGTCAGCTTGGCAAGGAAGTAGGCCTTTGGCGCGTCGATCGTCAGCTCGACCCGATCGACGCCGAGCGCGCGCACGCCCCGGACGGTGTCCGTGACGCCGGCCAGTTTGTCCGTGCATCCAACCACGTCGTCCAGGTAGGCGCCGGCAACGTCCGACGCCGTAGCAGGATCGCAGGCGCGCTCGATCGCGTAGCGCAGATCTTCGGCCACCACGGGCTCGCCGTCGTGGAATCGCGCGTCCGGACGCAACGTGAAGGTATAGACCCGACCGTCCTGCGAAACGTCCCACCGCGCGGCGAGGTCCGGCACGACCTCGAGCTCCGGCGACAGCGTGACGAGGCCGCTGTAGATCTCGTACATGTAGTCGGCCGAAACGATGTCCCGCACGCGCGCCGGATCGAGCGTGGTCGGGTTCCCGCCAGGCAGGCGCAGGGTTCCACCACGGCGCCCGCCTTCACGCGGCGCCTTGGCGACGCCATCGGCCTGGTCGGAGCCCGCTGTGGTCGGGTCGCTTCCGCGAACGACGCCATCGTCGGAATCTGCCGCCTCCGGCTCTCCCCGATCGCGTGGCGCGTCGACGACCTCCGGCCCTTCCGCATCTTCGACGGCCGAGAGGGCCAACCAGCGAACGGCGAGCCCACAGCCCGCGCAGAGACCGACGAAGAGCAGCGCGAAGCCGAGCCACATCAGGATCGACCGGCCGCGCCGTGGGGGAACGCGTCCGCCCGACCCGCCGTGGACCGCGTCCGAATCGGAGAGGAGGGGGGCCGGCACCGTGGATTGAGGGGCCGCGCTCAGCGCCACCTAGAGCCGAACCTCGGACATCGGCTGACTTGTCGGCATACCCGGCAAGCTCGGACGCGGGCTTCGCTCGCCGCCGCACGCCGCTGCGCCGAGCAGCGGAACGGCGGAGCCCGCGGGACCGGCTGCCCCTTCGCGCACGTGGTAGATCTCGCACGCGGGCTCGAAGGGCCGCAGATCGCCGGAAGAGCGCAACAAGCGCCACCAGGCGACGGCCGACGTTCCGGGCGGCAGCTTGCGATCCCATGCGTGTTCGCTAACGGTCGGCTGGAAGCGCGCCTCGCTCACCGGTAGGCCCGTCGCGTGCAACGGACGCAGGGATGGTCGATCCGAAAGTCCGGTTCCACCGGAGAGGATCACGCCGAAGCTCGTTGCGGACACGGTGGTCAGCAACACGGCGACGGTTGCGGTGGCCGCAACCCGCATCAGCGATTCTGTAGACCGACCCAGACGGCCGGATAGAAACGCAACGAACGACGCACCGAGCCGCGCGGATAACCGTGGTTCAGCGACCCCGGATTCACGTGCGATGCGCTCCCAGACGGCATCGGAGGGCCGAGCCGAGCGCAAGCCGTGTAGTCCCGCCCTGGTCGCCCGACCCAGGTTGTCGTCGTGCCATTGGTGGCGCGGACCGCGTCGCGTCGACATCAGCCGACCAACTCCCGGATGCCGACGCCGCCGGCAAGGCGCGGCTCCTGGGCCAATTGCGCGCGCAATCGCGCCCGACCGTAATACAGGCGCGATTTCACGGTTCCCGCCGGCACCTCGAGGGTGGCGGCGATCTCGTCCAGATCCATGTCATGCAGATAGAACAACACGATGACGATCCGTTGTTTGAAGGGCAGTGCGTCCACGGCGTTGTTGATCAGCCGTCCCACCTCGCCCTGTTCGAAGCGCCGCTCCGGGCTGAGTGCTCGCAACGGAGGGCGCGCATTGTCTTCTCGCCCTTCGCGGGCATTGCGGCGCGCGGTCCAGTCGTAGACCAACCGAATCAAGATGCGATGCAGCCATGGACGCAGGCTGGCACCGGGTGCGAGCCGGAGACGTCCGATATGCCGGAACGCCCGCAAAAAGGCTTCTTGTAGGACGTCCTCGGCAACCGCGCGGCGCCGGGTCATGGCCAGAGCCGTCCGGAAGAGGGGGGCATGATACCGTTGATACAAGATCTCGAATGCCGCGCCGTCGCCTTGCGCGACGCGGGCGGCCAGGGTTGCATCATCGGGCGGTGGCCGGCCGTTCGATCGTTCGTCTCGTGTGGAATGGTTGATCATGCGCGCTTCACGCTCCTCCGGGCAGAGGGCGGACAGTGTAGCCGAGGCCGCGTACGCACCGCAAGAGGTTTGGCGCCGAAATTTGACGCCCGAGTATCTAGAGGGCGACCCACCATAGGGCCAGCCGCCCGCGGCGCCAGGCGTGTTCGTCGGCGACACCGATGCTGACGACGGAGGGTGCGAACACGCGCGTCGCGATGTCGTTCGCCCGCAGCATCACGGGCGATCGGTCCTGTCGCACGGCCCCCATCACCCGCCGTCGAACGCTACGCGAAGGGCGCGCTTTGCGAACCCCCGACAGCGTCCACCGCACCAGCCGTCCGAGTCGATCCTCGTGCCATTCATGACAAGGCATGTCGCACCACCTCCGCTACCGGGATTTCGGTCGTGATTCGCGAGTCGGCCCCGAGCGCCTCGCGCAGACGCGCCCGCGCATAGAACAAACGTGATTTGATCGTTCCAGCCGGCACGCCGAGGGTCTGCGCGATGGCCGATACGTCCATGTCATGTAGGTAGAACAACACGACCACCGCGCGATGATTGTCGGGCAGCGCGGCGATCGACTCCGCGACGACGCGTGCTGCCTCGCGACGCTCCGCGTTGCGTTCGGGCGATGGCGCGCGGCAAGCGAGCCGGTCGATCACGGCCTCCAGCGGGCCGGAGACCGGACGTTTGCGGGCCGATCGATCGTAGACGAGGTTGATGAGGATGCGGTGCAACCAGGGGCGCAGGCTCGCCCCTTCGTCGAGCCGAACGCGCCCGATATGACGGTATGCGCGAAGGAAGGCTTCCTGCAGCAGTTCCTCCGCAACGGGACGCTTGCGGGTCATGGCCAACGCGGTTCGAAATAGCGGCCCATGGTGCCGATCGTAGAGGACCTCGAACGCGGCGCCATCGCCGGTGCGCACACGCGCGACCAGGGTGGCGTCGTCGATGTCGGTGTCACGGGGCGCGCCTCGTTCGCCGCG
>JAJCYU010000189.1 GCA_029262755.1 Anaerolineae bacterium
TCGAAGAGGTTGCCGTAGCGATCCTCGATCATGCGGCGTCCCAGACGCGCGATGGCGTCCTTGAAGTCCAAGTAGACCCCGTTTTGCAACGGCCCGACACCGTGCCCGGCGTCCACGACGGCCTTCGCAGCGCGGGAGGCAATGTCGCGCGGTACCAGGTTGCCGAAGCTCGGATACTTCTCTTCCAGATAGTACCAACGCTCTGCGTCGGGAATGTCCCCCGGCGCACGGCGGTCGCCCGCGTCCCGTGGCACCCAGATGCGGCCGTCGTTGCGTAGCGATTCGCTCATCAACGTCAGCTTCGACTGATGCTCGCCCGAAGGAGGGATACATGTTGGATGGATCTGGGTGAAGCACGGGTTGGCGAAGAAGGCCCCCCGCTTGTGGGCGCGCCAGATCGCGGTGGCATTGCAACCCTTGGCGTTCGTGGATAGGTAAAACGCGTTACCGTAGCCGCCCGTCGCAAGCACCACCGCGTCCGCGGAATGCGTGCGGATCTCGCCGCTAACCATGTCACGCACGACGATCCCGCGCGCCTGGCCCTCGGACACCACGATGTCGAGCATCTCGGTGCGCGGATGCATGGTTACGGTGCCGGCGTTGATCTGCCGGGAAAGCGCCTGGTAGGCACCGAGCAACAGCTGCTGCCCGGTCTGACCGCGCGCATAAAACGTGCGCGAAACCTGGGCTCCGCCGAAAGAACGGTTGTCCAAGGTGCCGCCGTATTCGCGGGCGAAGGGCACGCCCTGCGCCACACATTGGTCGATGATCTCGTTCGAGACTTGGGCGAGCCGGTATACGTTCGATTCGCGCGAACGAAAGTCGCCGCCCTTTACCGTGTCGTAGAAGAGCCGAAAGATGCTGTCGCCGTCATTCTGATAGGACTTGGCCGCGTTGATGCCGCCTTGCGCTGCCACGCTATGTGCACGGCGCGCGCTGTCTTGATAGCAGAACACCCGAACGTTGTATCCGAGCTCGCCCATCGTGGCTGCTGCGGATGCGCCGGCCAAGCCCGATCCGACAACGATGACCTCGTACTTGCGCTTGTTCGCCGGGTTGACCAGCTTGAAGTCGAAGCGCGCCTTGTCCCAGCGGCGCTCGATCGGACCGTCGGGCACCTTGGCGTCCAGCATGGGCGAACCTGCGGGCCCCGTCTGCGCGGCCTGCCCGGGTCCTGCCGTTTGTGACTCGGTCATGGAGGGCGTGTCCTTGGTCATCACGTGACGTAGCCGAAGAGCACGGAGAGCGGCACGACCGCGAAGCCGACCACGACCACGATCGCCAGGGCCAACGCGCCGCGGCGGACCCAGAGGTCCGTGCGACGGTCCAGCAGGCCCAAGGTCTGGAAGAGGCTCCACGTGCCGTGATAGAGGTGTAAGCCCAAGGCGACCAGCGCGACCATGTAGAAGCCGACGACCGGTGCGGACTGGAAGCTCGCAAGCACGTTCGCGTAGGCATCGTGCTTGATGAAATCGGGGCTGACGGCTGCCACGCCCCAGGTGAGGTCCGCCAGATGGTAGAGCAGGAACAGGGCGATCATCGTGCCGCCGTAGCGCATCGTGATCGCCGCGTAGTCGGCCTCCATACGCCGCGTCACCGCGTAGCGCGTCGTCCGAGCCGCCCGCGCTTGCCGGGTCAATGAGATCGCGGACCACACGTGGAGCACAATGGCCACGATGAGGCCGGAGCGCATGACCGTTAGCAAATGCAATCGTCCGAAGAGGGGGGCGCCGAGGTGGCGCAACCCTTCGGCGTAGGCGTTGAAGTACTCGGCGCCGACAAAGATCTTCAGGTTGCCGTACATGTGGAACGTGACGAAGCCGATCCAGATCAACCCCGTCACGGCCATGATCGCTTTCTTGACGATCGTGGACGACCACGGAGATTTCTTCTCGGCCTGCGAATGGTCCATCGGGTACCCCCCCTGGGGAGTGATGCGGACCTCAGGTAAAGGTAGCATCCCGAAGCGGCCCGCACGGTGCGATCCCACGCAGGATCCCGTCCAACAAGGGACGTGCGCATTACGGTCCGCGGGTGCGCCCGGGAGGATAGGACTTGCTGCGGAGGCCGTCAATGGTCCGCGGGTCGTTCAGGGCGGAGCTGCGGTTCGGATCCGCGATGTCCGATGTCAGCGCCGCGGGCGCAGCGCTATCGGCAGCCACACGGTTCCGACCGGCACCACGGGCTTCAAGCCGCCCCACGGCGAACGCGTTGCCGGGGCCGCGAGGGTCGGTAGCGCGGGCAGCTCGAGGGTTGCCGTCGGCGGGGCGGACGTGGCGTCTGGCGTTGAGGTGGCCGTGCCGGTTGTGGGTCCGGGTTCCGCCGTGGCGCTTGGCGGGGGTGACGCAGGTGCCGTGGGTGAGCCTTGCGGGGGCGCGCTTCCGGCGGCTCTACGTGGGGCCAGAGCCAAGGCTGCGTCAACGACCATTACCGGTGTTGTTCGCTGCCAGGCTCCCGCGTGATCCGCTAGATGCTCTGCCGGATTCTGGTCGGCGAACGCCGCGGCGTTGTGCGCCGTGGCTGGCGTGAAGTAGCCGGCCAGAGCCGAAGGGGCATCGGGAACACCCACCGGGGGGAAGAGCGCATACGCATCGTGGCTGACCGCGCTGACGTCGTCATGGGCCGAGGGCGCCTCTCGGCAGCTATGCCGAAGGGCATCCGCGGGCGCTGCGCGTCCCGCGCCCCCTGCACCCGCGCTGTCGAGCAGAGGGTCCGCCACCTCGATGCGGCTGCCGTCGGCTGCGGCGCCCGCGAGCGCAACGTAGTGGCCGCCGACTCGGCGCCACGACTCGCCCTGTTGCTCCCACATGCCCAGTAGCACCAGCACGCCGGCCTCAGCTGCGACCTGCTCGGCGAACCAGGCTCCGTCCGGACGGATGCGCGACGTGATCCCAAAATCGGCCGCGAGCCGCCTGCGCTCGACATAATCTCGTGTGGCCGTCACCATCTCCGACCACTCCGTGCCGCGCAACCGCTGCGTACGGCCCCCACCATCCGTCCCGGCGCGCGCCGCGATCTCGCGCACGAGTGGTCCGATGTTTTGGGCATCGTGGTCATCCGGCGCCGGACCAAAGACAGGGTATGCGGTCACAAGGGGATAGCCGTCCGCCGCTCGGTCGGGGGGCGTTGGCGCCGGCTCCGCGCGTGAATCGAGCCACCACAGGACGTCGGCCAGGGCGACCGGACCGGCGTAGGTCCACTGCGCCGGTGCATCCGGACCAGCCGCGGCGCGGCTCCACTCCGCGCGACACTGGGAGATGTCCGGCATTCCGCTTGGCGCGTAGTCGACGAGGCCGCCGAGCAGACGAACGACCTCGACGTCCGCGGTGGCGTCCGCATACGCCGCGCTTGGGCCGCTCGCGACAACCATGCAGATCAACGTTGTCGCCAGCCGGCGAAGTCGTACCCTCCAAAAGCAATGGCAGGATCGGATGGGTGTGGAACGCCGAGCAGTCTGCACCATGGTGGGGGCCTCGTTTCGGCATGAATCGTTGACCGGCCGGCGCCGGCTTCCTATGCTACGAACGGAACCTGCGCCGCCTTGTTACGGCGTGCGCCACCAGGGATCAATCGAACATGGACACCCAGCCCGAGAATTCCGAGGACAACGCACCGGTCGAGCCCCGCTCGGATCCTTCGAAACCGAACGAGGAAGTGCTGCCCGATGACGCGGCGGAGGTCCTTGCGCGCATCCTCGGCAAGCGACCGCCGCCGGAGGCAGGCGAACACCGCTCCGGCTTCGTCGCCTTGGTCGGTCGGCCGAATGTCGGGAAGAGCACGATCCTCAACGCCTTGGTGGGCACAAAGGTGGCGATCACGTCCCATCGTCCACAGACGACGCGCCGACGAATCCTCGGCATCCGCGCCACGCCCGAGGCGCAGGCCATCTTCGTGGACACGCCCGGCATCCATCGGCCGAAGGACGCGTTGGGCCGGTCCATGCTGCGCGCCGCGCGTGGTGCGATTCCCGACGCCGACGTGGTCGTGTGGGTCGTGGATGTCTCCACACCGCCCGGCGGTATGGATCGATCCGTGGCGTCCGTCCTGTGCCGCAGCGAACGCCCGATCGTCCTCGCGCTCAACAAGAGCGACAAGCTCCGTCCGGAGCTGGTCGCGGAACGAACGGAGGTCTATCGCGCGCTCGTGGACGACACGCCCGATTGGATGCTGACCATCGCCACTACGGGCCATAGCCTCGAGCGACTGTGGGAGCTGATCGTGGCGCACTTGCCGCCCGGTCCGCCGCTCTACCCGGAAGACCAGTTCACCGATCAGAGCGAGCGTATGCTGGTGGCCGAGTTGATCCGCGAAGCGGCCCTCCACGTCCTCCACCAGGAGGTGCCCTACGGCCTCGAGGTGGTCGTCGAGGAGTGGCAGCAGCGCGAGGACGGTTTGATCTCGATCGGAGCGCGCCTGATCGTCGAGCACGACCGGCACAAGGGCATCGTCATCGGCAAGCGCGGACGAACGCTCAAACGCATCGGGACCCGCTCGCGGCGCGAGATTGAGTTGCTCTTGGCCGAGCACGTCTATATGGATCTCTTCGTGAGCGTGCGCGAGGACTGGCGCCGAAAGGAACGAGACGTCCAACGGCTCGGCTACGACTGAGCAGGGCTCGTCGGTCGACGCTCGGCGGACTGGGGTCGGGAATCGAGGTCGGGATCACAGACCCTCGTGCGCGTGCCGGCCGGCAGGAGCCACGTTCCAACGGTGGAAGGAACGGCGCGACTTAGGGTGAAGCCGTCCCGGACAGCACCGGAATCGCAGCGCCGGGTTCGACGTCTACCGGCTCGGCGTTGTCCCGGAGCAGAACCGCCCGCGTGCGTGCAACGTCTCGTGCCATGGCGATCAGCAAGTCTTCGATGCGGGTGAAGCGCAGCTCGCCTCGAAGCCTGGCAAGCCAAGCAACCTGCAGCTCGCGACCGTAGAGATCGGCGTCGACGTCCAGCAGATAGACCTCGATGGAGCGCGCCCCGTGGTCGAACGTAGGGCGCACTCCGATGCTCGCCGCGCCGCCTGCTGCGTGCCGGTTGCCCTCGCGGTCGCGCCACGCGACGCGCGCCGCATACACACCGTCCGCCGGTACTACGTGCCCTGCGACGGTCTCCAGGTTGGCCGTGGGATAGCCGAGGGTGCGACCGCGCTTGGCACCATGCACGACGATGCCGCGCAAACCGGGGGGCCGCGCGAGACCCGCGCGTGCGGCGTCGAGGCGACCGGCCTCGACATCCGCGCGAATGGCCCCGCTCGCGACGCGGTTGCCGGCCACGATCACCTTGGGCACTACGACCAACTCGAACCGGCGCTCTCGCGCGGCCTGCCGCAGGGTAGCGACGTCTCCGGAGCGGTCGCGGCCGAAGGCGAAGTCCGGCCCGACCACGATCCCGCGAATCGCGAAGGCCCCGGCGAGCTTGTCCAAGAAGGCTTGCGGAGAGAGCTCGGCGAGATGCGCATCGAAGGGGAGGTGCTTGACTTGATGCAGGCCCAGCGATTGAAGCAAGACCGCTCGTTCCTGAAGGTCGGTCAGGCAGGGTACGTGGATGCCGGCCAAGACCTCGGCCGGGTGCGGGTGGATGATCAACGCTACGGGCAGCGCGTCCAGCCGATCGGCGAGCGCAATGGTCGCGTCGGCCAACGCTTGGTGGCCCCGATGCACACCGTCGAATTTGCCGATCGTGAGCACGACCCGGGGACGAACGTCCGCTCCCCGCCCGGCGCGCTCCGCACCGCCGACGTCCTGCGCCGCGCTCACCCTTTCTTGCCGCTCCCGCGTTCCGTCGCGGGAGCAGGAAACACGCGATCAGGCTGCCAGCGCAGGTGGACCGAATCCCAACGAGCAAGCCCGACGAAGGAGCCGCGATCATCGTACACGCGCACCAAGGCGTTCAGGTCATCGGGCGCCGGTGCTTCGAACTGCCTGCCGTGTCGCATGTCTGCGGTTCCGTCGGCGTCAAGCACGATTGCGGCGTGATCGGTCAGCGCGGCGTCGAGGGGGTAGGTCAACAAGGGCCACCAGCCCTCCACAAACGCCTCGACCACCTTGGAGAGCCGCTCGGCCTGCCGGAGGTCGAAGTGCCCCACGGCGGTCCGGCGAAGCGCGGAGAGATGCGCGCCGACGCCCAACGCCTGACCGAGGTCGTGCGCGATGGATCGGATGTATGTGCCCTTGCTGACCTCAAGCTCGATGCTGAGATCCGGGGGCGACCAATCCGCGACGTGGAGCGAGTAGACGCTCACCGGTCGAGCCGGCCTGTCGATCTCGATGCCCTCGCGCGCCAGCTCGTAGAGACGCTTCCCATCCTTCTTAAGCGCCGAATACATCGGGGGTACCTGCAAGATGTCGCCCCGAAACGCTTCGAGGGCCGCTTCGACGTCGGCGCGTTCCAGCCCGCTCGGATCGCGTTCTTCCACGACCTCGCCCTCAGCGTCGTAGGTGTCCGTGCTCTGCCCAAAGGTGATTCGCGCGACGTAGCGCTTCTTGCCATCCTGAATGTGCTCGATCACCCGCGTCGCGCTGCCGAGGCACACGACGAGCACGCCGGTGGCCATCGGGTCGAGCGTGCCCGCATGCCCGACGCGGCGCTCATCGGCTGCTTTGCGC
>JAJCYU010000190.1 GCA_029262755.1 Anaerolineae bacterium
CGAACCGAGGAAGCCAAGCTCCGTGTTCGGCGTGACGCCGACGAAGCCCGGGTTCTTGCCCAGGTCCAACGTGATCGACGTGCCCGGCTCGATGTCGTAGTTCTGCGTCAAGACCGCCGTCGGCGAGCTCGTCGAGTACAATTCCACCGTGACCGTCGCCATCTGGCTCGTGTCCGTGTTCTGGATCGACACCAACGACGTCGTGCCGACGTAGTCGATGACCGCCAGCGGAACCGAAACCTCGAGGCCCGGCTGCACGTTCGAGTAAATCGCCGCGCCACCGCTCGAGAACCAGTCGGTACGCGCGATCGCTGCAATTTGGCGGTCCGCCGAGATGATCGCGGCATACGCGCCGTTCGTCAGCGCCGTCTCATTCGGCAGGAAGATGTTTGCCGCGCCGCCGGCCGGTACATTCGGGCTCGTGATCGAAATCGGCGCGCCATTCGTACCCTGCTTGTAGAAGTCCGACACGATCGTCGCCGACTGCGTGGCGTCCAGGTTCTGAATCTGGATGCCCGTGGCGCCCGCGCCCGAGATGCCCGCCAAGCGGCTGGCATACACCGACTGCGGCGTCGTGTTGAACACACCGGCCACACCTGCGGCCAGGACGGCCACGAGGGCCGTCAACGTCGTCAAGACCATCAACTTCTTCATTGCTACGACTCCCTTTGTTCTGGTGGCCGGATATCACGCGTCTGCCTGAACTCGACGGGATCGTGCTGCCGGCCAAATTGCGTTCAAATCGCGAGACCGTGCCCGCGACGAGATGGAGAATAGGCTTCGCCCACCCTTCCCACCATGGTCCGTGGGGTGAAAAACGAACGCGGGAGCCTACCACTTTAGTAGTAGTGCCCCCGCGATTCGGCATGAATATGCGGCTATTGGCTCCGATGGCCGGCTGCGGCGCGATTCATCCGCGCAGCACGTCCATCGTCTGCCAACGACGGACACAGCCGCCTACCAGCCGCCGAAAATACCTCAGTCAGCGTCGAGGAACGGGTAGCGGAAGTGACGGGCAGGGACGAACGTTTCCTTGATCGAGCGCGCCGAGACCCAGCGGACGAGGTTGAGCACGGAGCCGGCCTTGTCGTTCGTGCCGGAGCCGCGCGCACCGCCGAAGGGCTGCTGGCCGACGACCGCGCCCGTCGGCTTGTCGTTGATGTAGAAGTTGCCGGCCGCATCGGCCAACGCGCGCGCCGCATGCTCGACGACGCGGCGGTCATCGGCGAACACCGCGCCGGTGAGGGCAGAGGGCGACGTGGCGTCCACCAGGCGCAGCGTTTCCTCCCACTGCGCCTCCGGGTAGACGTGCGCGGTCACGACGGGGCCGAAGATCTCCTCGCACATCGTCGTGTAGCCCGGGTCCTGCGCGCGCAAGAGCGTCGGCTCCACGAAGTAGCCCTCCGCGTCCGACGCACCCCCGCCGTGCACGATCTCGACGCCGTCATCGGCCCTCGCCTGCTCGATGTAGCCCGTGATCTTGTCGTACGAGGCGCGGTCGATCACCGCGTTCACGAAGTTGCCGAAGTCCTCCACCGGACCCATGCGCACATCGGCGAGCTGTGCCCCGACCGCGTCGCGCACCGCGGGCCACAACGAGTCGGGGATGTAGACCCGCGACGCCGCGGAGCACTTCTGCCCCTGGTACTCATAGCCGCCGCGGACGATGGCGGTGGCCACCGCGTCGACGTTGGCCGAGGCGTGCGCAACGATGAAATCCTTGCCGCCCGTCTCGCCCACGACGCGCGGGTAGCTGCGGTAGGAACCGATGTTGGTGCCGATCGTGCGCCACATGTGTTGGAACGTGGCTGTGGAGCCCGTGAAGTGCAGCCCGGCCAGGTCGCGATGGTTGAAGATCACGTCACCGACGGTCGCACCACGCCCCGGCACGAAGTTCACGACGCCCGGCGGCAGTCCGGCCTCCTCCAAGAGCTTGCAGATCCAATAGCCGGACAGGACCGACGTGCTGGCGGGCTTCCAGACGGTAGTGTTGCCCATCAGGGCCGGCGCGGTGGGCAGGTTGCCCGCAATCGAGGTGAAGTTGAAGGGCGTGACCGCAAACACGAAGCCTTCGAGCGCGCGGTATTGCAGCCGGTTCCACGTACCTGGCGTTGAGATCGGCTGCTGGGCGTAGAGCTCCGAGGCGAACTGGACGTTGAAGCGCCAAAAGTCGATCAGCTCGCACGCGGCGTCGATCTCGGCCTGGTAGGCGTTCTTGCTCTGCCCGAGCATCGTCGAAGCGTTGAGAATCTGGCGCCACGGTCCGGCCAACAGCTCGGCCGCACGCAAGAAGATCGCCGCACGCGCATCCCAGTCCATCGCCGCCCAATCGTGACGCGCGTCCACGGCAGCGCGTGCCGCACGCTCGACCTCGGCGGTGCCGCATTGATGGTAGACACCGAGATTCGCGTGGTGGTCGTGCGGGGCTCGGATAGGCGCGGTGTCACCCGTACGCACCTCTTCGCCGCCGATGATCGCCGGCACGTCGACCGGGTTGGCTCGCATGGTAGCCAGCGCTTGGCGCAAGGCCGCCCGCTCGGGCGTTCCGGGACCGTAGGACTGAACCGGCTCGTTGACCGGCGGGGGCGGGTGGGGCAAGCCGTTGTTCACGGGAGATCCTCGGGGTGGGCGGGCGCCGACAGGCGGGCCGATGGGGCCGCCACGGCGTCAATCGGGCGGTCGCGTTCTAGCATAGGAGGGGCGCTTCGAGGGGTCAACGGGGAATGAAGGAATCCTCCCCGCCTGGTCTAGAATCGTCCCATGATCGTGATCATCGGCGGCGGCATCATCGGCCTGTCCATCGCATGGCGCCTGGCCGTGGCCGGCCGTGCCGTCACGGTGGTGGAGCGCGGCCGCGCCGGCCGAGGCGCAACGTGGGCCGCGGCGGGTATGCTGCCGCCCCACGTCGAGGTGGAGCCGCAAGAAGACGCCCTACTGCCCCTGCTCCTGGCCGGACGCGCACGTTGGCCGTCCTTCGCCGCCGAGCTCGCCGGC
>JAJCYU010000191.1 GCA_029262755.1 Anaerolineae bacterium
GTCGAGCGCGAGCACCTCGCCCCGCATGCGACGGTAGGCGACGGCAGGGAAGGGTTCCGCGCCTGCTTGCGTCCTCGCCCCTGCCGTCGTTGCTGCCTCCGCCTCCGGCCCCGCGTCCGTCGCTGAAGCGGATCCTCCCGCCGCATCGGGATTGGGATCTTCATCGAGCGACGGCAGCGACAAGACGGCGACGCCCTGATCGGCCAGGGCCACCCACAGCAAGCCGTTTGCGGCGACGATATCCACGGGTACGCCGGGCAGCAGACCGGAGGCGCCGATCAGGCGCGGTCCCGCCGGGTCGCGCAGATCCCACCCGACCACGCGCGGCCCCATGCCGGCCAGCAGCAGCTCATCCGTGAGCGCGACCGCCTGCGCGGCGCCGCCGATCTGACCGACGATCCGCATGCCGTGCATGGTGATCTCGCCGGGGAAGAGCTCGGCGACATCGCGCGCGCTCTGGGCGGCCGGGCTTGTCGCTGGGCGGGCGGCGACGGGCGCTTCGGATCGGACGCTCGACTCGACAAGCGCACAGACAAGCGCACAGACGAGCGATAGGACGAGCGCCGGGACAAGCGACGGGACGAGCGAAACACGGAAGGTGCGCCCGACGAATACCGGAAGCCTGGCGCGACCTGGGCCTAAGCACCGCGGTGCACGGTCGAGTCGCTGCTTGTTCACCGTCGCCTCCCTTTACGCGCCGCGACCCGGTGCCTGCCTCGGCCCTCCGTCCCTGCGCCCTGCCGATCCGCGACGAGCGCCTCGATCTCGTCCACCTCGCGGTCGATGCGCGCCGTCCACGTGTCGAGCAACGCGTCCGTATCTCCCGCCACGGTGCGCGCGACGCGGGCGCGGGCAGCGTCGTCGGCGAGAAGGTCGTGCAGGGCGGCGGCTAGCGCAGGCGTCGCGACGTCGGCGCGCAGCAGCCGGCCGTGGCGTCCGTCGCGCACGACGGCGCCGGTCGTGCCGTTGTCGAGCGTTACCACCGGCAGGCCGGCGAGCATGGCCTCGAGGAGCGTGTTGGAGACGTTGGAGTGGTCGTACAGGGCCACGAATACGTCGGCTGCGTGATACCAGTCGGCCATCGCGGCGCGATCCACGAAGCCGGCGAAACGCACGGCCTCCGGAACGCCGAGCGCGCGGGCCTGCGCCTCGAGCGCGGCACGGGAAGGCCCGTCGCCCACGATGGCTACACGGGCCTCGGGCAGGCGCGTGCGCAATGCGGGGAGCGCGTCGAGCAGGCGTTCCGCACGCTTCCAGTCGACCAGCTGCGCGACCCACAGCACGAGCGGGGCGTCGGGCGGCAGGCCGAGGCGCGCGCGCGCGGCCGCGCGGCGGGCCGCGGGATCGTCCGCGCCCGCCTGGAAGGGCGCCTTGTCGATCCCGTTGCGCCAGAGCCGAATGCGCGCCGCGGGCACGCCCAGCCATCCGGTGAGCGTCGGCACGTCGATCGAGCCGTCGTCGGTCACCACGAGGCGATCGACGGGCAGGCGCAGCGCGAGCAGCTCGTCGAAGCGCAGGAGGTACAGGCCCGCGGCCCGCCGGATGCGACGCGCGAGCCCCTCGCCCAGCGCGGGCGCCCATGCGCCGATCATCGTGCCCATCACGCGCGCCACGACCGGGATGCTGCGTCGCCGCCCAACCCACCATGCCACGGGAATCGCGGGGTTGTTCACACCGTAGACCACCTGCGGCCGCAGCGTTCGCGACAGGCGCAGCGCGCGTAGCCAGACTACCGCGACGAAGCGCAGCCACCAGAGGCGAAACGCGAGGTGACGCCGCAAGCCCGCCGGCCGATCGCGTATGAGGCTCAGGTACGAGCGCTCGGCGTCGTAGGCAAAGGGCGTGCGGTCGAAGGGCAGACGAACGTGGTGGATGACGGCTCCTTCCAACTCCCGCGGTGGATCGTCATGGTTGGCGGCGCTTAGTACATGTACGGTCCAGCCGGCGCGCACCAAGCCGCGTAGCAGATAGGCCACGGTCGGCTTGCCGCGGTCACGCCCGGCGTCCCAAACGAAGGGCGTGATGACGAGCGCGACCTTCTGGCCCGATGCTTCAGGACTCGGCACGACCTTCGGATCCGCCATGCTCGGGTCTGCCATGCTAGATCTTGATCCGTACGACCTCGAAGGCCTCGGCGAGGGTGCCCTTGACCTGGAGGCCGCGCACCCGTGCAAGGGATTCGACAAACGAACGGTCGAAATAGGGACGGCCTAGCTCGATTTGCGACTGGTAGTGGCGCAGGATCTCGATCTTCGTGTCCAGATGCCGGGGTTCGAGCTCCACGAAGGCCTGGGCCGAGAACGTGATGTGGTTCCACGGCAGCTCGTAGCCCCAGATCGTCATGTCCTTGAAGGCCCGGGTGCCCTCGGCGAAGAGCACCTGGTGGTCCTGGTGCAGATCGTTGCCCGAAGGCAGGAAGACCGCATCCGGCTCGATGGACCGGCGCAGCGCCACGAGTTCTTCGAGCACGTCCTGTCGGTGGAAGTTCAGCTTGCGCACCGGCCAGTCGTAGACGTGCACCCGTTCGTCGGGCAGGCCGAGGGCGCGCATGGACGAAAGGAACTCGTCGCGCAACGTGGTCGGCGGCGCGCCCTCGGGCAAGGAGCCCTGGGCGGTCGAGAAGGCGGCCACGTGCAGCTCGCAGCCCTCCTCGTGGAAGCGCGCCATGCTACCGCCGCAGCCGAGCTCTGCATCGTCCGTATGCGGTGCGAGGATCAGGATTCGCTTGAACATCAGGGCCTCGCAGCGGGTTCTTGGTGAGATGTTGGGGGGCGTGCAGGGTCGAGTGCCGCGTCGGGCTCGGAGTCGAGACCCGGTTGGGAGTCGGGACCCACGTTTGTGAGGCCGGCGGCGACGGGTTGGAGCAGCGGTCCGATGTCGATGTCGGTGTCGGTGTCGGTGCCGGTGAGCAGCGCGTCGTAGATCGCGCCGAGGCGCGCCATCTCCCGCTCCGCATTGTAGCGACGGGCGGTGGCCAGGGCATTGCGCTTTGCCGCGTCGATCGCGTCCGGCGACCAGCTCGCGAGCACCGCGGCCATCGCGGCGGGCGTGAAGTCCGGCGCGACGATGCCGGCGCCTTCCCGCGTGACGATGCCCGCCATTTCCGGCGAGGGACCGGTGGCCACGGCCAGCCCGGCGTGCAGGAAGTCGAAAAACTTGTTGGGCAGGCAGTGCAAGTAGCTGGTGTCGGCAGGCGGGATCATCGCGAGTCCGATGTCCGCGTCGCGGATGGTCGGCACGATGGCCTCCGGAGTCACGGGCGGGTCGAAGGCCACACGGCCCGGGGCGCGGGCCTCTGCCAAGGCGCGCAGGTCGTCGAGATACCCGGCGTCCTTGGGCACAAGCATGAGCCGCAGCCGGTAACGCTCCGGGCAGAGTGCCACCGTCTCGACCAGGTCCTCGAGCCGGCGAGCGCGTAGCGCCACCCCGTGGTGGATCAGCGTCACGCGCTCCGGATCCGTGGCGCGAAACGCCACGTCGCGCGCGCCGGGTGCGTTGAGGATCACGCCGCAGGGCAGCCCGAGCGCCTCCGCGTAGCGCGCCGCGAGGCCGTCGGCCACGGTTACCATCGCGTCGGCTCGACCCGCGTGCGCCGTCACGAGCCACCGGTGCAGCGGCGCGGCGAGACGGCCGGCCCACGCGCCGCCGGTCCAATGGTCGAGGCTGTACTCGTGTGCATCGAAGAGCACGCGCGCACCCGTCCGCTCCGCGGCGCGCAGCGCGATCGGCAACGCGATCGACTCGTTGGCGTGGATCACGTCCGGCGCGGCATCCACGAGCGCGTGCAACGCGATCCGGTGATCGGGCTTGCGCCAGTACCAGCGACGCCACAGTACCGGCGCCACCCGGCCGCCCGCCACGAGCGCCACCTGCACGGCGCGGCCGAGCCGCCCGAAGTGATGCCGCGCAATCGGCACGACGCGCACGTGCTCGGGCGTCTCGTCCAGCTCGCCCCAGCCCACCACCGTCACGTCGTAGCGCGCTGCCGCATGATGGATTTCGCGCAACACGCGCGCGTCGCCCCGCAGCGTGGACAGCGATAGGATGGCGAGGCGCGGACGCGCTGTCTCAGCCACGGGGCGTGTCCGGTGGCGGGTCGCGCGGAAGATCGCGCGATCCGTCCGGTGGTGCGTCCGGCGGCGCCTCGCGACGAACCTCGCGCGGGCCGCCCGTCGACGTGCCTGACGAATCTGTCGACGGTGTTCGCGACTCGCCGCCCACGCCCACCGTCCACGGCAGCGCAGCCGGCCCTGGGCCGCCGCGCGCCCGTCGCTCCGCGAGCGAAGCACGCAGCGCGTCGATGTCCGCCGCATAGCGTGCGTTCAGCGCGGCCTCGATGCCCGGCGGGATCGGCGGCGCGCCCGAGCGGTTCACGACGCGGCGCAGGCCGAGCGCGTCGAGGTCGACCTCCGCGTCCACGCCCAGGTGCGCCAGGACGCCGCGCGCGAATGTGGCCGGGTCGGCGACGATGTCGTCGTAGAGCGCGATGTGCAGCTGCTCGGGGGCGAACACGCAGTCCCAACGGGCGACGATCGCGGCGTAGTCGCCGTGGCGGTGGACCCCGTCCCCTTCCAGGTACTCAACAAAGGCTTGCTCGTCCACGGAAGCGGGGTCCTTTCCCGAACGGGCCGCGAGCTCGTGGCAGGCATGCGACCACGCCCGCTCGACCGGATGGCGCAGCACGTAGACCAGGCGCGCCTCCGGCACGAGCGCATGCACGTCGCGAATTCGGTCCAACGGCAGGGCGCCGTACTCGGTGCTGATCTCGCCGCGCACGCGCCCTTCCGCCTCGCGAAAATGCCAGGCGTACCAGGCCGGCCCGCGGTCCGCGTAGCGTGAGAAGTAGCGCAGCTCCTTGACCCGCGGCACGAAGACGCCCGGATGGGCGCGCAGCAAGCGGTAGAGCCAGGTCGTGCCCGCCCGCGGCGCGCCGAGGCCGAGGAAGTCGGGCAGCAAGGCCGCCATCGCGGCCGGATCGCGACGCAAGCGGCCGCCCGCAAGGCGCCATTGAAGACCGTGTGCCAAACGGCGTCCGCGATGCACCCAAGGCCCGATGCGGCGGCGGATCGGCTCCGGCGCGCGGCTCACGAGGATGCGTTCCGAGGCGTCCGGTCGGCCGGAGTACGGCCGACGTCGTCGGCGCGGCGAGCAGGTGGAACGGCGGTCGGATCGGACGTTGCATGAGGGGGTGTGTCAGCGGGCGCATCGGGGCGTGGGTCGATCGTCGCGTCGGCAGTCGCATCAATCGTCGCATTGGCGAAAGCATCCGCCGACGAGCGGCCCGCACCCGCGGCCCGCGGCTCGTCGAACGACGCGTGCATCGTCATCGCGGCAAGCTCGTGTAGCGTGCGGTGCAGCATCGGCCGCCACGGCCGCCAGTCGCCCGCCAGGGAGCTGTTGTGCCAGAGGAGAGTCAGCGTGCCGCCTACGCGGCGACAACGGTGGGCGAGGTGGAGGATCCGGTCGCGTGCGTCGTCCGGGCCGCGGTGCTCGCGGTTGCGCAACGTGACGTCCATGACCACGAGCGGGTGCTCGACGAGTGCCAGATGTGCATCGGCCTCCAGGTCGAAGACCGGATACGGATGACACGTGCCGCAGCGGAAGCCCGTCGCCTCGCTGTAGCCGAGGGTCGCATCGGAGCGCAGGCCGGCCGCGGCCAATGCTCGCCACGTATCCGGAGCCCGGAAGCGCAGGTAGTGCTGACGTGCGTCCACGGGGGCGTTCTCTCGACCGAGCTCCAGCGCCGCGGCCAAGCGATCGCGCTGCGCGGCGAGCTCGTCCGCCCGACCGAAGGTGTTGTAGCCCGGATGAACGCCGATGCGATGCCCGCGCGCAGTGAGACAATCGAGCAGGGAGCGGACGGCCGGTTCCTCCAGCGCATAGTCGGCCTCGCGTTCTCCGCGACCGGTGGCGAGCACGAAGTACGTGACGGGTGCGAGCCCCGCGCGCTCGGCCATGCGCGCCAACACGAGCGCGCCGCGATAGGTGTCGGTGCGCTGGATGCCGGTGGCCTGTCGCACGGCCCGGCGCAGGTCGCGCACGGCGCGAACGGGCCGCCCGGCGCGCAGCGCGTGGTGCGCCACGGTGCGTACGGCGGAACGCGGGCCGGCAAAGGCGCGCAGATGATCCAGATCGCAGCTGAGGTCCACCTGGAGTCGCCGCGCGGGCGGCTGCCATTTGGGCCGTAGCCGGCGCAGCCAGGTGCGCAGCACGAGCGCGAGTTCATCGACGAGCGGCCGATCGAGAAAGCCGTGCCGCACGGCGAGCGAACGCGCCGCGGGGAAACGACCGTGCACGTCGCGCTCCTCCTCGCCGACACCAGCAGCCGCGGTCTCCTCCCACCGCGAGAGCAGGAGCGCGGCCGTGGTCACGATGTCCGCCTCGATGACGACAACCCCATCCGCCCGCTGGGTCGCGAAGACCGGGCGGGCGTCGTGGCTGCCGCAACAAGCGTCGTAGCTGCCGGGGCGATCGACGGGGTTGGTGAGATTGCCGTTGCTGCCGCGATCTGCGCTGGAGGCGCGATCGACGGTGTTGGCGCGATCGACGTTGCCGTCGTGACCACCGCTGCCGTCGCGATCGACGTTGCTGTCGCGATAGACGTTGGCGCCGCGACCACCGCTGCCGTCGCGACCACCACCGCCGTCGCGACCACCACCGCCGTCGCGATCGCCGCCGGCAACGTGCTCGCTGTCACCTACCGCCGCGTCCGCGCCCCAAAGCAGAAGGGGGAGGGTCTCCCCCGGCATGAAAGGCGAGGGGCTACCGGGCGGGAGCATTCGAGCGGCGTCCAACGCGTTGATCGTGCCTTCGCGCGCCGCAAGCAAGGTGCGCACGGCGCCGGGCGCTGCGCGGCGGACGACGAGCTCGGCTCCGTCGGCGATCGCGTCCTCGAGTTCCCGGTTGGATGCGACGTGCCGCACGATGAGGCCGAGCGACTCGAAGCCGGTCGCTAGCTCGGTACCGGTCGCGTGCTCAGCGCTGGTTGCGCCGAAGTCTGCGGCGATCGCGCGTGGATCGTCGCCGGTATCGAATTTGGAGCCCGCATGCGACTCGTGGACCAGCACGCCGGCACGCGCGGCCAGCGCGCGCCACGCCCACGCGGTTGCGCGTGGCGACAGCGGGAAGGGGGCAGGCTCGGTGCTCGGCCCAACATCACGCCCGAGGTCGCGCTCGCGGCTGGTCAACGTTCTGGCTCGTCGACACTGCTGCGGACACCGCCGTCGCGAATGCCGTCTAGGTCGCCGATGCCGTCGCTGTCGCCGATGCCGTCGACACCGCCGTCGCGATTGCCGTCGCCGTCGAGGTCGCCGGCCCCGTTGCCAGCGCGCTCACCGTCACCGCCGCCAACGCCGTCACCGTCACCGGCCCCGTCCGCTGCGTCCAGCCTGTAGCCGTAGCCGGCGGCGAGCGGGCATTGCGCGTGGACCGCGGCCACTTCGGCCGCGGGCCAGGCGGCGAAGGGTGGGACGTCGCCGCCCTCTTGGCGGTTGATGCGGCGACCGGCGAGGCGCGCGGCGTCGTCCGGGCCCAGATCTTCGGCGCCTACGAAGCGGCAGAGCTCGGCCGCGATCTGTGGGTCGGCGAACATTGCTTCGCTCGTGACGCGCAGGAAGCGATCGGCCGGCATGGTGGCGGCGAAGCATTCGACGAAAGCGTTGGTCTCGTTCCACAGCCAGGCGATCCGCTCGCGGTCTTCCAGCGCGGACCAGCGGGTGTCGTCCGTCATGCGGATGCGGCCCACGGCGTGGGCGTCGGCGCGCGCGTACCAGCCGCGGCGCAGGCCGCTGCGTACGAAGGGGCCCGGATGGCGCAGGAGGTGGACGAAGCGGCTGCGCGGATAGGCACGCGCGACGGCCGGCGCGAGGAAGGTGATGCGGTTGTTTGTCTCGACGTATCCGCGTCCCGCTCGCTGGGCGCCCGACAGCAGGTCGTCGCGCGCCGCCCGGACAAGTTCCACGAGCTCCGCGACCTTGGCCAAGCCGGCTACGGAGCCAGTCGCCATGCCGGCCGCCGAGTCCGCTGCTGTCGCAGGATTCGTGGCGATCTTTGCGACTTCCACGGCAGGATCCACGGCAGGCGTCTGCGCACCGTCCGCTGCCGACGTCGCAACGCTAGCCTCCGCGTACGCTTCCCACGCAAGGCGGCTCTGGCGCACGAGTTCCGGCGGCAGGTCGTGGTTGGCCACCACGAGGCGCGATCCTTCGAGGAGCGTCGTCAGCCACGCGGTGCCGCAGCGGCCGGTGGATAGCACGAAGACGGGCGCGAGCGTCGCCGCCTGCTCGTCGGAGAGCGGGGGGCCGCCGAGGCGCCAGCTGTCCGCGCCGCGCAACGCACGCCCGGCGAGCGCAGCACGTGCCCGCACGCGGGCAGCGAGCGAGGGTGGTCGGCGTGCGCTCATCGCGGCGCCGCTGCGTTGCGGTTCGCGAGGTCGGTTCGGCTACCGGGGCGATCGGCGTCGATCGCGCGATCAACGTCGATCTCGCGATCACCGGACCCGTCGCGACCTACGTCACCGGACCGTTCGCGACGTTGGTCACGGCTTCCGTTCGGGCCGCGAACCATCAGGTCGCGATCGCTTGGGTCGGGAGCGGTGGATAGGTCGGCAGCGGTGGCGTCGGGAGCGAGCGGGCCCTGATCCGTCCGGTCGCGATCCTTCGACTCGGAAGCCGAATGTTGGCCCGGCGCACCGTCACCACCGCTCACCTCAACCGTAGCCGGACTAGTAGCAGTGGCCGCGGCCGTAGCCGCGTCCGCGCCGGCACCGTCCGGCCGCCCGCCGCCCTCCGCGAAGACGAAGCCGCCGGGCAGCAGCTCCGTCGTGTAGCCGCGGGACTCGAGGAAGCGCGCGATCGCATGTGCGTCGCTGCGACCGCCGTAGCGGGCTGCGATCGCGAGGTGGCGGGGGGCGATGGTGGTCAGGCCCTCGAGGGCCTCCATCTCGACGCCGTTGAGCTGGATGAGCATGAGGTCGATGTGGTCGACGCCCGCGGTTGCCAGGATGTTGTCGAGGCTGTCCGCCGCCACGTCGACGCCTTGGCCCGCGGCGTGGTCTAGGACCATGCTGGCCGACTGCATGTCGTGCGGACGTAGGCTCAGGCTGACGTTCGCCGGTGCCTTCCACACGCCGCGCGGGACGACGGTGACCTGCGAGAGCCCGTTCTCCGCCATGTTGCGCTCCAAGAGCGCGACGTTCTCGGGCACCGGCTCAATGGCGACGACCCGGCCGCCCGGCCCGACGCGTTCGGCAAGGTGCACGGTGAAGAAGCCCTGGTAGGCGCCCATCTCCGCCACGTGGTCGCCGGGCTGGACGCGATAGCGTGCCTCCTTGCGCGGGCCGCCTAGTTGCAGGCCGCCTTCCCGGTAGCGGATGACGATGTCCAACGCGACCTGGAAGGCCATTTCGGGGATGCGTCCGCGCTGCTCGCTCGGCAGGAGACGGTGATACGGCCGATAGGCGTCACGGGTCGGCAGACCGAAGAATATGGGGCCGTCGACCAGGCGGACGAAGGGCGTTCCATCGGCCGCCTGCCCGGCTTCGGCTATGTCCAGCGCCGCGACGCCGCGCGTGACGCCGCGCAAGCGACGTTCGCGCGCGATGCGGGCCGCGGCGCGGCGCAACGGGTTCACGGTGCGGGCTCCTCGTGGGGGTAGATTGTAGTCCTAGAATCGGACGTTGGAGTGGCGGAAGCAAGGCCGGATGAGTGCGTGGTCGGGTCGTTCGACGTGGTCGTGGTCGCCGTCATGGACGCCGTCACCGTCACGATCCCAACTCCCTCGATATCGACCCACTCGGGCGCGATGTTTCGCTGAGTGCGTCCGCGGAATCGGGCGCCGGGCACAATAGCGCCAATGCGCGCAGCATCCATGACTGACCCCAACGGAGGTAGGGCGTGCGGTCGATGCGGCCGCGCGCGTCGATGCGGGTGGCGAACGAGCCGTCGCCGTTGGCCAAGTGGGCCAGGCTCCAGTCTGCCACGTCCTCGGCCCGGGCGTGGAGCGCGGGTTGGATTTCGGCCAGGCGGGCGAGGGTCAGGACGGCTTGAGCGGCGCTCTGCACATCGAGCGGATAGCGCGCGGCGACGGTGTAGCGGGGGGCATCGTCCGGGTCCAGCAGGTGGGCGAGGAAGTGGGCGACGCCGCGCTCGATGGCGGTCCGCGTGGCCGCCGCCTCGTCCTCGGGCAGGAAGGGCAGCGCGTCGAAGAGGCTCTCCAGCACGAAGCCCGTGTGGTAGCCGTCCACGCGGCCGAGGATCGCGCTGGGCGGGCCCCAGTAGAACCACGAGCCGTCGTCGCGTTGGTGCTTGCGCGTGTAGCGGATGGCCGCGCGGGCCAGATCCACCCGGGCGGCGTCGGGCGCGTCACACAGCCCTTCGGCGCGCAAGATCGCCGCTGCGGCCAGGACGCTCGCGTTGTGCACGCAGTACTCATCGACCGTCGTGTAGCTCATGCACACGTCACCGTCGGCGTCGACGTGGTGGTGGAGGCCCTCCACGAACAGGCCGCACGCGGCCACCGCTTGGTCTCGCCCGCGCACGTCGCCGGTGGCCTCGAAGCCGTCGCACAGAGCCTGGACGATGATCGAGGTCACGGTTGCGCGCGGGGTGTCGCGCGGCACGATGAGGTCGCGCGTCGGCCAATCGTAGGGCTGGCCCCAGCACGGCCAGGGGTAGCCGGGCGAGGGATGGTCGACGAGCCACGTCAGCGCGCGGGTCGCTTTCGCGATGCCGGTGGCCGTGCTCGTTGCGCCCTCGCCGGGGATGGTCGAGTCCGCGGTCCCCGCGTACGGCGCCGCGAGCCACGCGCGGGCCATGAGGCCCATGGCCTGCGGGTAGCGGCGGCCGGGTATGCGCAGCGCGCGGCGAAGCGGGCCCCGGGCGCGCGCCTCGAGGCTGCGCGCGAGACGCGCCGGGACGCGACCGACGCCGCCGCGCAGGCCGGCGCGGTGGGCGGCGAGGAAGAGCGGATGCGCGCGCACGTCGCATACGTCGGGGCCCTCGAGACCGTGCTCGTCGAGCCAGGCGTCGAGCGCCGTGTAGGCGGTCGCGAAACGAAGGGCATCGTTTGCAGGCGCGACATGGTCGGCCCCGAGATTCAGGCTCATCGGACCTCATCTGCGGAGTCGCCGCGGCCCATGTGGCGCCAAGCGAGGCGGAGCAGCCGTAGCATGCGGCGGCGTTCGAGCAGGAGCAGCACCGCGGCATAGCCGGTGCCGAAGCCCACGAGCTTGAGCGCGCCGACGGCCGCGTCGACGCGGGTCGGCGATGGCCAGGCCGCGACGGCGTCCGTCGCGAGCATCCCCGCGGCGGCGCCCGCGCCGAGGCCCGCCGCGAGCGCGAGGGTGGGTGCGAGCCACAGGGCGCGCGGCGAGAAATCGAGCATGCCGCGGGCGGCGTAGAAGAGCACGCCGATGCCGGCCACGGTCATGAGGTTGACCCCGACAGCCACGCCCTCGATGCCATAGGCGATGCCCAGGGTCGGCAGGCAGGCCACGAGGACCGCGAGCTGCACGGCGTGGGCGACGAGCACCTTGCCGGGATGCCCTGTGGCCGTGAGCAGGCCGGCGAGCAGCACCCGGATTGGGTCGATCAACGCGTAGACGAGCATCAGCCGGAAGGGTTGGATCATCGGCAACCACTTGGGGTCCAATGCGAGGCGCACGAATTCCGGGGAGACGAGCGTTAGGGCGCCGACGAAGAGGAAGCCGGTACGCACCAATGTCGCGGTGATGCGGAAGAAGGCCTTGGACAAGCGCTCGCGCTCGGCCTTGAGCTCGGCGAAGGTGCCCTGCGCGACGGCGTTGGCGGGCAAGGCGATGAGCGTGCGGGGGTAGGTCGCGAAGCGGTAGGCGCGCGAGTAGACGCCCAGCGCGACATCGCCCAGCGCGAAGCCGACCCATAGATCGTCGACGTAGTCGATGGCGCGCATGAACAACGCGTTGGGCAGGTTGTGACCGCCGAAGGTCAGGTAGTAGCGCGCGATGGCCGGATCCCACCCGAAGCGTGGCCGCCATGGCGGGCGCCATACGAAGAACACGACCAACAAGGTGGCCACGGCCGCGATCTCGCCGCCGAGCAGCGACCACAGCTCCGCGCCGCGCAAGGCGAGCATCACGGCGGCCACCGCGGATGTGCCGGCGGCCAGCAGGTCGGCGGCGACCACGCGGCGATGGACGACGCGCCGTTGGAGCACCTGGCGCGGCATATCGGCGATCTGACCCACCGCGGTGGTGAGCGAAAGAACGATCAGCGCGAGACGGAAGTCACCGGAGGCAAAGAGCAGCGCGCCGCCGATCACGGCGGCGGTCCAGGTAACGGTGAGCGCGAGCTTGAGCGTGAAGAGCACGGCCGCGGCGCGTTCTTCGTCCTCGGTCTCCGGCACGCGGTTGAGGAATGCGGCCCGCATCCCGAAGCCCGCGAGCAGCACGGTGCTGGCCGTGATCGCCACCGCTTTGGCGAAGACGCCGAAGGTCGCGACCGCGAGCAGGTCCATGAGCACGAGCATGCGCACGAAGAGCAGCACGACCCGCAGCGGGCTCGCCCCGACGTTCCACAGGAGCGCCGATAGCGTGCGCCGCCCCAAGGGCGGTGGCACGGGCGCGCCGGCGGATGCCGACCGCTGATCCGGGGCGCCGCTCGGGTCGGTCAAGGGGTCTCCGGGAAGGGGATGTCGCGACGAAACGGGTGAAGGAGGCGCAAGGACGCATCGCGGAAGCACGCGAATTCTAGGCGGCCGTTCCACCGGCCGCGAGCGTCCGACGGCTTTCGGTCGTCCGCGCCGCCGTCTATCCTGCGGCCCCCGCGCTCCGGGACCGCGTCCGATGCTCTTCAACTCGCTGACCTTCGTGCTCTTCTTCGCCGTGTTCATCGCGCTGTGGCCCTTGGCGCGGCGCGGCGAACAACGGCGTTGGGCCTACCTCGTTGCGGCCTCCGCCGTGTTCTACGGCTGGTGGGATTGGCGCTTCCTCGGACTGATCGCCCTCAGCGGCGCGATCGACTTCTGGGTGGGCGGGGCCATCCCGCGCTATCCCAACCGGCGCCGCGCGCTGTTGGCGGTATCGATCGTCGCCAACCTCGGCCTGCTCTCGGCCTTCAAGTACGCGGGCTTCCTCGGCGCGAACCTCAACCTGCTGCTCGCGCTGCTGGGCGTGGATGTCCAGCTGCAGATCGACACGCCGCCGCTGCCGGTGGGCATCTCGTTCTACACCTTCCAGTCGATGAGCTACACGATCGACATCTACCGCGGACGGCTGAGCCCGACCCGCCACCCGCTGCACTTCTTCGCTTACCTCGCGCTGTTCCCGCAGTTGGTCGCCGGGCCGATCGTGCGCGCCTCCCAGCTGTTGCCGCAGCTACGGACGGCGCCGCCCGTCGGGGATGCGCGGCGCTGGCGCGGTCTGCGCCTCGTGGCGCACGGCGCATTCAAGAAGGTGGTGATCGCCGACAACCTCGCGCCGGTCGTGGACGCGGCCTTCGCCGCGGCCCGCGCAAGCACGGATGCGGTGAGCGTGGCAGGGGCGGCGGGCGCGGCGGGCACGGTCGCGAGCGCCGGTGCAAGCGGAGCCGTCGACGGCGTCGCGGCCATGGCCGTGCTCCCGGGGCTGGCCGGCGGCACGTTGTATTGGTGGCTGATCATCACGATGTTCGCCTTCCAGATCTACTGCGACTTCAGCGGCTACTCCGACATCGCGCGCGGTCTGGCGCAGTGGATGGGCTACCGCTTCCCGCGCAACTTCGATCACCCCTACACCTCCGTGTCGCTGCGCGAGTTCTGGTCGCGCTGGCACATCTCGCTCTCCACCTGGTTTCGCGACTACGTGTACGTGCCGCTGGGCGGCTCTCGCCGTGGTGCGTTGCGGGCGGACGTCGCGATGTGGATCACGATGCTCGTGTCCGGACTGTGGCATGGCGCCGCGTGGACGTTCGTGGCCTGGGGCGCACTGCACGCGGCGTATCTGAGCCTCGAGCGGCGGACGGCGTGGCCACGCCGTCTGGCCGCGTTGCCCGGCGGCCGCTGGGTGGCGCTCGCGCTGGTGACCGCGCAGGTTTGGCTGGCCTGGGTCTTCTTCCGCGCACCGAGCTTCGCCGTCGCGTGGGCCGTGACGGCGCGCATGCTCGGCCTGGACGCGCTCCGCGCGCTGGCAACGGGCGCCGCGCGTCCGGTCACGTGGGCGTGGGACGCCGGCCTGTCGACGCTAACCGTCCAGCGCACGGCGCTGCTCGTGCTCGGCTTCGCGATTGCCGGCGAAGCCGTCGTGTTGCTGGCCCGGTGGTACGGGCGGTCTTCGTGGCGTCGGCCGACGCTCCGGTGGGAGCCCGTTCTGATCGCGGTCCTGATCGCGCTATCGATCTTCCTGCGCGGCCCGGGTCAGGCGTTCATCTACTTCCAGTTCTAATACGGGTTGCGGATCTAACGGAACGACGGTGATCCATGGCTCGAAGGAATCCGGATAAGTCCGCGCGATCTACCAGTCGCGATGAGTTAGCGACTCACGCTCGCTGGTTGTCCGGGGCTTCGACTATCGCCGCAGACTTCCGTACCAGCACGCGGCGTTGGGGCCACCATAGGCACGTTTCGTTGCGTTAGATCCGCGACCCCCTTCTACCTGGTGCTCGTCGGAGCCATCTCGATCGTGTCCGCCACGGCCCTTCTAGGGTGGTCGGTCTTGACGATGAGGTCAGATATCGAAAAGAAGGGTCTGGTACCGTCGACATAGGGCGGCGCGATCCCCGCGGCACGGGGGAGGCGCTCGCCGACGCGTTGTAGCCGAGCGCGCGAACGAACGTCGATCGCCGTTGGAGGCTCGGGCTAACCCGGGTTGTGGATGGCATCGTGCACAATACGAGAGCCTCCCGGCATGTACTCTGCCAGAATCAGGGCTGAGCCGAGAGACTCGATCACTAGACCATCGTGACCGATTTCAATGTCCGTCAGGCCCCACGGCAACTCCAGTTCCGGTCCCGTAGAAAGATCGGCGGTGGAGTCGAAGTCGTAAAGATAGCCAACACTCGCACCGGCCACCGCCATCCAATTGTCAAAGACGAGTAGACCAAGCGGCGTCGGATTCAACCCCTCCAACTGAAGCCGCGTTCTTAGGACAAGGGTCGAAGGAATCGAGGTATCGAACGATGCGACGCCCATGTTGTAGTCAGAAGCGACCAGGCCGCCGGGAATCAAACTCAGATGCTCCTTGCCCAGCCCTGGATCGCCAGTTGTGAGATGCTGTGGCAGAGACGGGTTGACGACGTCGAATACCTCGATACTTGGAGTTTCACCCGCAACTGCCACGTACAGCGTTGATCCGTCGAGAAGGACATCGGCCGTTGACTCTCGAGTGAGTACGCTAGAGGCGTAATACGGATTGGACGGATCGCTCACGTCAAAAAGCCAGACGCCTGCGCTCCTCGAGGCAACTGCCACCAGACTATCTGCAGCCGCGATGGCTACAGGGAACTTTGTGTAGTTTTCCGTAGGTCTTTGAACGTCTGTGATCCGCGCGGTTACTGAGACATTACTTGGGTCAGCCGCGTTGACAACGAGAAAATCCTCAAGACCAGCACAGAACAGTGACGTCCCGGACCAGGCGCATTCTGCATAGGCTTCGGCGTCCAATACGGAATCCCGAAGCACGAGAGAGTGGGAGACGATCTCGTGAAACTGGACGCCGCGAAACCTGTCAAGGCCAGCGACAATCGTGCCAGATACTGAGACCGTCTCAATCCAGCTACGAGTCTCAGGCAATAGCCGGTTCGCGGTGAGCAGGCCACCTCCGTCATGTGTGATGGCTGATAACGCAATGCTGTCGCTGCACAGCGTTGCCCAGGATACGACGGCCAAACCATAGCCGCACTCAACGGTCGAATCCTGCCAGCGCAGGAACGGGGCGCCGGCACTGTCGAAGCCGACCCGCGCGAGCAATGGATCAACAGCGGAGGGCCATTCCGCCGCCAGCACGTCGCCGTCAGCGGCAACTACGACGGCTAGATCATTGGCCACCAGCGTGGAGCCAAGTACCCGAGGACTCCACGGCTGTACAATGTCTACGGTAGTGAGCCCCTGTCCGTAGAGTACCAACTTACTGCCAACGGACAGCATTCCGACCACGGCTGTCATCACCTGCACCGTGGTAATGACTGCAGGCGCCGTGATGCTGGAAATGTCAATCACACGCAACTCTCCGGAGTCGTGCGCAGCATACAGCGTATTGTCGACAATGGTGAGAGCGGATGCCGCCGTGTTACTGATAACGGCTTCCGATGTCAGTGCGCCGTCGATTGCAAGTGAGTACAACTCAATCTGCCTCCCGCCGTCTTCGTCTACCGCGCGAGCAATCGTGCCGTTGGAACCGACCATTGCGACGGTGCTTCCTGCGACCTCGAACGAAACTGGTTGGGAGAAGGCGCCGGTGGGTAGTACGAGCGCACTTCCTATCACCGATGTTACGACTGTACCAAAGCCGACATCGCCATGGTACATCAATCTCTCACCAACAAAACCGTGAACGGCAGTAGTTGTGGAGATAGAGGCAAGGACAGACGCGAACTGCAGTCCATCGTCACTCGCGTCGTACGATACGACTTCACCACCGAGCGAGGCGACGACGATGTCGCCGGTGCTAGCGACGCGTTGCAGGGATTTTGCGCCGCCCCACTCGTCGCGCCGTGCAGTCGTGGACAGTATCTCCAGGCGCGCCATACTTGGGTCCGTTAAGTGGCGAGAAACCCCGTTGTCTTGAGTGACGTCGAAGAGTCCATCAGTAGCGGTCAATAGCCCAACTGCGACTGCAAGCATCCCGGCTACAATGCCCGCGGCCTTCAGCAACTTCATCCAGGTGCGACTACGCATGTTTCGCCTCCATTTTTCTGTCGTGATCAGCTGATTGCGACCGCGCCGACCGACGGGTGTCAGAATTGCTTTAGCGCGAGCGCGTTGCTGCAGTGCCAGTTGACATGCTTCATGTTGAGCGTCTTGCGTGACGACTCTCCGAGAATCCACACTTCAGTGTCTGTGCAGCAGATATCGGCGTAGTACGGGGTCGCGGATCTAACGGAACGACGGTGATCCATGGCTCGAAGGACTCCGGATAAGTCCGCGCGATCTACCAGTCGCGATGATTCAGCTACTCTCGCTCGATGGTTGCCCGGGGCTTCGACTATCGCCGCAGACTTTCGCACCAGCGCGCGGCGTTCGGCTCACCGTGCGCACGTTTCGTCGCGAAAGATTCGCGACCCCTAACATATCCCGTTCTAAGGACCATTCAATGCCGGTGATTCGTGCGACAACTGGGGCCAACATGACGAACGCGACGAACGCGACGAAACGCGCGGCGAACGTGCTGGACGACGCGACACGATGAGCATGCGACGAGGGGATCGCCGCGTGCTGCGGGCCGTCGTGCCGGCGGCGCTGCTCGTGCTCGCGGTGACGGCGGCGCGCCCGCGCGATCTGCGCGGCATGCCGGTGCCCGCGTTTTGGGCGCACAAGCTCCTGTCCGGGCCCACACACGACATCGTGCTGCTGGGCGATTCGCGAACCTACCGCGGGCTCTCGCCGGAGGTCATGGCGGCCGAGATCGAGTCCTCCGCACCGGGCTTGCGGATCTTCAACTTCGGCTTCAGTAGCGTCGGCTTGACGCAGGACTACGCCGCGGCCGGTGCGGCGCGCCTCGATCCCGCCTCGCCTCGCGCGACGCTCGTGCTCGGCGTGACGCCACTCTCGTTGACTCCGCGCGCCGCCGTGGACAACGGTTTCATCGACCGCTCCGCGCGGTCACGACGCGCGCTCTGGCTGGACCGGTGGCTGGGGATCGTCCCGCATGTCCTGGCGCCCCTACCGCCGCGCGCCTGGCCGACGTTGCTGCCGCAAGGCCGGCGCGACCGCGTGCGCTATGTCCAGGACTTTCACGCGGACGGGTGGGTCGCTTCCGACAAGATCCCCGCGCGCGCCGACGAGGCGGTGGAGCGCTACCGCAGTGCGCTCGGCGGCGAGCGCGTGTCCCCGGCCATCGTCGCGGACCTCGTCGCCCAGGTCGCCGCCTGGCAAGAGCGGGGCATCACCGTGTTCGCGCTGCGTCCGCCGACTTCGGCCGCGATGCGCGCCGCCGAGGCGGAGATCACGGGCTTCGACGAGCAGGCGCTGCGCGCGGGAATCGAAGCTGCGGGTGGGCATTGGATCGCGATCGATCCCGAAGCCTACGCGTCGTACGACGGCAGCCACATCGGCTCCGCCGCGGCGCGTGCGTTGAGCGCGGACGTCGCTCGCGCGATCGTCCAAGTCGGGTGGGGCGGGGACGGAGACGGCGAGGGTTGAGGCCGTCGAACGTGACGAAGAGCAGAAGGTCGATGGGGACGGGAAAGACGGTAGCAGTGAGGGTTGACCCGCTCCACTACGACGTCGTCGCCGACCCCGCTTCGTCCTGACCCACGCCCACCTGGCGCACGCGCCAACCTGCCTGCTCGGCGGCGGCGACGTCCACGACGCGGCGGCCGTCTACGAGCACCGGCGTGCGCACGTGTTCGCGTAGCTCGCCCCAATCGAGGCTCCGGTACGCGGTGTGCGCGACCATCACGACCACGGCGTCCGCGTCCGCGACCTGTTCGGCGAGGGCCGGCTCGCGGTAGCGCTCGACCCAGGGATCGTGGATGCGCACGGTCGCCACGTGACCCGTGAGGAGTGCGGCCAACGCGGCGCTCGGCGCGTTGCGCTCGTCGTCGCTGTCCTCGAGGTAGCTTGCGCCGAGCAACAGCACGGTGGACTCGTGCGGCGCGCGTCCTTCCGCCCTCAGCGCGTCTTGCACCAAGCGGGCGATGTGCGCGGGCATGTGGTCGTTCACGGCGCGTGCCGCGGGGATCAGGCGCGGCGTGAAGTGCTCGTGCTCGGCCGCGTTGGCCACGAGCAGCCACGGGTCCTTCGGGATGCAGTGGCCGCCCACGCCGGCGCCCGGCAGGAGCATGTTCCGGCCGGGGCTCTTGTTGAGCAGGTCACGCACACGCCAGACATCGGCGCCGAGCGCATCGCACAGCAGCGCCATCTCGTTGGCGAACGCGATCTGCACGTCGCGGTAAGCGTTCTCGCCGGTCTTGACCAGCTCTGCGGTGAGCGCGTCCGTGGCGCCCAGATCAGCCTCGACGATGCGGCGGTATAGCGCGAGCGCCACCTGGGCAGCCGCCGGCGTAACGCCGCCCACGGCGCGGCTCATCGAGCGCAGGTTGGCGAGCAGCCGGCCGGGCATCACGCGTTCGGGGCAATGGACCACGAAGAGATCGCCGCCTATTGAGTCGGCCCCTGAAGGGTCGGCTCCCGCTGGGTCAGCCCCGGATGGGTCAGCTTCCGATCGGTCGGACCCCGGGCCGCGGACCCCGACCGTGAGACCGGAGGCCTCCTCCAAGGTCGGGACCACGATGTCGCGCATCGTGCCGGGTGCGAGCGTCGACTCGACGATGACCAAGGCGCCGCGGTGCAGCCGGGGCCCGAGGGCGGCGAGCGCGCCGCGCAGCGCCGCGTAGCGCGGGCGGTGGTCGCCGGCCTCCACCGGTGTCTCGACGGCCAGGAGTACGGCGTCCGTGCCGGCCAGATCGTCGTAGTTGCTCGTGGCGCGCAGGCGTCCGGCCGCGACCTCCGCGGCGATCAGCTCCGCCAAGCCGGGCTCCTCGCCCGCGAAGGGAACGCGCCCCGCGTTGACGGCCGCGACCTTGGCGGGATCGATATCCACGCCGAGCACGTCGAGCCCCGACGCGGCGAAGAGCGCCGCCACGGGCGTGCCGACAAAGCCGAGGCCGATGACGGCCAGACGCGCGTTGCCGGCCTGCAATCGCTGCCGCAGCGTCTCGGCGACGTGCGGGAGGGGCGGCGCGTTTTCCGTACCGGAGGATGGCGGCGGGGAAAACGTGGGGGACGGGGTCGGGGGCTGTGACGACGAGGCGGAGGACGTCGACGCCTCCGCGGACGTGGAGGAAGGCCCGGTCACGACGGCTCCTCGACCTTGGCGGGCCCGGAAGCTTCGGTCGCAGCGGGCGACGCGGAGGTCGCGGAAGACCCTGCAGCAGCGGTCGCAGCGGAAGACACGCCCGACGATGAAGCGGCAGCCGCAACGGGCGTCGCGCCCCCGTCGAGGTCGGAATCCGCCGCGACCGTTGCGCCACGATCCGGCGCCGTGCCGAAGAGGCCGTCCTCGGGGCGGATGATCGTGCCCTCGCGGCCTGCGCGGACCACGGCCAGCGCGAGGGCGAGCGCGGCGAGGCCGTCCTCGCCGCGCACCACGGGCGGCGTGCCGTCGCGCACGGCAGTGGCGAAGGCGTCGAGTTCCGCGGCCAGCGGCTCGCGGCGCGCGATGGCCAGGCGGGTCATGTTGCCCTCGCCGACGCCCTGCAGCTCGCCGTAGCGTTCCCAATGACTGTCGGCCGCCACGTTCTCGTAGAAGGTGAGCTCCTGCGACAGGTAATTGGCCACGAACATGCCGCGCTCGCCGGTGACCGAAAGCTCGCGCACCTTGGTGGGGGTGAGCCAGTTGATGTCGAGGATGCCCAGCTCGCCGGTCTCGAAGCGCAGCAGGCCCGCCACCATGTCTTCGTGATCGGTGTGGATGCGCTGCGCGGTCTCGGCGTGGATGCGCTCGACGGGCGAGCCGACCAGCCAGCGCATGATGTCCAGATCGTGCGACGCCAGATCGACCACGACGCCCACGTCCCGTACGCGTGCGGGAAAGGGGCCCGTGCGTCGGGCGCGGATCACGAAGATCCGCCCGAGCGCGCCGGCGTCCAGCCGCTCCTTCAACGCGCGCACCGCCGGATTGAAGCGCTCGATGTGGCCCACGGTGAGCACCACGCCCGCCGCGCGCGCACGCTCGATCAACGCCCGTCCCTCGTCGGCCGTCGCGGCGATCGGCTTCTCGACGAGCACGCCGGCGCCGGCATCGATCGCGTCGCCCGCAACGCGCAAATGCAGCTTCGTCGGAACGACCACCGACACCAGATCGGGCCGCACCGTCTCGAGCATCTCGACGTGATCGGCAAAGGTGGGCACGCCGTAGCGCCCGCCCACAAACGCCGCGTTTTCTTCGCTCGGATCAGCCACGCCGACCAGATCGACGCCGTCGAGCTCCCGGTACACGCGGGCATGATGGCGCCCCATCGCACCCACGCCGATGACGGCTGCTCGCAAGGTCATGATCCGTTCTCCTGGTGCGCGCTAGGTTGGGGGCGCGCGTCGTGCGAATCGTGTCGGTCATCGGTAGCTCGAGCATCGTTGGGGTCGATCGCGACGAGGCCGTGGCCGGCCAGCGCATACGCGCGCCCGCAGACCGCGCAGTTCCAGCGCGCCGCGCCCGCCTCATCCGCCTCGCCGGCCTCGCGCAGCCGCTCACCGCAGGCACACACCCAGCCCACGGCGCGCGCCGGCACGCCCACCACGAGCGCGTGATCGGCGACATCGGCCGTCACTACAGCGCCAGCGGCGACCATCGCGAAGCGTCCGATGGTCACGTCTGTCACGATGGTCGCGCCGGCGCCGATCGATGCGCCGCGGCGGATCAGCGTTCGGCCTACGACCCAGTCGTCGGCGGACTTGAGCGAGCCGTCTGCGTTGATCGCGCGGGGGACGCGGTCGTTGGTCAGGATCACGCCCGGCCCGATGAACACGCCGTCCTCGAGTTGCGCGCCGTGGAACAGCTGGGCGCCGTTTTGAACCTTGCACTGGTCGCCCAGGACGACATCGGAGTCCACGTAGACATCCTTGCCCACGATGCAGCCGCGGCCCATGCGCACGCCCTCGCGGACCTGGCTGTGATGCCACACCTGGCTGCCCTCGCCGAGCTCTGCGTCGGGATGGACGATCGCGGTGTCGGCGATGCGCACGCCGGGGCGATTCGCGCCGGTCACGCGCCGACGGCCAACGCCGCCGCGAAGGCATCGACGACCTCGTCGATCTCGGCCTCCGTGATACCTGCGAAGAGGGGCGGGTTGAGCACGCCGCGCGCGAGGAGGTCCGCCTGCTCGCCGCCGATGCGGCCGATGAGGAAGGGCGGCGCGGCCGCCTGACGGCTCATCGCGCCGGGGTAGACCACGCCGAAGCCGATCTCCCGCTCGCGCAGCACCGCCTCGACGGCGGGACGGTCCTCGGGCTCGTGCAGCGTGACCGCGAGGTAGGCGTTCTCGACATAGCCTTCCGGCGGCGCGACCGTCCGGACGCCGAGCGGCGCGAGGCGCGCGCGGTATGCGGCGGCGGCGGCGCGGCGGGACCCGAGGCGGGCGTCGAGATAGTCCATGCTGAGATCGAGCCAGGCCGCTTCGTGGCCGCCCAGCCGGCTGTTCCATCCGATGAGGCCGTGCTCGTAGTGGTCGGTGCGGCCGTGGTTGCCCAGGCGACGGATGCGTAGCGCCAACGCGTCGTCGTTGCACAACACCGCGCCCGCGTCGCCGCAGGCGCCGAGGACCTTCGCCGGGTAGAACGAGACGGTGGACACGTGCGCGCCGGCGTAGATCGAGCGCCCGTTCCAGGTCGTTCCCCACGTCTGCGCGCCGTCTTCGATCAGCGGCAGCTCGCGCTCGGCGCACAAGGCGCGAAACTCCTCCAAGCGAGCGGAACCCCAGCCGTAGAGGTGAACGAGGATCGCCGCCGCCGGCTCGTAGCGGTCCACAGCGTCGCGGAAGGCCGCCAAGTCCATCTGCAGATCGTCGGGGTCGATGTCGACCGTCACCACCTTCGCGCCGACGTTGACCACCGCCTCGAAGGTGGCCCAGAAGGTCGCGTCGGGGATGATCACGACATCGCCCTCCCCCACGCCGAGTGCACGCAGGGCGAGCTGGATCGCGTCCGTGCCGTTCGCGCACCCGATCGCATGCGCCGTCCCGCCGTCCGCCGCGAGGCGCGCCTCGAAGCCCGCGACGTCCGGCCCGCCGACGAAGCGCGTGTTGGCCGCGATGTCGGCGCAGCGCCCGGCCCAACGATCGAGGAAGTCCTCCTCGAAGCGACGAAGATCGATAAACGGCACGGCCATGATGGGCTCCGGGTTCCGGGACAGGGTAGGTCCGCGTTGCGGCATGCTGCGTTGCGTGCGATCGCCAGTCGTGGATCGTGCCTGCGTGCGTTCGTATCGCGTTCGTCAGCGCAGATTGGAAGGACGGCGATTATAGACGAGGCAAAAGGGAGGCTTGGGTCTCATATAGGGCAATCGATCGCAGAACGGCGCCATGGTGAATGCCGTGGCCATCCTACAGCAGCGCGGAACCCTCCAGCCGGAGCAACCAGGCCTTCGTCTCTACGCCACCGGGCCCGCTATAGCCGCCCATACCGCCGTCCGCCGCCACGACACGGTGGCAGGGCAGCACGAGCGGCATCGGGTTCGCCGCGCTAGCGGCGCCGACGGCGCGCGCGCCGCCCGGTCGCTCGAGTTCGTTCGCCAACTGGCCGTAAGTGCGGGTCCCGCCGGGCGGGATGGCGGCGACCCGGCGCAGTACGTCGGCCTGGAACGGTTCGAGCACCGACCAGTCGATAGGAACGTCGACCTGTGCGATCTCGCCTTCAAGGTAGGCACACAGCTGGCGAGCGGCATC